>JAIPIC010000079.1 GCA_021734865.1 Candidatus Woesearchaeota archaeon | reverse complement strand
TGCACATACGAGTATGGACTCGTGTGAGCAGTTTTTGGAACTGATAATCGCAATTATCAGTACGGAAAAATGGTACATTTTTTGTACAAGAAATGCATATGCATTTCTTTGTATTGAAAATCTCGCACTAAAGTGCGGGATATTTGAATCCCGATGAAACCCTCGCAAGCGAGATTTTCAATAATCTCATTATAAGTATTAACCCCTTAAAATATCATAAAACACCTTTTCAGGAAGAGGGTAGAGTAATCCTAATTTTAGCCTGGCCCAAGCTATTGGTCTGTAAATATTGAATAGGAATTCCATAATTCCACTAGATTCAGTATAATTTTTGCCAAGGAATGCTGTTAAAAAATATAGTCTATCTAATTCCTCAAGCTTCTTAGGTGTCAACCAAGGCATTCTGGATTTTTTTGTTTTTAACAAACGATTAAGATGAAATGGGCTATAATCAATCCAGTCTTCCAGTTTTTTAGGAGGTAGATATCCGTACTCTTCAAGATCTGTACAGATAGGGGTCTGTGGGTAGGGAAGCAGGTAATTCATCGGACCGATCTCTGCGTGGGCATTTTCATCAAGCAATCGCAGTGCCAGTTGAAGTGTCTTATTGCGGTCTTGTTTTGTCTCAAAAGGAAAACCAGTCATAAATCCGTAATTTGGAATAAATTGATACCTTGCAACCCGACGGTTAAAATCAAGGATTTTTTTGCGAGTCAGATGCTTATTAATACGCTTAAGTATTTTATCTGAACCAGATTCTGCTCCTATTCGCAGTGTTTCCAATCCAGCTTGTTCCATGATTGTCATTTCTTCATCACTAAGCGCACCAAATGTGTTGATGTCTGCTGTTGCTTCCCATTTAATTTCATATGGAGTGATCAGTTTTGCAAACTCCAAGCTTTTTTTTTATCTATGAAGAAATCAGCTTCAAGGAATAATAAGTAAGTAATCTTAAATTTTTCAATAAAAAATTTTGCTTGTTCAAATGTGTTATCTGCACTCATAGCATGATATTTACGTCCATAGATTGGTACATTTATACAAAATGTACATGAGAAGGGGCATCCTCTACTGGAAGCAAAACCTATGGTTTTATTGTTAATATATCTGTTCACATTTATAATATCTGTTGGGAGTGGTCCTAATTTGTTCAAGTCAGTTGGTTGTGCTGGTGGATTTTTGATTATTTTTGCTTCATCACTGCTATCCGACTTGTAGTATATTCCTTTTATATCATTTATTGGTCTTTTTCCTAAAAAATGGTCTGCCAGACTGACTAATGTGTTTTCTCCTTCTCCATATGCGACAATATCTATGTTTTCATTTGCTAATGCCTGTTCTGGCAAGAGGGTTGCATGAATTCCTCCCCAAACAACAGGTATTCCCGCCGTCTTAGCGATTTTGCTTGCTTCTAGAGCCCATTTTATCGGTTCGCCAGTATAGCAGGTGGTGCCAAAGAAAAGTGGTTTCTTTTTCAACTCTGTTAGCAGTCTGTTCTTCCAGTTTTTTTCAATCCGTTGGTCAATAAGCACAATTGAGTGTTTTTTATGTAAGAATGATGCCACCTGCAGTAAAGAAAGAGGTATAGATATTGATCGAGATACGCTTTCATCAGATAGATCAGATTTTGGCTGGAATAAGACTACGTCTGTCATTATGAAAAGGTCTTTTGTATATTATATATTTTTATCTCAATTAATCATTATTATCAATTCAAAAAACAGCCCAAAAAATATTTTAAACATTAGATTTCTTATTAATCTAATGATAAATAGGTATTTTCTTGCTGACTGCTTTTGTTTCTTGGATGTAGAAGTTAAGAAATAAGTTTACTCAGATGAAAATGGAATCGTGAGAGCATATATAACACCATGCGAATATGTCTGGGTTACGCCCTGATTCTGTAGAAATAAGTGTTTCCTATCTTAATGAAACTGTTACAAGAATTATTGAGAATTATGACACAAATGTATCAGGATTACATGTAAGTGTTGACAGGGCAGTGAAAGATAAAGCAGTTCTTGTTATTGATTATTAAATGGATTAATTCCAACAATGGGAGTTGGATCAACTCTATCAACAACACTTAAGACGATGTTTCGGATATGTGTCAATTTAGCTATGTCTTTTGTCAGTCTATTAAGACTGTTATTGGTTGGCTTAAAACATACTTGGATTTCTGCCATTAACTCCTTCTTTTGCTGTACAAGTTTTATTCTATCCACCCAGTCATATTGGTCTGCAAGTTCTGCAGGCATTAAAGATGTGATTATGTGTCCTCTATTTGAAATACAATTATTTGAATCTCCTTCAATTGTTCCGATAACAGGCAATGAGGAATTGCATTTGCACTTGCTGGAGAACCTACCACAAAGACCTGTACTGCGTCTTATTATTGTTTTTTGATGGAGATCAGTAAAAAAGATCTCTCCCAATTCACCAACCTGTACTGGTTTGGAATCTTTAAGATATTCTATGATGTATGCTGATGGTTCATAATGCAACTTTCCTTCACTGCAACTGTGAGCAATATATTGGTTTCCATTCTTCACAACTAAATATGCCGGACAAGAGAAGTATTGTTCCAGTTGAGATTTTTTTGCATCAGTTATTGGTCCATTAATCCGGATAGCTTTGAGATTTTTTCTTGTAAGTTGGAGTGCTTTAACTGCCTCGTGTTGGTTAATCTCCAATATTGAACCATATTTTAATGAACTGATACTAGGATGGAATAGACTAATTGGTTCTTTATGAGCACCCAGAGTGTATGTTGGATCCCAAAGCTCAATTGGTGTCATCTCATTGTATATTTGCCTAATTGCTTTTTGGTATTTCTTATGGGTTTCTCCACCGCCTTTTCTGGTTAGAGGTAATTTTTTATGATCCTGTAGCTTTTTAATATTAGGATCAAGTCTTTTTAACAGAAGGAGTTGTGTTTCTTTATGGTTTCTTTGTCTTTTCATTGCCTGATAAATTTTTTCTGCATCTGAGAAATGCCAAGCAAGTTTTGCAATAAATCTACGCATTTCACACTGGGATATCCATATCATAAATAAATCTAACCAAGGTATTGCAACAATTGGACTCATAACAACGAGGGTCAATAGCACTAAATACTATAATAGGTTAAATCTTGATTACACTATTAGTTGTACTATTTCGTCATGATCGCCTCAGAAAGATTTATAAATAATCCAGCCAATATATTTTGTATGCCAAGCGATCCTCTCCCATATCATAGAATTAAGTATAAAGGTGTTTTTGACTACGCTGGTCTTCAGTCAACTATCAGGGGATGGCAGACCCGCCGCGGGTGGACGGTTCTTGAAACACTTTATAAGAGAAAACCTGGGAATGAAGTTGGAAAAGAAGAAGAGATTAAATTCAGGTCCTGGCGAAAGGAATCAGATTTCGTAATGTACTGGATCAATATTTTTATTCACACATGGGATATGCAACCTGTTGAAGTTATTGAAAACGGACAGAAAAAGAAACTTGTTAAAGCCAGAATGCTCATTGAAGTCAATGGGGAATCTCAGTGGGATTACAATAATATGTTTGCAGGCAACTGGTTTACCCCAAAGCTCCTCAAATTTTATATGAGGTATCTGAGAGGTATGGGTACTGATAAAGAATGGGATGGTATCTGGGGAGATAGGCATTATTATTATGTATTGAAATTGCTGGCTGATATCAAAGAATTCCTTGGTATGGAAACAGCTCAGCACGATGTTTATAAAACCATGTGGTAGTTATGGTTTATACTAAAGTAATTGTTAAGGATCTAAAGCTTGAATATGAAGGCTTATTGGTAGTTTCCGATTTGTATAAGCTCATAAATCTATGGATCAGAGAAAAGAGTTTTGATATGAGAGACAATCTTGATGTCAATGTGACTAAACCAGACGGAACTAAACATATTGAGCTGGAACTGGAACCCTGGAGGAAGTGGACTGATTATCACAAGCAGAGATTCAGAATACGAATTTATATTTGGGATTGCAAGAATGTCACTGTGGAAAAAAGTGGCTCTAAAACTACGATGCAGCACGCCAAATTGACAATTCTCTTTGATGTATTCATGGATTTTGGTTGGCTAGGCAAATCAGCACAGCCACTACCTAATTTCATACAGATACTTTGGGATAAAATTTTTCTCAAACCTTGGAATGACAAATACGAAGATATCACCAATGAAGATATCAATCATCTGTATCAGACAATCAAGCGTTATTTAAATATGCCAAAATCATCTGATTATACACCAAGGTATGAATTGAAGTCATAATGGAAAGAGTTCGACTAGTGGATGAATCTGGGTTAAATTACTCCGGCCCGATGAACGTGCAGGATTTTATTACAAAGATAGATCAATTAATTGATTCTCTGGGTTATAATAAGAGAGAACTATCTTTTTCTGAGAAAATAAAAGAAGACGGAAAAATTATTACTCTTTCCTATGAACCCTGGAAGAATGTCACCACGTACGCAAAATATGTAATGGCTATTCAATTTAGCATAACAGGTATCAAGGATGAGCATATGAAACTTGACGGAAAAGATTACAAATATCAGACTGCAAAAGTATCAGGAAGGCTTTCGTCTTTTGTTGAGACAACAACACAGTGGCACTGGCATACGCAGCCGTTCTATTATTTTATTCTTGGTATTATTGACAAATATATCTGGCATCTGAGATGGTACAGCATCCTCTCGAACTATGATGAACAGGTTAATGCAGATTTAGGACAGATTAAGTATGAATTAGAATCATTCCTCAACACTTATCAATATAAAGCTGGTGTCAAGCAGCATCCTACTGTGCCAGGATCAATATTACCTCAGAAGATCAAGGAGCTGAAGGGGTAAATTTTCTTCGTAAAAAAATATATTTAAATTAGAACAAAAAAAGAATTTGAATTCTTCTCAGATTGTTGTATCAACAGTGATAGTCTTAACTGAATGATAACTTGAATCTGCTTGAGAAATTTCAATGTTAAAAATAAATGTGCTTTTGGTGGCACTCGGTTTTGCAGCGAATTTTATTGGTAAGACTCTCGTTGTGCCTTTTGGGACATCCACGGATTCTTCCATCATCATAGAGACAACAGCCTCCTTATCATTTATTCCACATTGATCTGAAAGGGATGTGCCCAATTCATGACAATCATTGGTAGCGGACAAGTCATATGTAATATCACTTGAAAGCTTATTGTTAAATGCAATAAAGACTGTGTATTCCTTACCTTTAGCCAGTTCTAATTTTGGCATTTCAAGACATACCTCCTCTTTGCAAGAACTCGTTAATTCTTGTTGTCTCTGTGCATCAAGCGCATTTCCTGTATTATGAATATTCTCATTGGCCTTATCAAAAATACCAGATATGAAAGCAATTCCCAGACCAAGCATCGTAATTGCCAGAATTAATGTTACAATAACTCCAATTGTAAGTTTAAAGAACCTTTTGAATGTTTCATCATTATCATACACCTCAATATTATCCTATTTCTTGATTTGATTATAAAAAAATGTTTTGGTCAGAACACTTCTTAGCCGTGCATCTTCCTTGCCATCCTGAACAGTTGATAATACAACCGAATACTTTATAAATTAAATTAAAAAACCTAAGTTGAGCTGCATATTATGCCTCTGTAGCTTAGTCAGCAGAGCGCGGGACTTGTATTTCGGATCATCCGAGCACGAGATCCCGAGGTCAGGGGTGCAAATCCCCTCAGAGGCTTTTTTGCATCTAAAACAAGGTTCTTAGCCCAAATATTACTATTGCAATGCGAACATTTTTAAATAGAGGCATCTAAAAACATCATATGAAAGCATATATCGTAATAATTTTGCTTTTGGTACTTCTAGGATGCCAATCAGGTTTAACTGTCGAGAGTACGGCATTTGCCAGAAATGACAACGGAACTATAACATACTTAGATGATGCTGTTTATCATAAAAATGAAACCATCATTATGGCACTAATCAATGTAGGTGAATTTGAGAAGAGTCAACAAGGTTATCACTGGATAGATCTCGACGTTGAGATCACAGATGATGACGGTGAGAAATTCGCTGACAGTAAGATGATTCTCGGCGGTATGGGTAAAGCAATCTTTCCAGATAATATTGCCCCTAACCCGTATGGGTCTTTTTCACCCATGGAACATATGCCCGCGGGTGAATATAATATGAAACTGACTATCTATGACATGAACTCCGGAGCTACTGCAACAGCGACCGACAGGTTCAAACTTATTGATTGATGTAATCAACTAATTTTAATATAGTATTTCTTATAACTATTCTGGGAATAAATCTTTATATCATTTAAGAAAAGCATAAATATTCAGAGGTTTAATGATGAAAACAAATTTTATATTTTCATTTCTTCTCATCTTGTGCCTAATTGTTGGATGTCAATCCCCTGTTAGTAATGATCCAGATTTAAGGGATAGTAGCATTGCGGATACTCCAAACCAAAAACAGCCAAGCACAGGGCAAGCAAATGAGGCTGGTTCATTAGGACCTCAAAAGGACTTGAATACTATTGGGTCTAAAGTGCCTGGTGAACAGAAGGATTTAAGAACTGCGCATCCAGATAGCAGCCTTGGCAGTCAGGGTGATTTAAATTCATACAATAATGACGTGCCTCCTCAACCTGGACTCAAGGACTCCGATTTAATATTTGACTGATTTCTTTTTTTATTTTTTTTATTAAGTAAAGTTTTTATAATACTAGCCCTTATTGCAATTTAATGAGATATGAATATATTTTCTTGATTTTACCATTGATTCTAGTATCTGGTTGTTGTCCTGAAACCTGTAATGATAGTAAAATATGCACACAGGACAGTTGCTCAATATTGACTGGATTCAAATGCCAAAATGTGGATATCATTCCATGCATTGGTAATAGCATATGCGAGCCAGGTGAGTATCCTTCACAAGATTGTCCAGACTGCGATGATGACTATCCTTGCACTGAAGATTCTTTCAATTACAATAAAATGGATTGTAATCATATAATAATTAATCCTTGCGATGGGAATGGAAAATGCGAACCGGGGGAAGAAGGTGTATCAAAGGATTGCAGTTAAAGTTGCACTTCTAATTTGTATTCTGTGCTTACTTGGATGTGAAGATATTGAGTTCATTTGTTATGACGGCAAGATAACACTTGATCCTCGCGAATGCGGTTCTGATAACTTGACTTATATGTACCAAGATGCTCTAGAGAGTAAGGGTATCAGAGAGATTAGATACAAAGGAAATATGACAATGAATGTCACTCCAGAGATTGAAGTCGTATGTTCAAATGGTTCTGTCGTAGGAGGAGTGGAGGAATGTGGACACAGCACATTAAAAGAATTATATGAAGACGTACTGGCTGGGAAACGAATTAGTGTGAATTATGAGAATAATATTACCTTCAAAGAATCTATTGCCAATATATCTAAGCTTCTGCAAAAACTAGAAGATGATGAAGTTGCAGGAATGATTGATAGTTATCTTGCTGAACTAGCTTGTGTTAGTGAGATTTCTCATAACTATGAGGATTATCTGAAGTATTCTCTTGATAAGACTGAGGATATTGATCCAATTTTAAAGGGTTGTATAGATTATCTCAAAGAGAAAAGAGAGCTTGTAAATATGAGAAAGGTTGAAAGCATTATAGAAGAGAGACAGCCTCCTGATTTTTTCTTATTGAGTATATTTGGAGCAATTTCTTTTGTGGCTATATCGAAGATAATATTTACAGCTTAAACAACCAGGTAAAGTCAACTTAAGTGTGTTAAATGGTTCTTCTTTGTAAAAAGCAAAATTTATGTCCAAATTCATCGACGGAGAAACACAACGATGAATCCTTTTTGCAAAGAAGAATTTACTGTAAATAGAGTAATTTACAGTCCCAAAATCTGCTTTGCATATA
>JAIPIC010000078.1 GCA_021734865.1 Candidatus Woesearchaeota archaeon | reverse complement strand
TAAAAAGCAAAATTTATGTCCAAATTCATCGACGGAGAAACCCAACGATGAATCCTTTTTGCAAAGAAGAATTTACTGTAAATAGAGTAATTTACAGTCCCAAAATCTGCTTTGCATATATTTGTTACCCAAACCCACGGTAGTTGACTTTACCTAGTAATCATAAACTTTTTAAATTAGGATAGAAAGCGGGATAGCATGGTAGACGACATTGAATTTTGTCCATTCTGTGATGCGAGTGCGCACAGGCTCCTACAATGCAATGAAGAAATAATATTTTGCAAAGTATGTAATAAATTCTTTAAATTTAAGCCAGTTAAGCTAAATTGCCCAAAATGTGATAATACGAACGTACGATTATCTGATTTTCCTATGTCAAATGGAGAAGTTGTGTTCCAGTGTGCAAAATGTAAGAAGATGTATGGTTATAAAGAATTCTTTAGGTATAATAAAATAATCAACTGATTTTAAGAAACAGAAAAAAAATAAAAAATCAAAGATCGCTTGCAGTAAGGACAATCTTCTTTGTCTCTGATTTCTTTATCTTAAGTTCCATACCAATTATATATTTGATATCTGCTTTTTCGACAGTCTGCATTAATGCTTTGTCTATGGCACCATCAAGTACGATTGCTGAGACTCCAGAACTCAGTGATTTCAGTGTTGCAGGAAGCTCACTTATAGGGACCTTGCCTAAAATATTAAGCTTGTCATCGAGAATGTATGCTCCCCTTGTACCGATTAGATCTTCCAGCATATCCTTGAAAATCTTGTTCTCATTGTCAGATAACTTGACAACTGGTGCTTTGTCCTGTGACTTTGGAACAAAAGAAGTTGGCTTACTGCTAACATTTTGTTTCATTGGTCTCCTCTGTTGTTGGTATGATTGTTGATTTCCATACCTGGACATGTCGAGCTTAGCTTGTTCAACCGAAATCTTACTTCTCATAGCTTTGTGCAGTTCCTTTTTAGTAAGTTCTTCAATTTCCTTACCATCAGGTGCTTTTGAGATGAAATCGATCTCTGCAACATCCATAAGTTCCTTAATAATAAGATCTCCGCCTCTGTCTCCATCGACCAAGACATTTATAATCTTTTGTTTAGAAACATCAATTATGGTCTGTGGAACATTAGTGCCGTTCATAGATATTGAGTTTTTGATTCCATGCTTTAAAAGATTAATTACATCAGCACGACCTTCAACTACATAAATCTCATCAGATTCATCGATAGCGGGTCCAGCTGGAAGCCGGTCCTTTCCGTATTCCATGATTTCCATAACTCTGACTGAATGAGCTACTTCGTCGGCCAATTCCTGACTATCCGGAAGAGAGGAATCCATTAGATTTCTCAGCAGTTCCTTGGCTCTGTCAATCACAATCTTTCTTTTGGAGATTCTTACATCTTCAATCTGATCAACTTTAATCTTGGAATTGCAAGGTCCGATTCTCTGGATGATTTCCAGAGCAGCGCCAATTATGGCTGTCTCTGCTTTGTCAAGCGAGGACGGCACAGTAATAGAACCTTGTGTTTTTCCAGCTTTTGTCTCAACTTTGACCTCTATTCTGCCAATTCTTCCTGATCTTTGGAGTTCTCGAAGTTCAAGATCTTCTCCTAACAATCCTTCTGTCTGGCCGAATATTGCGCCAATAACATCTGGTCTGTCTACGACTCCTTCTATCATTATTCTTGAATGAATTATATATTTTGAAGCTACTTGACTAATTTTTCCCAAGTTAAACACCCCTGTAGTTATAAACCCCCTGATATCAGAACAAGCATTAAGCGGCATTTACCCTGTAAAAAATACTAAATCGGCGTGTATTTGCCTTATTTCAGTGAATATGACTTATAATGAATTTAATTTATTCAATGAACGTGATATACTTGTTCTTTTTATGATTGAGGATCATTAAAGGTTTGTTGCCCGTAACACTAACTCCCACGTTCCCAGCGAGTCTTTCGTCATAAGCTCCGGTGAGTACTCTCGTGACGGGCTGTTATATGCTTTTGTGTCTCCATATCACCGCCAGAAACGCAGTTTCCAGCTCAATAAAGGACCCATAGAGCATACTTTATGTTTACTTCAGGTAGATACTCATATTTATAAATCTATCGAAAAGGTTTAAACTCAGCTCACAAACGAAAGGGAAATGGCAAAACGTTCGCTTGAGAAATGGAAGACCTATAATAGCGTTTTTGATGAGTTTACGCGCCGAAATCTCTTCCGATTGCAGAGCCAAGGCATATTTGAAGACATGGTTTCTCATATTTCACAGGGAAAAGAAGCTCTGATATTTCTAGCAACTACAAAGAAGCAAAATCAAGAAGACAAGACCAATTATGTTATAATTAAGATATATCGTCTGGAAAATTGCGATTTCAATCAGATGTTCAACCTCCTTAGGATGGACAAACGCTATATTAACATTAAAAGGAGCAAAAGAGACGTTATTTTCACATGGGCACAGAGGGAATTCAGAAATATAATGAGGGCAAGAAGTGTAATCCGAGTTCCTATCCCAATAAAACAGTATTACAATATTCTGATAATGGAAATGATTGGAGACAATGAACCAGCTAGGAAAATAAAGGACGATATCCCTAAATATCCCCAAAAGTTCTTTGATACTACCATGGAAAATATCATAAAAATGATGAAAATTAACCTTGTTCATGGAGACCTGTCCCAATATAACATTTTAAATAACAATGAAGAGCCAGTATTCATAGATTTCTCACAGGCTGTACCACTAAATGATGTGTCTGGTAAAGAAATCTTATTTAGAGATGTTGACAACCTGATCAAATTCTTCAATAAGAACAAAGCTAAAATAAAGCAAGCTGAAATAAGGGAAACTTTGCTCCAAGAAATGGATACGACAGACAAAGAACTCTAACAATAGTCCAATAGATTCTGATCATATACTATCTCTATTGCAAAACCTTTAAGAACCTGCCACTTTTCCAGACACATATGGAAGAAGGAAAGTTTTCGTATGAAGTTAAGATTCCTAAAGAAAGGGTTGCTATACTCATAGGAAAAAATGGTGAAGTTAAGGAAAAGATAGAAACTGAAACCAAAACTAAAATAAAGATCAATTCTGATGACGGAGATGTTTTTATTGTAGGAACAGATGCGATATATTTATTCTGCGTTCGAGAGATAATTAAAGCAATCGGAAGGGGATTCAATCCTGAGATTGCATTGCTTTTGTTGAAATCAGATTACGCGCTTGAAATAATCAGACTAGTTGACTATAATCGGCATAAAAACCATATGCTCCGTCTAAAAGGACGAGTTATTGGGACCCGTGGAAAATCAAGAAAGTATATTGAAAGTATGACAGACACCTATGTATCAGTATATGGTAAGACAATATGCATACTTGGACGCAATGAAAATGTTTTAATCTGCAAAAGAGCAATTGAATCTCTACTGGAAGGGAGCCCACATTCTTCAGTCTTCAAATGGCTTGAGAAGCAGCAAAGGGAACTATCAATCCGCCGTATCAGTGGTGAAGATGAAGTGCAATTGAAGGATAAATTTATCGAAGAGAAAGATAATACAACTGATGATGCAGAATCGGATGATCAGAAAATTGATTAGATGATCAAAATTAGTGTTACAAAAATTAATTGTACAGGCAGCAAACACAAAAAAGAAGAAAGAAAAAAATTATGAGCTAGTTATTCTATTTCTTACCTGTTTTTATCGGTATTGGGACACCAGCAACATCGCTAATTATATTCATCACTTTACTGTTTGAATCCAGAACAAGCTTTGTACCATTCTTTAAGGACTCGGCTGTTGTCTCAAGTTTCTTGTATAACTGAGCATCACTCTTGAAATACTTTGTCAGAGCTTCATTAACTACTTTAATTTCTGCGGCCTTAGCATCAGCAACCATAACAATAGCTTGAGATTCCCCCTGTGCCCTAAGAATCTCACCTTGTCTTTGGCCTTCAGCTCTCTTTATCTCTGCTCTTCTTTCACCATCTGCCTTGGTCTCAACAGCCGTAGCTAAATCCATAGCAGAGATCTTCTCTTGCTCTGCCTTAACAACCTTATTCATGGCCTCTTGGACATCTTCTGGCGGTTCAATCTTCTGGATTTCTACCCTAAGCACTTCAACACCATAACTGTCTGTTTCTTTATCTAGCACTTGTTCAACTTTTAGGTTAATATCGTCCCTATTCTCATTTGCTTCAGTAAGGGACATTTTACCCACAACAGCTCTTAAAGTAGTCCTGGCTAGTGAAGTTAACTGAGATTTATGATCATCAACATTGTAAACAGACTTAACAACATCTTTAATCTGATAATAGACCACAGCATCTACTATTGCATTTAGTTTGTCTCTAGTAATAACTGTCTGAGGTTGAACATCTACCATTCTTTCAGTTGTATTGACTCTGGTCATTCGGTCTATGATTGGAATAATCCAGTGAAACCCCTGATCCACAGTTTTAATGTATTTCCCTAGTCTTTCTACAACGCCTTTTTCAATAGGCCTAATAATTCGTACACCTGCAAAAAATATGATTATAATTGCAGGAATTCCAATATTTATCCAGATACTCATTTAAACACCCCCATAACGAAACTTAACTATCAAGTTTCCATCTAATGCTACTTTGTGGATGGCAGTATATAAATCTTTTGACCAATAATTTCCAATATATTATTTTGATTCTATCTGGTTCAGGAATTTTTTTTGCATAAAGTTTATTAATACCTGCCAAATTCAAGAAAACAGTTAAAGAGGTTAAATATTGACACAGATGAAATTAAATTCTGATGAGAATACCCAGGAAAACAGGCAAGAAGTACCAGTTCAAGCTCCTGAACCAACACCTGAACAAGCTTCTGAACCAACACCTGAACAAGCTTCTGAACCAACACCTGAACAAGCTTCTGAACCAACACCTGAACCAACTCTTGAACCAACATCACCTCCTGAAAAAAAGGTTGAAACATCGATTGCACATGAGTTAGCAAAAAAGCAGAGAGATATTGGAGTTGCTGAATTTTTCGCAAGGAATCGACATCTTCTTGGCTTTGATAATAAACGTAAAGCACTTATGACTACAGTAAAAGAAGCTGTAGACAATTCACTCGACGCTTGCGAAGAAGCAGGAATTCTTCCTGAACTATTTATTGAAATTATTGATATGGGGAATGAACGCTATCGTGTGACTGTTGAGGATAATGGTCCCGGAATCATCAAAGAACAGATACCAAAGATATTTGGAAAACTTCTATATGGAAGTAAGTTCCACTCACTTAAAATGTCCAGAGGACAGCAGGGAATTGGAATTTCTGCAAGTGTCATGTATGGACAATTGACAACAGGTCGGCATTCTAAAATTAAATCTCGGACCAGCCGCAATAGCTCAGCACAATATTATGAAGTTTCTATTGACACAAAAAAGAACATGCCACTAATCTCAAAGGACCATGAAATTGAATGGGACAAAGATCATGGAACCAGAATTGAGATTGATCTTGAAGGCAGTTACGTAGGAGGTGCACTTTCAGTTGATGAATACCTCAAAGAAACAGCAATCTGCAATCCGCATGCAACAATAGTGTATACAAATCCCAAAGCTCAGCAATTCATTTTTGCTAGAGCAATTGAAGAGATTCCTCCACCAGCAGTGGAAATTAAACCACATCCGTATGGAGTAGAACTTGGTGTTCTTATAGACATGTTGTCAGTCACAGAAAGTCGAACTTTACAAAGTTTTCTCATGACTGATTTTTCTCGTGTAGGAGCAGGAACAGCTAAGCAAATCTGCGAAAATTCTGCCCTCTTACCGAAAACAAAGCCAAAAAAAGTTTCAAGAGATATGGCTGAAGCCCTAATAAAAGGCATTAAAAAAACAAAAATAATGGCACCACCTACTGATTGTATATCTCCACTCGGTGAAGATAATATCACAAAAGGTATGAGAAAAGAAATCAATGCAGAATATTATGTCGCTACGACAAGACCTCCTAGTGTATATAGAGGAAACCCATTCATCATTGAATGTGGTATCGCATATGGGGGCGAACAGCCAGGGGATAAAGCAGCGAGAATCCTTAGGTTTGCCAACCGGGTACCTCTATTATATCAGGGTGGAGCCTGTGCGATATCCAAATCGATTTCATCCATTTCATGGAGACCATACGGACTTAACCAAAGCCAGAACTCACCACCAAACGGACCAATAACAATATTCGTTCATATGGCATCAGTATGGGTACCTTTTACATCTGAAAGTAAAGAAGCAGTAGCTCACTATCCTGAAATCATAAAAGAAACCAAGCTTGCACTGCAAGAATGTGGAAGGAAACTTTCAAGTTATGTCAGAAAAAAGAAACGCGTTAAGGATGAAATTAAGAAACGATCATATATTGAAAAGTACATCCCACACGTTGCAATAGCATTACAAAACCTCTTAGGTTATACTGATGCTGATGAAATGAAAGTGGAAGAATCATTAAAGAATATACTTGAAAGAGCAAGGGGACAAGTAGAAGACCTCAAATTTGACCCCACAAAGAATGCTGATTTTGATGAAGAATTTGCAAAAATTGGGAAAGGATCCATTGATGAGGAAACTGAGTCTGATAGTGACGAACAGTCAGATGATTAAACAAATACTAAAAAATGAACCCAACAATTGATAAAATAAAGGAAATCTCAAACGAGATTTATCAAGACATTATATCAGACAAGCAACCAACAGTTGATATGCCTCTTAGGTCTTTAAATAATGTACACTATGATCCTGAAGTCGGTTATTTTGAGTTAAACGGGAAACTCAAGTCACGAACACTAACAGCGTCCACGATAAAAACATTTGCTCAATCACTGCGGATGATGGAGTTATCCAAGCAAGTTGTTGAGACAGACGATATTGTTACAAAAAGAGAAGCCTATTACGTATCAAAAAATTGGGGCGAAGCAAGATTCAAGGAGCAACCCGAGTCAGATAACGTTATGGATGATATCGAAGCTATGCTAATGACAAACCGTGAGCAGATGGGTTTTATACCTGAAGAAAAAGGAGGAGACATAGCTGGACAGTTAAAAGTGATTGACAAAGACCCAGATTCAGGTGCAGAAATTAAGATTGATTGCACAAAAATGGGTAGCGGAGCATATTCAGTCCCAAGTTCAGTTGAGCAACTTGGATTTGAAACAAAAGCCAAATTCATTCTTGCAATAGAAACTGCAGGTATGTTCCAAAGATTAGTAAAACACAATTTCTGGAAAAAATCAAATTGCATACTCGTATCTATGGGTGGAGTACCAACTAGGGCATGCAGAAGATTTATCAGACGATTGAGTGAAGAAAACAAGCTTCCAGTCTATGCTTTCACAGATGGAGATATTTATGGGTGGTGTAACATCTATAGGACACTGAAAGTTGGGTCAGGAAACGCAGCTCATATTAACCAATATTTCTGTGTACCAAATGCCAGTTACTTTGGTATAACAACAAATGATATTTCTGAGTACAAATTACCAACGCATCCATTAAAAGATGTTGATATAAAACGCGGTAAGGACGCATTGAGCAATGATCCATTCATACATGCTCATAAAAAGTGGCAAAAAAACATTAAAGACCTGATAAAACTCAAAGTCAGATGTGAACAGCAGGCTCTTGCAGCTCATGGATTGAATTTTGTTATGTCTGATTATTTGCCAGCCAAGCTTGAAAATCAGAAGGATTGGTTAGACTAAATTTACCTTACTTAGAACCAGACCATTCAAAAAGCTTTTAAACCGCAGATTTTTACCCCATCATCACGGGCCTGTAGCATAGCCTGGATAATGCGACGGCCTTCTAAACTGAGATATATTCTCACTGAAGGCAGCCGTAGATCGGGGGTTCGAATCCCTCCAGGCCCGTTTTGTTTATTCTCAGTATTTCGCTAGGCTAAGTTTTTTCCTTATGCCTAGCTTTTATTAGCCGTCAACTAGTATTAGTTGTTCGTCAATCCCTCCAGGCCCGTTTTGTTTATTCTCAGTATT
>JAIPIC010000010.1 GCA_021734865.1 Candidatus Woesearchaeota archaeon | reverse complement strand
ATTTTTGGTAACAGAAAACTGCACATACGAGTATGGACTCGTGTGAGCAGTTTTTGGAACTGATAATCGCAATTATCAGTACGGAAAAATGGTACATTTTTTGTACAAGAAATGCATATGCATTTCTTTGTATTGAAAAACTCGCACTAAAGTGCGGGGTATTTGAATCCCGATGAAACCCTCGCAAGCGAGATTTTCAATAAAAAATATCTGCATATTTTAGAGGTTATCGTCTATGCAATACCTTATTAATATGGGTCAATGCACATCAGAAGTGTAATCCTCTAAAAAATAAGAATATGCGGTCTATAAGTGACAGATTATCAAATCTGATGACAATTTTTGACTCTGTTGTCAACAGGTTTCCGTTTATGTCTTTATACACGGCTGTAAGAAAGATTTCATTCTCCTCTTTGAAAAGATTCCTTGTGTCCATAACGAGGTCGAAAGTCTGTACACCATTGAAATCAGATATTGGGAATTCTTTGATATTCCGATCATCATACACCAATTCAACTTTAGGATCAGATATGGGTGAATTGTCAGTCTGCGTAAGGTTAAACTCTATATTGAACTGCTCGTCGATACCGGCTGAGATTTCAGGTTGTGAAACAATGAATTGAAGTTCAGGAATCTCATAAACCAAGTATTGTGCAGAAATATTCGTCTGTGTTTCATCATTTTTTAGAGTCACTATGGCGGACTGTGGTCCCTGCGATGAAATGTCAAGTGGAAATTGAACCACTTTTGTCTGAGTAATCCCTAGTTCAATTTCCTGACATTCTTTCTGGCAGACAATAATCCCATCAAGATATGACAGACCATTGTTTGATATGTTGCAGGACAGTGTACCGCTATCATTTATCATGTATTCATGTTTATCCGACCAACAGTCTAGTGATACACCTTTTTGTTCGACGATGTCGAAGCTGATTTCATTTGAGATAATATTTTCAAAGTAAGTTTGGTCATATGTGTCATGACCCACACTAACAATATAACTTGCAGTTGCATTTTGAATAGGTGAGACCGGAATAACAGCTGGTATGGTGTAGATATAATCTTTGTCAAAATTAGTACCTGTTTTGATAATATGGTAGGTTTTTTTTACCTCATGTGGGCCAAGCATTATATTGAATCTTTTACTGCCTTCTACTTCAATTCCATTAGGTACAGTAAGATAATACTGTTCTACCACATAGTAATCAACGTTATTTGTCCATTCTACTACTAATAGATTATTAGACCCTGGTGCCACTTTTTTCTGGTCAAAGTGAGAGTCTATACTTATAATGGAGGGTGATGCTTCAGATTCGCTGAGTTTCTCTACGTAAAAATCTAGAGAGCCTATAATTATATCGACTTCATATGATGACCAACCATAATTTGTGGAGGACTCTGATGAGTCTTGATTGTCTTTTAATTTTATGTGTGTAGCATCTACATATCCAATTTGGTTGTATGTTACATCAAATGGAATCCAACCAATCTCAGGAAAATAAACCTCTGCCCATCCGTGCGGACCCCAGCCTCCTGATGGTGGTATTAGTGAAGTGTATGCGACTCCTGATATAAAGCGTGCCGGTATCTTCAAACTTCTGCACATCCCTATGAAAAGAGCTGTTAATTCGTCGCAGACACCATAACGGTTCTCAAGCACCCAGCTGCTTTTTTGCGTTGCGTTTTCTGTAAAGGTTGTCAGAGAGTATTTGATGTTTTGTTGTGTCCAGTCAGCTAATTTATACACTGCTTGATAATAATCATCAACTCCATCGACGATTTGGGATGCTTGCTTGGCAATTTTAGGGTTATCAGAATCTATGTTGGCAGTAGGTTGAATATAAGCACTGGTTGTCTTATCGATGAATTTAAGTGGGAAATCAATCTTATTTCTTACTCTGGGCCTGATGAATCTTGTTATAATATTTGTCTCGTAACCTATTGTAAGTTTCTCTGACAGAAGGTCCTTGTATTGGAAGAGAACATAACCATCATGAACGACTCCTGGTTCAGCAGGTGTGATATTCAGCACTGTCTGTCTGTAATCATCAGTCGGAAGATAAGACAGATTGACTGTCAGACTTTGAACATATGAATCCTTCTCTTTGAAATTTATGTTCGCTTGCGTTGAAATCAATGCTCTTAACTGCATTTCTTCGGTGTAAGAAAATGTTAGAGGAATTAACATAAATATTAATAACGATATCAGTATTATGAATATCGATATTTTCGCAGTATTAATTTTTGTATCTAACATTCTTAAGTATAAATTCCTCCAGAATCTTTTCTCTTTTTTCAATGTTTTTCTCTTTTCTGTCCATTTCTTCATTTGCCTTTGTAAGATGTTCAATTTTACGCTCAAGACCCTCGATCAGTTCTTCATCATGTTTTAGCCTATCCAAAAACAATTTTGGGACTGTTTGTTTTCGCAGCCTCAGTCCGATATCGACAGTATTCGGATTTAATATATAACCTAAAATCAGAAGAAAGAACACTATTCCTATCGCAATATAGAATAATTTATCAAAAACAAGCATTAAATTTGATTGGTAGTACATGATGTAATCAGGGATGGAACCAAGTTTCAGATGAATTGGAAAGCTTTGTTTTCGTGTATATGGTTTGCCTTTATCTCCATTGTAATTTATTATCAGTTCTACTGTGTTATTTCCTTCATTAAGATGCTTTGCATCGAGAGGGACTGCAAATTCCATTCTTTTGGTCAGCTCTCCGTATGAATACTCCCAGAAGGTTTTGCCATTGTTTCTCATCTCAAGAGTCAGATTATTGACCATATTTCCCTCAGGATAATCCAAATAAAATGTTACTTTTTCAGAGGAGTTGATATACATCATGAGTGGATAATTCTCAATGCTAATTTCAATATCAGGAATTTTCAGAACGTGCACTAATCCTTTAAGAGGTTGAGTTATCCCTTCTATTGCTACTGTTCCATCCATTATGTATTCAATGCCTTCTGGTGTATCAAAAGGCACCATTAGATCAAAGTCATACTGTCTGAAATCAGAGGGTTGTAGTGCAATTTGTTTACATCCATCAAAGCATAACTGGCCCTGGATCTGTTTATTACCTGAGTTGTTGATGGTGCAATGCATGGTTGTATTTTCATATTTGTAAATCCTGGATTCATTGAGGCTGCATTCGATAATGATTCCAAGCGATTCAAGAGGAGAGAGAGTACCATATTTTTCAAATGTATTCTTTGAGTCGAGGATTTGCTGTGGAGATATGTTTGCATATTGATTACTGGCGTGAAGTCTAAGACTCACTGATTGATCCTCATAAGTGTATACCTGAATGGCATATGCTGAATCCTCAGATGTTTTGAAGAGCCAGACCATATTTTCAGTTGAATTGGGCTTAAGAATCATCTTTTGCCTTTTTGATTTATCAAGCTTGACATCCTTATCAGGTCTAATAAAGATATCAGTGACCAAATATTGATCCTGTTTGTTTTTGAGTCTGCTTAGAATAAGATTATACGAGTTAAAACCCACTTGTTCATTGAGTAATGAAGCGCTCAATTCAATTTTTGGATCGGCTTTTGGTCCTATGTTTAATGGTATTACATTCACATTTGGATTAGATCTTTTCAGTTCTACATAATCGCCCACGAAACTGTACGTGACTAAAGGTTCTGTAGCTTTTGAGTAATGTTTTAGCTTTATGTGAGCGAGATCAAGATTTGGGCCGCTATTTGTAGTCGGATCAAAAGGCAACCAACCGTATCCTGGAAAAAAGACTTCAGCCCACACATGTTTTTGTGCGCTTTTCTGAGAAACATCATATACTACACCATAAACAAATCGAGCTGGGATTCCAAGAGATCGCAATGTATGCACAAATAAAATTGAATGGTCGATGCAGGATCCGTATTTGTTATCAAGGATTTCCTCAACAGTTTTTGATGTGGAGCTAAGAGTTGCTTCATAATCTAATGTCCTAAAAATAAGATCCTGTGTATTAACAACAATAGTCAGTAAGTCTTTTTGATTATCATCACTTTCTTTTTTATCCATAAGGCGATTATCTGAGGGATCATCATTTTGTATTTGAGTATTATCCTGGTCAAGTCCGAACTCTCTAACCTGTTCAATATATTGATTTAAATACTCGTCCTGTTTGAGTTCTGAAAAATCATTAGCATTTACTGGTTCAAGGTATTGCTTGAATTCTTCGGATGATACTGCAAGAGGGTAATCAATTGTCGTTGTAATCGGAATATTAGTGGTTGACCGATTGACAACATAAGATAAGTACAATGTTTTTTTACCTGTTGGTTTTTCCTCGTAATATTTGATTTGTTCTGCAGTCTCAATATCCTGACTAAAAGTGCCTGATTGATCATTGTTTATGGTGTTTGTTAGGTCTATATTTGAAGAGATTAACTCAATATCTTGATAGTAATTGGATGTTGGAATTGTTGAAATTGTAGCCATAACATATTCCATTGATGATTCTGGCAACAGCTTAACAATCTCAATATCAAGAGAGATGTTAACCATGTATGTGATGAATGTATTATCATATATTGTCTGCAGAGATAATGTGTCGGGTTGTTGTTCAGATGATTGCACTGTGCTGAAATCATTGGTCATTTCAAGAGAATTAACTGAATTAATAATTACGAGAATGCAGACGGTAATCAATAATATATTTTTCGACATTTCACAACCATCTTTGTTTTTTGAAGAAGAAATACACGAGTAAAACTGATACAGTCATTAAAATTATTGCAAAAGGGTACCCAAAAACCCAGGTTGTCTCGGGCATAATCTTGAAGTTCATTCCGTATATACCAGTAATAAGCGTAGGAATCAGCACGAAGGCTGTAATGACTGTAAGCCTTTTCATAATCTCATTCAGATTGTTGGATATCAATGAGAGATATATTTCAAGAGCTCCCGTCAATAGGTTGCTGTAAATACCTTCCATATCAATCAATTCAATCAGGTCATTGTAGTGGTCTCTGTAATATTGGATGCATTTTTTATTGATTCCGATAGCATAACCCTTTTCTATCTGTGCGATAACATCTCTGTTAGTGGCAAATGTTTTCCTAAAATAGATTAGAGCCTTCTTCATCTTGAATATATCTCGTGATACTATTTTAGTTGTATCATGCACTTTCTTTGAAAACAAGGAACTTTCAAGCTTAGTGATTTCTTCCTCGATCTCTTCCATTTTCTTTTGCATATCTTTGATGAATTCATCAATTATTAAGAACAAAAGATATCCAGAACCTTTTGAAAACAGCCTCTCTTTTTTCTCGTCTGAAGATTCAAGAAGTCTCTCTATGCCGTTTATACGTCCCTTGTGCAAAGATATCAGCATTTCACTGGTGACTATGAATGTGACTGTAGAAATCCTGGTCTCATTACGAATCAATTGAGGTGCACGGAATAATATCACAGAATATTTCCCAAAATCTGTGACCCTTGGTCGTTCATCTTCGTCCAAGCATTCATTAATGTAATGATTGGGAACTGATGTGATATCAGATATCTTGAGAATGTCGGCATCTGAAGGATCTTTAATGTCTATCCAAACATTTTTTTTTTGAGAGATTTTAAAGAGGGTAGTTTCTATTGTTTTCCCACCCTCATAAGAAAAAACTTTCAGCATATTAAATACCTTACTTGGGTCTATTCTTTTCTTGATCGTTTACTATAAAATCAACTCTGTTGTATATTCCTATAAATTTCTGATCAATATATTCAACAATCTGTTCAAAATTGAATATAATTTTACCTCCCAAATCAACAATGTTCTTTTCAACTTGCTTGAACAGGGAGCGTATATAAATTATTGTTATGACATTAATGATTATCATCACAAAGATTATGATGAAAAAATTAATCATGGCATCATCCATATTTTGTAACCCCTTTTCGTCTAGATATATGTGTTTACCCATTCATCATACTATAAATAATTGTGTGAGTACTACAGAATAACAACCCCTCAGATTTATTGGATTACACTTTTTCTACTTTGGTCCGACCTGCACTGTATTTGTGAACTGATTATATGTAAATCCTGGTAATGTGTTATAAAAAGAAAACCTTAATATATAATAGTCTATTAATAGTCTATTAGTAGGCTACAAAATGGAACGGAAACGAATCAAAGGAGAACTAATTCTAAAAAAAATTACCTTCGATGATGCGTTGATCAGGAAAGTATCCAAAAATAACAAAACAAGCGCAAAAATTACTCTTCCGGTAGACTTAATAGGTAAAGAGGTATATGTAATACCAAAAAAATGAAAAATTTCAAGCCACACAGAATAGTATATCTATTGAGTGTGATAGTGGCAACATTAGCTCTTATGGGTTTTGTATCAGCTACGAATATCCATTCTCCCAAAATACCAGTTGGGATCAGAACTGGAGAGAATATTACTATTAGTGTGCAGAATTACTCTGGTTTAAATAATCCTGTGCTTATGTTCAAGGGAATAAACGAAGATGCTTGGAAGAATGTTAGTATAAATCTGTCAAGCAACATTTATTCAGGAATTATTCCATGGTATTCTAATAATCAACAGGGTATAATCGAATACTATTTTTCAGACCCATCTGGTCGGTTTCCAAATAATGGGAGTTTGAAATTAGCTACATCTGTTGGAGATGCGTCTTTCAAAGAAAAGGGGGATAATTTTCTGTCGCTAGACAGTACTAATAGTTTCTTCTGCCAACCTGTAAATCAACAGACTTTCAGCTGTCAGTTTGAAACTTTCCAAGGAATGCAGATCATAGGTTATTCAAGCAGTTATCTATTGACCGCTAATATGAGTCATCTAAATTCGTCAGATATCTTCGCAGAGTATGATATAGATTATGACCATGGATCAGGATCAGGAAATACTGGTGAAGCAACCTGCAACCATGTTCATGGAGATTATAATTGCTCGTCTCAGGTTGCTTTAGGCCATGGGAATATAAGCGGTGCGCGGCGCCAGGCCTCAATGATATTCAGTATGTGGTATATATATGGTATAGAGAATAATAATACCTTCAGAGAGATTGCAATTAATTATACTAATGGGAGTGCAGATGTATGTGATGTGTGGACAGAAGACTTTGACTGCAACAATAATAGTGAACAAGGTATGATGGCTCTGGCTTACTGGAAAGCTTATGAGCAGTCAGGTGATGATGTATATAGGACAATTGCAATCAATCTTTCTGAGCCATTATTGGATGCTAATTACAGCGAATATGTTATGATGGGTTTATGGAAAGCATATGAAATCTCAGGAAATAGCATATATTTGGATCGAGCTGTGACACTGGCAAATTTGAATCTCGATAAGTGTATATCCGGTGAATGCAGTGTTTTGGAACATGGTTTGAATATTATTGGATATTGGATGGCTTATGAACAAACAGGTTCAGATGATTATTATAAGGCTGCTTACAGAAAGGCTACTGCAGATAATTCTGGTTCTTGCTCTCCTGTGCGAAGGACCGGCTGTGACAATCCTGAAGAGCAGGGAGTGATGGCTTGGGCTCAATATATGTCTTTTAGAAATATTAAAAATATCAGTAATATCTATGCTCCAAGAATCAATGGAATACCATCATTTGATAATTTGCTTAATGTGACCATTAAAACAAATTCGCCGGATATCAGCCCGGTTTTGTATTTCAAAAAACTTTCAGACAATAATTGGCAGAATGTTAATTTTAATGATGGCTCAGCTGTGATACCAAATGAGTCATTTCTAAGGAGAGGAACATACGAGTATTATATCGAGGAAAATGGGAACAGGTTTCCAGGTAATGGAAGCATCAAATTTGTTGTGGGTTATCCAAATGAAAGCCTTAGAACCAAAGCGGTTGAAATGACCGGTGTTGACTCTCAATCATACTGTTCTCCTATTACAACTGGTGATTTTAGCTGTACTTATGAATTCTATCAACCTTGGCCTGTAATGGGATACTCATATTCGTCCATGCTTAGTGGGAATATTAGCTGTTATAATCTTTCAAATTTAGTAGGAATATCAGAAATCGACGATAGTTTTGTGAGTTCAACTGATATGAATGGTTGGTATTCAACATGTGATCATGCAAACGGAGATTTCAACTGTAATGAGATTAACAGGAATTGGCCAAGCGGAGAGGCCTACCAAAGAAAGGGAGGAATTAGACAGGCATCCTTGATATATGGTCTAGCTAAGTCGTATTCAAATGGGCAGAATGAATCTTTATTGAGGTTAGCACAATCTTATGCTTTTGGATACGCATCAGATTGTAATGTGTGGGAGGCAGAGATCAATTGTTCAGATCAGACTTCACTTGGGCTTATGTTAGCAGCGTATTGGGAAATTTATATTAATACAGGAGATTACAGGTTGTTTGATATTGCAAACAAGCTTGGATCAATTAGTTTAAATAGCACTAATCTTTATGCTGGGATTGGTTTATTCAATGCATATGATTATTCAGGCAATCTGACTTATTTTGATGCAGCAATTAATATAACTAATAATTCTGCCTGCGTGAATTGTCCAAATCCTTTAGATCATGCTTTAAGCATTATTCTTTATTGGATGGCTTATGAGCATCTCGGATATCCTGATTATTATCAGCTTGCCCTGAACGCAACTTACTTCTTAAGGGACGATTCAAGCTGTAATCCAATGAATTCCTCTTATTCCTGCCAGAATCCTGAAAACCAGGGATTTATGACATCAGCTCTTTGGGAGGCTTATGCTAATTATTATGAATATGTTGGAAATGAGACAAGAGTTGAAATTATTGGGCAAAATAATGCGACCATATCTACTGAATTCAATTTAAGTTGTAATATTACAAATATTGAAGATCATCCAGTATATAATGTGAGTGTCTTTGTGAATTATTCAGCTACATTTAATATGACTGGTAATGAAACATACAATTTTTACAAATTAGATACTAACGAAAGCCTCATCCTAAACTGGACTATGATGTCACATTTTTCAGGGGCACACGAATTTAATTGCAGTGTCTTTTCCTCTGAAAGTGAATTGAAAACTTCAAATTTGTCAATATACATCAATGAGGTTAATCCAATTAACATCAGTCTTTTTACTCCTTTTATCATTGATATCAATGCTACTGAAGACCTCATTCTAAGTGTCAGAAACAAAGTCTCTCAATCAATATCAAATATATCAATAAATGCAACTTTTCTTGGGTTAATAAATATTTCATCTGTTAATATATCAGAATACAGTGATTACAATGTGAGTTTTTCAAATGATAGTCTAAATATTTTTATTGAAGAACTTAAACCTTTGAGGACTGTTAATGTAACCTGGCAAGCTCTTGGTGTTGATAGTGGTCTGGTGAATATGAGTGTTAATGTGAGTGCAACTGATATTCTTGTTAATGATACTGGTTTCTTCTGGGTGAGATACAGAGAAGTAGAGCTTACCACAGGTCATAATTCACAATTAAGGGTAGGGCAAAATGCTACAATCGAGTTGCCTATTTATCTTCAAAACACTCATAATTATTCACTCCACAATGTGACTGTAACAATAGTTAATCCTGGAGGAGCAAAATTATTAAATATCTCTGCATATAATGATAACAGTTCTAATATTACGATTTCTGCAAATAACAAGACAATAGTATATCTTGATATTGCGGCTGATTCCAGCAAGAGTTTTTCTTGGTATCTTAACAGTACTGGAGAAAGATCACAAAATAGTACAATAACTGCTACCAGTGAGAAAGGAACGGGCACTTCAGAAATATTTGATCTTTATATTGCATATTGTGGGGATGGTACATGCGATAGTTCGGAAAATTATGGAGGGTGTCCAATTGACTGCCCCTTACAGATTCCCAGAAGATCAGGAGGAAGTAGTGGTGGGTCTTACAGTTACGTTGTCGAAAATGATAGTGATGAAAATCAGACGGATATAAAACTGAATGTTACAGATAATGAAACAATAGATGAAGCTAAAGACAATTTTAGCGATAATGGGACAAATGTTACTGAATTTGTTCCCGAAACCCAGAACACGCCTGAAATACCAACAGAGTCTAATATTACGACAGAGCCAGATGAAGAGCATCCACGCTGGACAGGATTTTTTTCATCAGTAGAAGAACTCCTGAAGTATCTTGCTTTGGCGATGCTGACTATCCCACTGATTTTAGTATCAAAGTATGTACTAAGAATGAAGTCTCATGATATTAAGGGTAAAGAGCAGGAACTCTATATGGTATTAAAGAAAGCTGAAAAACTTCTGAATGAAAGCCATAGAAATCTTGCAAAAAACGAATTTTACAAAGCTGAACTCCTTTACAAGAGGATCAAAACAATTGATAAACATAATATGCTTGCTGGTTCTGTTGTCGAGAATCTTTACTTGGATATAGAAGCAAAGATTGGTGGAAAAAGACATCACACAAAACATCATAAACATCCATAAATCACCAAGGTGTAACCAATACGTTTGACTTATCTGAGATTAAATAATTGCGTGGAATCAACCTTCCTTTCATAAATGAATCTAGGTGCTTAATCACAACACTACATTCAAGGAGACTATGTCAATATATTCACTATAAAATGAGTACAAATGTTTATATACATTTCTTGGTGTAAATTAACAAAGGTGCACAGAATATGGAATTGAACAGGATGAATTTAGGTCAGAAGCAGATTTTAGGAGTTAATGATAAGAGTTCTGAAAAGACTGAAAAAACTACGACTGAAGATAATTCTTCTGAAAAATCACCGGATGTAACAAAACAGATTAATGATTTGCTCATGGGTGTTGAGAAGATCAATGGGAAACTGGAGATTGGAACAGGTGCCAGAGAAGCCATAAATGAGCGTATAACTGATTTGTCATCTAGGATTGGCGAACTTAATCAGATGGTTATGGGTAGGGAAAAAAAACTGGATAGAAACGAAGTTGAATTTGAGAAGATTAGAGATGCTGTCCATGACATAAAACCAGAACGTATTCAGAAAAAGTTTGAAGAGAAAGAAAAAGAAATAGCCCAAATCAATCTTTCTGTAGAGAAGATCAATGTTAACATTCAGATGCTAACTAAAACACTTAAGGCTTATCAAAAACTCATGCAGAAGATTAAAAGTTTTGAAAATATATTTCAATTGATGCAAGACACTGACCATAAACTCACTGAAATCAAGGAATCCAAGCGATATATTGACCAAAAGGCTTCAAAAGTTGAGGTTCTCTTTACTGAGATAAATAAAAAGGTCAAACAGATAGAACATCATGATCGCAAAATCGAGTATTTAGAAAATCTTGTTCAAGATCTTGTTAAGACAGTAGATAAGGCAAATGTGAAACTTGAGCATTCAGTAACCAAAAATGATTTGGAAAAGGAAGTTAATAACATGAACAAAGAATTATCAGTGCTTACTGATGGGCTAAGAGAACTTAAACATAGGCCAGCAAAGAAGGTTTCTGAAACATCAAATAAAGAGCCCACTCCGGATGTTTTATTTGTTGATAAGCAAGATGAAAACACACTCAGATCATTTATTAAGGCATTTTTAGACAAGAAAGGTTCTCAAAAAGAGCTTTATAAGCAACTTCTTGAAAATGGCTGGAAGAAAGAACAGATTGATTTCGTTCTGAATAATTAAAGGTTCTTTATACTATTTTTCAATGATTCAAGATATATCTCTGTCATCTTAAAATGGCCAGTCTTTAGCTTATCAAATGCAAGTTTCATTTCAATTTCAATATCTGATGTATCTTTCCCAGACTTATTTATTCTTGCGATTTCCTGCTCAAAATGCTTCAATTTATCGATATAATCAGCATACAATTTCATGTCATCTTCACTGATCTTGTGGGGTGAGTGATACGTAGGACGGAAATTTATAAAATACGGCTTCCCGTCATTATATTTAGGATTCTGGAGCATTCCAACACCTACAGCTTCTCCAGATATTCGTTTGGCATACTCAACTCCGTATTTCTTCTCAATTCTCATTATATCTTCCATTGATCTTGTATTGAGCTGGACTTCTGTAAGGATATTTCCCTGTACTGCTTCTTTAAAATCAGCATTTACTTGTGAGACCATTATTATACCAATACCCCATTTCCTGAATTCCCTGCAGGCTCTCTCAAGTGCTATGTACCCACCTTGTCCTCCATATTTCTCAAGCAGTCTGTGTACTTCATCAAATACAATCAATAATCTTATGTCAGGTGATTCTTCCCATTTAATCTTGAAGATTGTGTCGACTATATGTTTTACAGCCTGGTCATATTCTCCAGGTTTAAGCTTATTCAAATTGAAGACGGTAACTTCTCCTGGGTTCACATATTTGCTGAAGTCTAATTTAATATTTGCGTCATCAACTTGGTATATTATTCCCTTAAAGGGTCTTGCATCTTCTGAATTCATCTTGAATTCCTTATAATGTTCAAGCAGATTATCATCTTTGCATGCTTTTACAAAACCTGTCCACTGTGCTGTTGGATCAAATATAACAACAGGAATGTTCTTTATTGATGCCTCCTCAACAAATACAGAAGCTGTGACGCTCTTTCCTGATCCTGTAGCTCCGGATATTAATGCGTGAGTAGTCAGGTTATTAGGATTATAATAAGTAAAATGTTTTGTGCCGGCGATTTTTCCAACTAGAAGTGCCCTGTCATCCTTTTGAGGTAGTTTAGAAAGACTTAATGGAAAGAGATATCTGGCTTTTTCCTTCTGTTTCTTCCGGTATACATATATGCCAAAAATTATTCCTGCTATTGTAGTCACAATTGCCAGGGATACTAAGACTTTTCTAAGTAATGCTGATGTCCAGAATGGCATGGAAAGTGTGAATGAATCTCTTTCAGAGATGTTTTGATCCAACAAAGCTACTTCAATGTAAAACTCTTCAGAGTCACCTGGCTTAATTGTCTCATTACCAAGTTTAATATTTGTAAGATTGATAAATTTCAGTATGTTCTCTGAATAGTTCAGTGATATGGTCTCATTTTCCTGATAAACCAGCTCATCTGTTTGCGTATGCCTCAGATTGTATTGAATGCTGACATTTTTTCCTGCATTGGCAGGATTGTATAGGCTGACTTGAAGTTTCAAGACTTTATCTTCTTGAGATTCTTTATTAAAAACCTGAATACCTAAGTCGGTCGGATATAGCATTTCTTCATTAATGGTTACCTTTATTGGAACTTCTACTTTTTTCCAGTCCCCAATTAATACTAGATCTCCGTTGAAAACACCTGCATTAGGAGCATCTGTTAGATTGAGGGTAATGATAATTTTCCTTTCCTCAAAAGGAGATAATTCAAAACTGGTATTGCTGAATTCAACATATCTTTTGAAATGGATACCATTAGCAGATAAAACCATAGGTAATGAGTCATTAAGATTATTAGTCAATATTAGGGAATAATTCCTTATATCTCCAATGTTCAGTTTTGGATTTACTATGTCGGTCTTATACTTAAAAGGAGATGAAGCGCAGTCTTGAGGACAATTATCGATGTTTTCACCTAATTCACATTTATTGTTCCCACAAGTCACTTCTATAAACTGTCCATATGTCTCATTACTGGATTGATTAGAAGAGCCGCTTGGTAAATCTGCTGCTAAAGATGAAAATAGTGAAGATATGAGGATAAGTAAGGCAACAGATAATAATAAGAGTATCCGGGTTGTACTCTTACAGCAGGCTACATAATTAATCATAGGATTATACATAGGATTATACATAGGATTATACATAGGATTATACATAAGATTATATGCAGTTCTGATTGATTCACCTCTTTTTTTCAATTTCCTCACCAATATTCCTATTTTATCTTATGATTATTTCTTTATGTTCTTAATGCTTGTTAATAACGATTCCATGTAGACCTTTGCCATGTTGAAATGGCCAGTCTTTAGTTTATCATTTGCTAGTTTAAGTTCTATTTCAATGTCGGAAACATCAATACCTTTCTTTGACATTTGTTTGAGGTATAATTCTATCTGTTTCAGCTTCTTAGTATAAACACCATATGTTCTCATCTCTGATTCACTGATCTTATGTGGTGAATGGAATGTTGGTCTGAAATTAACAAAATAAGGTTTTCCTTCATTGTATTTTGGATTTTGTATCATTCCAACTCCAACTCCTTCACCTGAGATCCTTTTGGCATAATCAATACCATATTTTTTCTCGACTCTCATAATGTCTTCCATCGATCTTGTGTTAAGTTGTACTTCAGTTAGGATGTTACCTTGTACTGCTTCTTTAAAGTCTGCATTAACCTGAGATACCATAATAATACCAATACCCCATTTCCTGAATTCCCTGCAGGCCCTCTCAAGTGCAATATAGCCACCTTTGCCTCCGTATTTTTCAAGTAATCTGTGGACCTCATCAAATACTAACAGCATTTTGAGTTTTGATGATTCTTCCCATTTAATCTTGAAGATTGTATCAACTATGTGTTTAACAGCCTGATCGTATTCTCCTGATTTCAGTTTATTCAGGTTGAAGACAGTAACTTCTCCAGGATTGATGTATTTTTTGAATTCCAGTTCAATATTTGGATCATCCACATCATATATGAGTCCTTTGTATGGTTTAGCATCTTCAATTTTGAGCTTAAACTCCTTATAATATTTTAGGAGATTTTCATCTTTACAGGGTTTTACAAATCCAGTCCACTGAGCAGTCGGATCAAACACGACGACTGGTATATTTTTATCAAGTACTTCTTCAACAATAACAGATGCTGTTACGCTTTTTCCTGAACCTGTGGCTCCAGCAATAAGTGCATGTGTTGTTAATGAAGTTGGATTCATGTAAGTATAGTTGGCTGTACCAGCAATCTTACCGATAGCTAATGAATCATCTGTTTTTTGTGGCAACTTTGCCATGCTAAGTGGGAATAAGTACCTTGCCTTGTTCTTTTGTATATTTTTGTATCTAACAACAGCATAAGTAGATACCAATGTTATGGATATCAGTGATATTATGGAGAGGAAAAACAGTATTCGTTGGCGTGTCCAGAACTCTGAAAATATATCAAATGTGCCAGAGACAGTAACCTGTCGACCTGAAGATATTGCCCTCACTTCCAGTATATAAGTTCCAGGTTCGATCATGTTGCTAAAGGTGATGTTCTGTATTGCATTTCCAGTTATTGGAGAGAATCCTGGCATATTTTCAGTCATATTCATTAGATTAAGTTCCAATGTGAAGGCTTTCAAATCCTTTAAATACATTTCTTGAGACTTTGCAAAGATTGTGTTACCTGTCTCAACGTTAATGATCTTGTATTCAAGTGTAACATTATCCCCCTGGTTATTTGGATTAAATGCGCTAAGATAGATCTTTAGAACATCATCAATTTTTATTTTCTTTGTGATAACGTCAGCTGTTAGTTTAATGTCACTGATTTTCTGTTTTAAAACAGACAGTGTTATTGGTTCAATTATTTTCCGGTTTTCCAAATGGACAATCATATCTCCATAGAATATTCCTGCTTCTTCTCCTTCAGGGATATCAACTGGGATTGTAACCTTTTTGATTTCTCCTGGTAGGATTGTTAATGTGATATTTGTGAGATTAATGTATTTTCTAATTTCATCTCCCAATATTTCAATTATAGGATTGATAGTCTGATTATAGCTATTTAGGATTTCAATTGAATAGTTCCTGTTTTCTCCTTCATGAAGTTCTGGATTTACTAATGTTGTCTCTATATCAACAGGAGGGTTTGCACAATCCATCGGACAGTTCTGAATATTTTCACCCAAATCACATATGTTATTCCCACAACTCTCGACTATACGTAATTGTTTTTTACAGTCCTGTGGACATGTGGATTCGTTCTCGCCTGAATCGCATTTCCCATCTCCACACACTTTGGTTGATAATCCTATTGCACTTCCAGCTCCACTACTTCCAGATGATCTGCTTGATGAAGTGCCAGACTCAGGTTGGGTGGTTGCGCCGGAATCAGTGTCTTCTCCTGACGTTTCAGCTTCAGCAGCCACTTCTTCAGAACTGGCTCCAGAGTCAGCTCCATTTAACAAATCTTCAACATAAATCAGTACAGTATCCGAATCAGATGAAGTGTTATAATATTCTGAACCACTTATATTACTAATAATCCTATGATACCCACTGGATGGTGGATGCCAATCTACATGCATATACCCCTCACTATCTGTTTTTAGAGGATAGAGAGTTCCGATTTCATCAATGAAGATTTCATTATCGACAATTTTATCATCCCCTTCATTTCTCACAATGTATTCAATTTTATCCAGATAGGAAAATTCACCACACTCAGTTGAAATATTTTGTGTTGGTATCTGGTAATACTTCCAAGAGTAAAACTGTGTATAATTCAAATTTGATATATTATAAGTTACTGAACACACAGAATTACCGGACTCATTAGCTTTTGAGATGTTAACAAATACGATGGTATTATTAGTATTATTTGTAAGTGATACATGTTTCATCCAGAATTCAAAGTATTTTGCTCCAGAGACATTAATGTAAGGATAGAAATCTCCGATCAAACGAATTTCTGATCCAACTTCAAACTCAGTCATGTTTATCAAAACGCTACTATCACCTTTTTTTGAATGATTACTAAGTGTTGAATTTATTCCAGTTATAAACCAGCCACTGGAATTAAAATCAGGCGATTGGTTGTATAAAGTAATTTCATCCAAGCTACCTGATAATTCATAATTGTTTTTCTGGAAAGGTGTTGAATTTCCAATTTCATATGTATGAGTATAGACTACTTCTTCCATTAAGACAATTTTTTCGAGAAGGATGTGCTTCACGACGTTTGTTTCTGTACTGTTGACTTTAAAATATGCTCCTTTAACTGTATGACCTGAAATATTGGTAGTGACATATGATTGGTTTGTCCAGTTAAATATTGTTATGGACGAATCATTCTCATTTATAATATCAAGTGACCAGTAAGTGTTTTGTGAAACGAATGGTACACTGACTTCTAATATATCCATATTCTGAATCTCATTGAGCGTAATATTTGAGATAGTATGTGTCGTATTAGTAGTGATATTTATTCCTGAATCTGTAATTGAATAATTTCCTCCAAGACCTATGTTGATCCAACCACTATTCTTATCAAATACAGATTTGTTAAAAGTGCTAGGATAAACCTCAAACAGACTTATGTTGTAATTTGAAAGTCTTTTTGAAGCATTGTATGTTTCATTAACTGAACATAATAACGGATATGTATAATCAGATGTCAGGTTTATTGAGACAGATACATTCTGGTTTTGCCAGTCTGGATTAATGAAAGCTTTGATTGTCAGATAAGTCTCTTTCTGTGTAGAGTTCAAATAGTATTCACTCTCTGAATTGGCAAAGAAGGTTAGATCTTTAATACCTACTGGCTGATTAGTGGCGGGGTTCAGATTATATTCACAATGACCGGTTTGGTTAGTAATACAGTTCCCAATGATTTCACCATTACTACTAAACCAGACGGTTACATTTTCAAGCAGCTGTGTCATTGAGTTGTTAACAATTGATGCTTGGACTGTCAAATTAAATACCGTTGGAATTCCATCTTGGTCATCCCGATAAATATCTTCTGTGTATTGATCAATTAAACTGAGATTAATAGTGTTTGTTACTGAACTCTCAATAAACACAACATCCGAATAATAATCTGAAGTGTAATTGCTTGTAGAATTAATATACAATGTTGTGTTAGTTAGACCAAGAACACTACATGTTGCATTTAGTTGCACTTTTGCATAGTCACCTTTTGATATCCGCGAGATATTTTGAGGATCGAAGGTAATATTACAGTTACCTTCGTGAGAGAAGGTTACATCATTCAAATCGGTATTTCCAAAGGCATGAAGAGTAATATTAGCAACATTCCTTGTTTGATGATATCTGATATTAGTAATATTTATCGTCTCTTCCAAAACATTCAAAATTGGGTTTGGAACAATGCTTATTGATGTAGTATTTGTTACATAACCAGATGTCAAATCAGGGTTAGTCCATGATGCTATTGATGTAATATCATGATCACCGACTGATGCGTTCCCATTTATTGTTATATTTATTGTTGTTTTACATTCTGAATTGGCTGTCAGATTCCCACATTGATGTAATTCTGGTAGATAAGTAATGCCTCTAATATAGCCTAATTGTCTTATTGACGAATTGTATAACGTTACATTACCAGTATTTCTAAAAGATATATTTATACTGAAACTAACCTCATTGTTTTGTGAAATGTTACTAAAGGTCCGATTTTCTTCTGATACATACATCGTATCATTATTTAATGATATATTTGAATGGACTATGCTTGTTCTGGTGTTACCGATTGCATAGAAGAGACCTTCTTCTAGAGCTTGCATATTCTCAGATCCAGCAACATTTCTGACCACTACGGAAACATTATAATATCCTGCTCTTGGAGGGTAGTATTCAAACTCATGAATGCCGGCCGTATTGGGTCGGACATATTTTTCAGAATAATCAGCAGTACTGAAGTTTACATAAACTTCAGCCACTCTAATTGTACTGCTAGCATTGAATCTAATGCCAACAGGTGTATTAACTTCGAGATTCGATCTGTTAGCTGAAATATTGTATACACTTGGAAGTTCATCTCTTACCAATACTTCAAAGAATGTAGAATTTTCATTTCCAACGCTGTCAACAACCGTAGCAATATAATAATAAGTCCCATTGGTTAAATTGAAATCGACAGGTGTTGCATTAATTGTATATATGTCATCATAACCAGAGTATGGCATTATAAGTTCCGTACCGTTCCAAGACGTTGAATTTGATGTCAAGTAAATCGTAAAATTATCATTGTCAGTCGTATTTGCAGATATGTTCCATATCACTACAGTATCTGGGAAGACTACGGGTAGATAATTGTACTCAGCTGATCCAGCAAGTGCATTAGTAGCATTGAGATTCGTTAGTAATACACCTACATTATCAATGAACATAGTAAGATTTGTAGTATTAATGTTTCCAACACTATCTGTACTCTGAACTGTCAAAGTACAATTGACAAGATCTGTTACATCTGCACCGCAACCTAAGTTTGAACTCGTGTTTTCTAATATCCAAATATCTCCTGAGCGATTCATGGGATGACCATTTAGCGTAACATTCTGGATATGAATATCTGTTGAATTAACACTATAATTTGTTACATAATTTGGATTAATCCTATTTCCGGTTATATTTGAAACTAAATTATGCACGCTTGGTGAATACTCATCAATTGTTAATTCAATATACGTGCTTGAGTTAGTATTATCTGCCTGATCATAGGCTTTGAAAAAGATTGTGCAGTTGCTGTTGTTCTGAATACATCCGAGAGATTGTGCTGTTGTTGTTCTTGCAAATGTGTTACCGATTAATTGTACCATATGCTCCATTGACTGATTTCCGAGGTAAACCCTACTTGCATCCATATTATTATCAGTAACATCAATTGCGAATGTAAGTACATTGCTTTTCTTAACTACTCTCCGGCTCGAATTAACGTATTCATTGGATACCGAAGGATTAGTATTATCAACAGTAAAAAGATAGGAGGTAATATTAGTATGGCCTACAATATCTACTACAGTTGCATTAATTCTATAAACTCCATCAGTAGTATAATTTAGTTCATTTGAAGAATTAATTGAAGACCAAATAGTACCGGATTGAGTTAACTCTATGATTCTCCCATTACCACGCATTGTTACATTCTCAATATTGGTATCAGTTGCAATGACTGAGAAATTTAATGATTGACTTGATTTAATCACGTTGTTTGAATCATTCACAGATAATGTTAGGATTGAAGGGTAAATATCATCAACAATAATCTCAATCTGATGAGTATCATTAGTATTTCCTGCTTTATCTTGTGCTATGAAATGTATTATGCAAGAACCATCATCAGCACCACAACCTAGTGAATCAGGTGTTGCAGTCCTATATTTTTCATTCAGAACGCCATCTATCATTGTCAACATGGTCTCATTACCTACTGTGATATTTGCAAAATTAGTATCAGATGCAGATATGTTAAACCTTAGTACTGCACCTTTTTTCGCAAATAGATCGCTGTCATTTACATTAGGGTTTAATATGATTGGGATTATATTATCTAATGTGATTTTTCTTGTCTCGGTTTTGTTAGTATTGCCTGCTTGGTCTATTGTTGTAACATTCACAAAATAGTAGGCATTTTCGTCAAGATTTGTAAAGTTGATTAATTCGGTATTATTATCTGTTGTTGTTGCATTGATTAGATTTGTAGAATTATAAAGATAATATGTTATGTTTTTCTCATTTGTGTCAGTCATGTTTACTTCAATGAAAATCCAATCTTGATTATAGTAACTGTCATTGACAGGGGTCCTTGCAGTGAAATTTAATGAAGGGTGGAGATCATCAATTTGAACTTCGATAGAGTATGAACTATTTTCATTGTCAGCATAATCCAATGCATTAAACCTTAAGATGCATTTTGAATTGCTGGCTGTACAGCCAAGATTCTGAGCAGTGGTAGTGATATCCCAATGATTTGACAATCCATCACGATTCATAGGGACAACAGAACCATTTCCTATTGTTACGTTTTTAATATTAAGATCTGTTACAGTAAGGTTAATGTACAATTCATCAATTTTTCTTACAAGTAGGTCCGAATCATTCACTTGTGCATCCATCAATGATGGTGCATCATCATCAATAGTAATTGATGTATCTATAAAAGTAGAATGACCAACTTTATCTACACTTGTTACTCGAAGTATGCAATCATTGTTATTTGAACAGCCAAAATCATCTGAAGCATTAAGGGTTGACCAAACACTACCCTGCTGGTTCATTACTGTTCCATTCATTGTTACACTATCAATATTGGTTTCAACTACCGTTAATGAGAAGTTTAGGAGAACATCGGATCTGCTGATATTATCAGTATCGTTTGATATAAAATTGGATAATACAGGTGAGACATCGTCAATTGTTAATTGGATTTTGACAGAATCATTCACATTTCCAGCCAGATCTCTTGCAATTATCTGAATAGTGCAGTTTTCATCATTTTGCGTACAGCCTAAATCTGAAGCGTTGGTGGTAACAGTCCAAATATCTGTTGTACCAACCTGTGACATTGATACATTAGTCAGGTTTCTAACAATAACACTTTCTATGTTTGTTTCCGTCAATGTAATGTTATATTCAATTAAATCAGACTTTCTTACAATATTATCAGTGTCATTTATAGTAGCATTCTCAACTGAAGGATTAGTTGAATCAAGTGTTATGTTCCTTGTTTCTGTTGAATTATAATTCCCAGCTTTATCATAAACAGATACATTATAAAAATAGGCCATATTGCTGTTCAAACTTGTAAAATTATGAGTCCTGTTTGATTCATAGCCACTTTCGTTCTCTAACTGATTGGTCAAATTATATAAGAAAAAGAGGGTATAATATTCATTAGACTCAGTTATTGTGATATTCATATATATATGATCCTGGTTAAGATATACGCCAGTCTGTTCTGTATCTCCACTGAAGTTAATTTGAGGAGAATAATCATCAATAATATATTCGTATGACGTGTAATTAGTATTATCTGCTTTATCAGTAACAAACCCTTGAAGGATGCAATACCCACTTGCATCGCAACCAAAATCACTGGAATTACTTTGTAGATTCCAATTTGAAATACCACCACCCATTAATGAATCATTTAGAGTGACATTATCAATATTGGTATCTGTCGCAATCAATGTGAAATTAAGCATTGCATCGGACCTAGACACATTATCAGAATCATTTGATTCTAATTGATATATCGAAGGAGCCACATCATCGATGGTAAAATGTATCAGATGGCTTTGATTGGCATTGCCTGCTAAGTCAATTGCAGTAAATATCAAAGAACAATTACTGTCATTTTGCTGACATCCTAAATCTTCTCCACTTGTGTTTAGTTCCCAGATTGAAGGTGATGAATGAACCAACGGAATTGATGTTTCATTTTGTACATATACTGATAGAATATTATCATCTACTACGGATATGTTTATTGAGATCAGATCTGTTTTCTTTAGTATGAAATCGGTATTATTGATCATAGTATCGTCTACACTTGGAGGGGTATCATCGATTGTGATAGTAAAATTAGTTGAGTTTGTTTGAGACAATATATCTGTGGCTATGCTAGTTAATTCACATTGACCATCATTATTGCAATTGAAGTCAGATGTGTCATTAAGTGTATACCAAACAATACCTAATTGTCCCATGTTTGTTTCGTTTAAAGTGACACCATACAGGAATGGATCTTCAACTATTACTGAAAAATTAAGCAATGCGTCGGATCTTGTTACATTATCAGAATCATTGCATTCAAGTTGATATATTGAAGGGGGTACGTCATCAGTGTTAATGAACATTGTAATACTGTCATTCTGGTTACCTGCTTTATCTATTGCATTAAATCTTAATGTACAATTGTACAATTCATTTGCACAACCCAAAGCAGATAAGTTAGTGTCAATTGACCACACATCATCTGTTAATGTTGGTAACATTGACAATGATGAACTATTTGAAACGGATACATTGTATGTATTATTATCTTCAACAGTTACATTTATTTGGACAACTTGAGAGAAACCAACAAGATTATCACTATCATTGTTCACTGGATTTGAGACAAATGGCCTAGTATTGTCAACCAATATTGAAATATTTGACGAGTTACTATTACCAACCAGATCATAGATGATTATTTCAAGTGTACAATTTTCATCTGTGCTACAATTAAATTGATCTGTTGTGTTAATTGAATACCAGATTTCTTGTGAACCTTCCATTTGAGATGAGTTCATTATAAGGTAGTTTACATTAGTTTCTGTGATGTTTATGCTAATATTAAGGAATGCATCTGATCTTGATACATTGTCAGTATCATTACTTCTGATCCAGTTTATCTGAGGATATGTATCATCAATAGTCAGATGGAATACTTCAGAGTCATTTGTGTTTGTTGCCATGTCTGTTGCAATGACTCTCACTGAACAATTACTATTCATCTGAGTGCATCCCATGTCAGCTGCTGTTGTATCTGTATACCATGTATCACTCAATCCAACTCTTGTTAACTGGACTATTGTTTCATTTCCAATAGAAACATTAAATGGGTTTGTCTCACTAATGGTTACATTTATCTGAAGTGGAAAAGTCTTTTTGACAAGTAGATCAGAATCATTAATTTTGATATCAGTGATTGTTGGATTTGTCGAATCCAGTGTTATATTCCTTGTTGAGGTGAAATTCTGGTTATCTGCTTTGTCAGTCGTAGTGACATTATAATAATAGATCATATCTGAAACTAGACTTGTATAATTGATCTCGGATGTGCCATCAATAAAATTATTTTGATAAACTAATTCCAATGATGAATTATACAAGTTGAAACTTGTATTAAAAGTATTGGTGTCAACTACTGTTACGTTAATGAAAATCCAATCATTATTTGTATAATTATCTACTGTTTCGTCAGCATATTCGATTTGAGGGATTATATCATCAATAGTCAATTGGACTGTATGTGTATTATTAACATTATTCGCCATATCAACAGCATAAAAGGTATAAGTGCAGTTGCTATCACTTTGTATACAACCTAAATCATTAGCAGTGCTGTTTATTCCAAAAATATCTGTTGAGCCAAATCTGACTAATTCAATAGAAGACAGATTTGATATTGATGCATTCAGGATGTTATTATCATGGATTGTGATATTCAGATTAAATGATTGATTGATCCGAATTACATTATCAGAATCATTTACTAAAAAGTCACTAAAGTAAGGTGCCTCTTCATCAATTGTTATATTATAATAGGTCTCATTATAGTGGCCTGCTTTATCATATACAACTGCATATAGTGTACATACTGAATCGCTGGTACCACAACCAAAATCGCTTGTTTTATTTATTGTAAACCAGTTATTACCAAGTCTTTGCATGATGCTTCCGTTGACTGAAACATTATCAATATTTGTGTCACTTGAGACTACCGAGAAATTAATAAAAATGTCAGATCTGGATACATTATCGCTGTCATTAGATATGAAAGTGTTTATTTGAGGTGTTGTTGAGTCTAAGGTAATATTGTATGTGTCACTTGAATTATGGTTGTTAGCCTTATCATATATAGTCACATTATATTTATAGAAGCTATCTCTCTTAAGAGACGTGAAATTAATGCTGGTCGTATCACTATAGGTAGTCGTATTTATTACATCATTAGACGAATTTATTAGGTAATAAGTTATATTTTTTAGATTGGTTTCAACATATGAAATGTTTATGGATATCCAATCGGCATCAACATATATACCATTTTCTTGAGTTGGAATTTCAAATTGGATGTGTGGTAGTTTATCATCAATTATTAATTGGATTGTTGTACTATTGCTGTGTCCAGCCAAATCATTTGCCGTAATAAATATAGTGCAATTACTATCGTTCTGAGTACAACCTAAATCATTTGCTGTTGTGCCAACACTCCAGATATTGGAACCCAAATAAATCATATCAATTGATGTCATATTTCCAATTGTCACATTATCAATGTTAAGATCTTCCACTGTCACTGTAAAGTTCAAAAAGTCGTTCTTACGTACCAAGTTATCAGTATCATTAACAGCAGGTGAATATATTAAGGGAGTTAATGAGTCTAATGTTAGGTTATAGAGTTCAGTAGTATTTGAGTTTCCAACTTTGTCAAGCACTTGGACTTTATAGTAATATAACATATCAAGGTCAAGATCATTGAATGTAATATTTGTAATGTTATCATTGTATGATGTAAAGTTAATTATATTCATGGATGAATTATACACATAATATGAAATATTTTGGAAGTTTGTTTCTGTTATGGATACATTAATATAAATCCAATCGCGATCAAAATACGAATTTGTTTCTTCAGTACCAGAAGAATAATCAACAACAGGATCCAGATCATCAATAGTCAATTGCACACTGATTGAATTATTCTGGTTACCAGCATAGTCAGTTGAATCAAAGTGTATTGTACAATATCCATTTTCTTGATCACATCCAAGAGATCCAGCAGTTGTGTTTATTTCCCAAGTATTTTCCTCACCCATGGCATGCATAGAAAGACTGCTCTCATTAAAGAGTGAAACAGACATAATATTCTGATCAACAACTGTAACATTGATGTTTATTTGGTGACTCTTCTTTACAATCATATCAGTATCATTTACATAATAGTCTGTAACTTCAGGTTTTGTGTCATCAATAAACAAGAGAAGGTCCATGTTACTCTCATGGCCGATCTTATCAACTATGGACATTGTGAAAGTACAATTTCCATCGTTAGTGCAATCAAAATCGCCTGTACTGTTTATGGTGTACCACAAAGTGGAATTATAAGGATACATCGTTGATTCATTTACAGTTACGTTTTCTGGATTGACTTCAATAAATGAAGTAGTAAAATTGAGGGGAGCATCAGATCGTGTGATATTATCTGAATCATTTACTATAAGATAATTGACAACAGGAGTTAGTGAATCTAGTGTTATCTTATATAAGTCAGTAGTGTTTGAATTGCCCACATAATTATTAGCTGCCACCCTGTAATAATAATATTTATCATTATCAAGTCCGGTAAAATTGAAACTTGTGTTCTCATCATCATTTCCAGGAACAAACGATGTCAAGTTAATAACATTCATTGTCTCATTGTACAGATAAAAAGTAATATTGATATTATCAGCATTCAATGTTACATTTACATATATCCAGTCCTGGTTTGCGTATGTATCATTTGTCTCTGTACCGGTGGTGTAAGAAATTTGTGGGTTTGTTTGATCTATTCTTACCTGAATACTCTCAGATGAATTCTCATTGCCAGCTTTATCAACTGCAACAAAATAAAACGTACAATTGCCGGAGAGATTTGTACATCCTAATGAATAAGCGTCAGTTTCGACTGTCCAGTCGTTGGTTGAATCCACCCTACTCATTATTACATTTGACTGGTTATACACTGTTACATTATCGATGTTTATATCTACAATTGTAATATTTATTGTTATAGAATCATTTATCCTAAATATCAAGTCAGAATCATTGATAACAGGATTTGTGACTGCAGGCTGAATCGTGTCCAGAGTGATATTTCTTGTTGCAAGTCCAGAATTAATATTTCCAGCACTATCGTTAACTGTTGCATTAAAGAAATATGCTCCATCTGATAAGCTAGTAATATTAAAGAATAATAAATCTGAGCTAAGATTTGATGAGTCTATTAAACTTTGTGATTCATTATATAAATAGATGATAATAGTATCAACTCCTGCAATTACATCTGTTGCACTGACATTTATACTAATCCAATCTCTTGAAAAAGTATTATCTGTCAGTTCTGTTGGATTTTGATAAGAAATCGATGGATAGGTATCATCTATTGTGATATTATAATAAGAAACATTTATGTTATCAGCTTCATCATAACCCACAATTGACAGTAGACACAACCCATCGTTTTCACAGCCAAGTGCAGTTGTGTTACTGTATAAATACCAAATATCACCGGATTGATTCATTGGTGTGCCATTCAGAAAAGTCCTGGCAATATTCGTATCAGTTACATTCACTGTAAAGTTGATTAGCTTTGACGAACGTGTGATGTTATCAGTATCATCACTAATAAATGTATGAGCAATCGGACTTTGATCATCTATGGTGTAAACAGTAAGATTATTGGTATCATTGAACCCACCTATATCAATAACTGTGACATTAACAAACAGGTCATTATCGATGGAAACTGCTCCTGTCCAAAAAGAGCCATTCCAATTCAAATTTTGGCTTTCAGCAGTAACAGATACCAAACTAATGGAAGATTCATCACTTACATTAACCCAGACAAATATATCTGCGTCGGTCATAACAATTGAATCATTAATGTATACTCCTGTTATGTTTGGAGGTTCGGTATCGATTTCACATTGGTCTTTACAAGTTGTCCCTTCAAAATCTTCTGAATCTTTATAATAACAAACATAAGAATAGTCCTGATTACTTGTAATAACTCGGTCCTGAGTGTCGTTTACCCTGAGGTAATAATTATAATAACCTGAACTCAATGCGGAAAAGTTGATTGTCCCATTACAAGTAGCATTGTTAGCAGCATCTGATTTAAGCTCTATAGAACCTATAACATATTCTGTCTCTTCTAAATCAACAGCAACAACCTCACAGCCGGTTTCATTATCTAAGAAACCATAATAACTTGTGAATGTTGCATTCAAGTTCATTTCTTGTTGAACATTGTTAAAATGTTTTGTAATATTTAAGTTCTGAGAGCCAGTCAAGTTAATGAATATTGTTGTGTTTTTAACTGAAGCATTATTACCTGCTCCATCAATTGCAGTTACAGATATTAAGTGTTCTCCCTCACTAATTTCACTGTATGAGTAGACACAATCATCATCATCTGTCCATGATTCTGAGTCAATCCTAAACATACAATGATCTATACCTGAATCATATACGCTACTATCATTTGCTGTTGCATAAGCTGTGAATTGGCTATTATTTATTATTGTTCCATTAAGAGGGTATGTAATATTTACTGTAGGAATTTCATTTTCAAGTATGCTGATGTTAATGAGGCTAGTACTTGCCTGGTCTATTGAAGTGTACACTTCAAAAGTGTATGTGCCTAAATCAGCAGTATCAGATACTTGAAGTTTATGTGTAAGATTGAACCAACCATTGATATTTGTCCCTTCAGATTGAAGACTGTTTTGATTCACTGATTTAACAAAACTGTTACCACCAGTACCAACGAAAGATTGGAATGTTAAAGAGTCATATGGTGAATCAACAATTCTATTGATAGGATATGTGGACGTACCAACATATAAAGTAACACTGTCAGATGACAAACCAGTTGAATAATAATATAATGTAATGTTTTCTCCAACATGTATCAGGTCGCTGTAAAATACATTAACATTGCCTATCATAATTGAATTGAAACTGGGGAAAGTATTAGATGCACCTAAACAATATGATGTGTTGACACATTCTGAATCTTGACAATCAATTAATCCTGAAAAATCATTATTTAAGCCATCTTTACACTGTCCAGGCCCTAATTCATCTGTATAGCATGCGCAATCATCATCATTACAATCGATTAAATTGTCTCCGTCATTATCAAAACCATCGGTACAGGAAGTCTCTCCAGAAGGTTCGCATATCTGACCGGCAGGTCCTACTCTTCCAACACAATCTGGGTCGGCACAATCTGTAGTGTTAGAACCTGGAGATGCATCATAATCATTATCAAAACCATCAGCACACGAGTCTGCAGTAATGTTTTCAACTGATGAACATGGACGACATGAGCCAAATTGCTGATAACAACCATCATCATAGCAATCGGTTCCGTTTCCATAAAATACTTTGGTGTTATTTATGTCATCTCCGTCGTTATCAAATCCATCTGAACAATATGCACCGCCGTTTATTGAGAAAATTTCGTATTCAAGGCAGGTTCCATTTGTTCCTTCTTTCCCATAACAATCTGGGTCAGTACAGTCAAAGAGGCCATCCAAATCATTATCTATACTGTCATTACATGTAATTTCTTGAGGAGAGACTTGGTTAGTAGCATTTTCTGTGCATATGAAATTGCCTGAATCATCTGTGACTGAATAACAATCATAATCATCACAGTCAGCTCCACTTATGTCTAATCCTGGATCTGATGTCAGATTACTATCCCTATCATTATCAAAACCATCACTGCAATTTAATTCAACACCGAGTTGACAGATTCCTGATGAACTGCCAAATACTACTTCTGTATTATTGCAGTCAACATCGTAATCAGTATATCTGCAGTCCCATCCACCAGATTGGTTTCTTAAGTAATTATAATCCAGATAATCTGCAGTACTGGGATACCATGCATCCATATCATTATCTTTTGAATCGTTACATACAGATTCTGTTAATGGAATTGATGGTTCCCATCTTCGGCATGCGGCTGCACAATCATATTCAGCATAGTCATATCCGTATGCTGCGTTTTCAATCTCCAAGAGATTGCAATCATACCAGTTGCGACCATCATTATCAAAGCCATCTGTACAGATGCCAATATTACCATCTCCAATAGTTTCACGATTGAGTGAACATAGGGTACCTAAAGTAGTATTTCCAATCTCTCCCGCACAATCACTATCAAGACAATCTGCTAATCCGTCCTGATCATTGTCAAATCCATCTGAACAGTCTAGCTCAGTACCTAGCTGACATACACCAATATTTCCATCAAACATTACATAACTATTATTACAAGAGGTGTCCCATGTTAAAGAATCATTTGTGCAGTCTGTTTTACGATCTAAATCATTGTCTATAGAATCATTACAGTAACTCGCAACATCATATCCATCAATATTTTCGGTATAATCAGATTCGTTTTCTATTGCACCTGACGTAACTGAAAAGTTAAACAAACTTTCAACTGATCCTCCACCATCATTTATGCTTCTTAAAACTGTTACAGATCTATAATCTGCAATTAGATCATCATTGTCAGGTATATCTATTGTTAATAACTCTGATAGCTCGCCAGTAAACAATTCTCCAGGAATTGTTCTAGCTGTTAATGAAGAAGATGTTACCAACTTAGTTGATAGGTTGTCGGAGATGGTTGTTGTGGAACTGGAAACACTAAAATTATCTGGTAGGAAATTTACCTGAACAGATATTGAATTATCTGATAGACCTGCCTGTGAGAACAATACTTTCAATGTTCCTCCAGGTTTTACGTTTTGCGTAAAATATACATCTGTCCCGCCCATAACACTTGAGAGAATATGACAAATGTTATTCTCACAGGGGTCATCTAGCCACACAGCTGATTCTATAAGGTCATCATTTCTGCACACATAATTTACACCACTACAATCTATGTCAGCACAATCAACATCTGACCCACCATCATTATCAAGACCATCAGTACATTGGTCTTCAAGTGGAGATCCGCCGTATTTCTTACCTGCAAAATTTATATCTGCATCCCAATGACAATCCACTTCATCAAAATACCATCCTGGAGAACCAGACCTGCATGACAAAGCATCGTTCACAATATCCCATGTCCAATTATTACTATTAATATAAGATATATAGACTGAAGTATTGGAATCAATTGTGTTGTTATCTCTTGCAACAACATAAATTTTGTAATGACCTGCATCACGTGTGTTGTCATTTGATATATTGTATGATATTACATAGTTGGTTCCGGTTGATACAACAGTTTCATTGTGAGCAGGACCATACTCTGAATCTAGCTGTGAGAAATCAGCACTGACGTCAAGGCCTTCTTTTTCAAGTGTCAAATTGAGTATTACTGTTGTATTTTCTTCATAGAAAACTCGATCTCTAAGGGGAGATTTTAATGCAAAGTCATAATCTCTAGTAAGACTATCACCTGAGACTTCAGTGCAGTTAATATATAGAGTATAATTGTTATCCATATATCTATAGTTCTGAATATTGCTATAGCCTGATTTTGCTATTGGGATGGATGTATAATTGATCTCCATCTCAGGCAGTGTCTGGTTGTGTATTAAATCTCCCGTTACATTCATAATATGAAAGGTCTCATTATCCAGACTGTAATAACAGGTGCTAATTTCGGTTGTCTCAATCGAAAAAGATGGGCTATTGTCAAATGAGGTATTTGAAAGAGTATTGCTCACAATATCTATTAGTTGGTTATTGACTATTATTGGGTACAAAGAGACGTTTGTGTTTCCAGCAAAGTCTTCAACAGATACAGTTAGATTATACTCCAGTTCATCAGTACATCCCAATGCAGAAACGTTAGTAACTATTGACCAAATATTGTCTCCAGTATAATTCATTGCTACGTTTTCTATTGTAACATTGGTTAGATTACCAATAACAGAGTCTAAATCAGAGGCATTGATCGTAAAATTAACTGGTACGTCATTTCTTGTTACACCACCACTAATATTTGATTCAATCGAAAAGATATCAGGTACAGTATTATCTATAAATAATTCATAGCTGACTGTATCAACACTTCCACCTCTATCTTCTGCACGAATTTGTAAAATGCACAAACCTTGTTCTGTACATCCTAGTGTTGACAATAAGCCGTCATATCTGTAAATGTCGTCACTAAATATTGTTAGTGAGGTGCCATTAATAGTCAATGATGAAATATTTCCTTCTATTGAATCTACATCTGTTGCATTAATAAAAAAGTTGACTACTTCATCATTTCTTGATAGATTATAGTTTTTGCTAAAATTATAGTGATTAATTACAGGCGCAGTATTATCCACAAAAAGAGTATAATCAATGGTATCATTATTTCCAGGAGCATCAAAAATATATGCCCTTAACAAGCAGACTCCTTCATCATAACAACCAAAACTGGAAGCATTTGAAACTAATCTCCATAAATCTTCTTCTGCAACGTATAGGCTCATAGGAGTCCCATTGATATTTACAGAGGTGACATTACCAGGAATGTCATCATCATCATTTGCTTCAACTAAGAATGTGTAAGTGTTATTTGCATGAGTTGTATTATCAGATTCTGATGAATTAAATCTAATTACATTGGGAAGCACATCATCAATTATTATACTTATAACCTCTGTATTATTAGTATTATTCATAGTATCATTTGCAGACACACGATATGATGTATTTCCTTGGACTAAAACATCACCTGTAGTGTAGGTTTGGTATTCAATGGCAGCACCAGTTGCAGATGTATTTAAGAAATCAACAAATTGACCAGTTTCATTGTTTGTTAACCATATATCATCCAAGTCATTATCCAGATCGCGTATTTTTGAGGTAATAGTTATAACACTATTATTCTTAACATACAGTTTTGAAGCTGTCGTATTTATTACGTTTGGTGTGCGATTGTTATTTGTGATATAACAATCGCTGCAACTACTGTCTTCATATTGAAGCTGGCAACTTCCATATCCTTCATAGTTGCATCCACATCCTGTTAATGTATCGTCCCATGTAATCCCTACACTTCCATAAACAAAATCATCATTTGAGTTTCTGTTTGTGCCATTTACAAAATGACAGTCATATGGACAGGTTGAACAAGTTTCCCCTTCATCACATGGTGTTGAATCTGAACATGAACCAAATGCATCACAATCATAATCACATTCACCTTCTCCGGCGCCAAGGTAATTTACAATCCTGATCATACGTGTATGATTACCATAACTTGATTCATTTACTCTATAATAAGAATAATTTTCATATACACAAGAAAAATTATAGTAAGTCATACCGCCAACAGATTCATTGGTAAAGTTAATAACAAAATTAGCTTCTCCATTAAGATCTGTTGTTCCTACTTGTACTTGATTTTCAGTTTCATTACAATTGTTACATATAAAATTAACTGGGAAACCTGATGAAACAGTCATAGAATCTTTAACCCTATTAACTCTGCACGTAAAATTTATTAGCTTGGTTGTCTGGTTAACTGCAGCGGTGCTACTACTGGGAACTGTAAGTTCAACTTGAGTTTTGTGATAAAGTTCGGGGTCAGATATATCCCAATGATCTCTGTAACTGAAATCTTCACAATGATGGTTTTCTGGATTACTCTGAGTTACAAGATCATCAGCTGCATAATAAGGAGCATATGCTTTAGCAGTTATTTGCCAATTTCTATCTCTTTTATCAGAGTCATCGATAAAGTAATGTGTCCAAACATCCCATGAGTAAAAGAAGCTCCCATTTGTTTCATTGCCTGAAATATTGGCTAATCGCATGTTAGCATAATCTTCAGGACATGTATACCAACCCCTAAGATAGTACTCAACAGATACATTTGAGTTGTTCAATACATTCCCTGAATCATCATGAACAATTGAGGTCAAGTTAAGAGTTTCATCTGTCCAAGCCTCTGTATTGCCCAAAGTTTCATTTATTGTAACATTTAATATGCCCATTACAACAATAGGTTCTGTAATGCTATTTGAAGACCAACCGTCTGCTTTTGTTGCATTTATGATTACATCATATTCACCAACGGATATAGTCAAAGGTACATCCCATTCAACCATACAAACATAATCATTATAATAGTGGTCGCAAAGATTTTCAGATGCATAGGATATGGGATTATCACCACGATCATTAAACTCACTCAAATTAGTAGTGCAATTTAACTCATAGACTTTGTTTGAGCCACTCTCATTCATAATATTGAAGTGTACAGTCACATTATCCATCGGATAAAGTTCTCCTGAGGCATTCCAAACTGTTGAGACATTTGCACCTAAGAATAAAATTTCAGGTTCATCCCAATAGTCAGATGATGAGCGGAAAACGGTGTTATTTTGAATGTAGTGTTCACAGTTAAATAGATTAAGTTCTCGGTTATCAATAAAATGTGCATTAACAATTAAATCAGTTGGTATAATTACGACTTTATCTAAGTTATATTCTCCTTCGATTGTTGAAGCATTAAAATACATAGAAGTATTATCACTGATATTGCATTCCCACCTATGAGGCCCTTCTGCATACCCTGTGGTATCCCAATCATAACTTGCAACTCCATACTCATCAGTGTACACTGACATTGGATTAGTATAGTTTTCATCCAAAAACAAGGATACTAAATATCCTGCTTTGCTTGTAGATCCAGAAATATTAATTGAACAATTAACATCTACAATTGTATCTTTAGGAGGATAATCAACGATATCCAGTGATTTAATTTTTGTTTTTCGCCATGCAGCAATTGAGGTCGTACTTTCAGATGTACTATAATAATCATATGTTGCTCTAGCGGTCATATTTGCTTCTCCATAAGCATATGCTCCAACATACCATTCATCTACGTTTCCAAGATTAACTGTAGTGTCTGTGTCTTTATATATCCAGTTAATTGTGTAAGATTTATTGGATAATCCACAACTATCATTTAATGTTGAATTAAGTATAACTGTTTCTCCATAGTAATATTTATTAGATTCAAGAGGTTGAATTATTGTTACATTTACGTACTCATCAGATAGACTGAATGTATTTTGAGATGAATTACCAGACTGGCTGAAGTTATAAGTTAGCTCAGTTGTATTATCAACGACTACCTCAATCAGATGTTGACCTAAATCATAGTTTGTACAATTAACATTCCAGTCAAAGGTACATACACCATCATTTATCGAAGTGTTTGTTGTTTCAATATATGCGCCATCAACAGACCAATTACAACTGTAATTTGCCCATTCATTTGTATCATTTAAGTCAGAGTCATTGACAGGTACATTATCACCGGTATACAATTGTGCTCTTATGGTAAAATCCATTCCTGATGTAACTGACTGATTTCTGTAAAATTGGTCATCTGTAAGTATTACTATTTTAATTACATCATCAAGGATAATGCGTCCTGTTGCATTTTCTGTGAGAATGTAATATGGGTAATCAGTGTATTGAGTGAAGTCAATTAGGCCGCTTTCTCGATTTATGTAGTATGAAGTATTTATCCCTGAGTTTACCCAACCATAATTATCTCTCCACTTGAGATAACTTCTTAACGAAGTGTCTGGTGTTCCACAACTGTCATTTACTATTGATGTCAGGCCGACAATATCTTGATACTGGCCCGTGATTGTCCCATTTGGATATGTCATGTTTGTTGTTAAGTAATCCATAAGAATCAATGTGCCTGATGCATTATTAACTGCAAAACTGTCATTTGCAGTCAATCTTACTTCAATATTATAAGTATTAGGTAAATAGCCTGATCCACAAGAAGTGTTCCAAACATAATTGCATTCACCTTCAATTACAGATGAATTATGTGTATTGTTCCCATTAATGTACCAAGAACAGTCCATATTAGAATAATTACCATAACTACCGTCGTCATTGAATACAATTGAAGATAAGTTAATGACTGTATTTCTAAAGGTGATATCTGAATCATTCTGGAAGCTTAAGTTTAGAGTTTCTCTAACAGAATAGTTGATTGAATAAGATATATTACTAAAATCCTGATTTACGGTAGTTAATACAGGTTGTTTCCATTTAATAAAATCGGGACGGGAATTATTATTAATGTCTTGGACACAAACATAGAAATTATAATCACTGATATTAATCATCTGATATTCTGGGTCACTACTATTACAATTGTTTTTTAATTCTGATGGATACAGATTGTAAATACTGCCATCACTAAACCAGTCAACATACAATCCGATATAATCGGTGTTTTGTGAATCATCAATCGTTATGTTTATGGTAACATTAGTAAGGTTTTGCGTTGTATGTGTAGTATTCCTAAAAATAGTGATATTATAAGTCTGAATTCCATTAATTAAATCTTCAGATGTTTGAAGAACAGCAGGAATCGCTTTAAGCGTTGAATTGTACCACAAGTAATCGGAGTTTTTGTCATAGGTATCTGAAAGATAGTAATCCTGATCGCAACCCATCGATTCTCCATCGAAGGTTGTGTTCCCCAGGTTGACATATGGCGCGGATGCATCACATGCATACCCATTGAAATAGGTCTCATAATCTATCGCTTGATCAGTAGCAATGTAACCAATATGTATTGGAACAGCGGGTCTTGTCAAATAAGAAATATTGATAGAATTGTACATAATTTGTTCATTAATCAAAACATCGTTAGTTGTCATATATTTGGAAACATTATCCTCACTTGAGATCTCTCCACTGGCATTGTAAGAATATGAAAGAACAGGGTTACGGATATTAATTCTTCCCTGTGATGATGAATTAAGGCTGATCGGTATTGTGCATAACTTTTCGCTGTCTGTACATGTCAGGATGTATTCATTGAAAGCATCAATAATATTGCTATTGTCTACTACTACTGTACTACTTAATACTCCAGAGTAATTCCAGACGTTTAGTGAGTCACCAACAGTAAGTTCTAGATCAGATGTTTCTTGCATATTAAGAATATGTATTAGGCTCTCTGATGAGACTACTGCAATCTCATTGCCTGTTAACGGTTTGAAATTCAGGGATTCCAAGTCATCAATAGATGAACTTATTTTGGAACTTGTTTGAAGTGTGTAATCTGAATCCAATATTAATAGGACACCATTAATTAAAGAGATTGATATCTCATAACCTTGTTTCTCAAGCACATCATTAATAATTATTTTTTTAACTGATGCAGTTGAATTATATACATTTGTACATTGACCGACACCATCACATTCATAAATCCCACCATTACTTAGTCCTAGGATTATTTTGTTCTGTCCACCAATATATCCAGCAGCAACTGCATTGACTTTATAAGATCCAAAGCTAACATTCCATTTCTGTGATCCGCTAGAATTAAGCATATATGCTTTTCCAAGAGTACCTACAATAAGTTCGTTGCCATTATCAGTACTGACAATATCGGTTGTAGCAAATGAGTATATGCTTGTAGCAAATGAGTAATTCCATTCTTGGTTGTATTCTGAATCAAAAACCATAAGATTATTGAAACCATCTGCAACAATGAGTTCAGATAAAGATGTAAATCCAACAGTTCGGACCATTATTCCATCGTCTTTGTCTGGATAAATCACCCACTGGCTGCCATTATAATATGATGAATTACCATTAGTACTTGTATCTTGCAATACATTATAATATGATTCTTCATTGCAGTCATCACAAAAGAATGATATATTGATGTATGGTCCAATATCTGTACAATTGACTTCTGTATTTACCCAGCTGTATTCAAGAGATTTATTGATATATATCCTTGACATATAATCATGACCAGATATTTGATTGATATCACCTGAATAATAATAAGAATGCCCCATTGAATTTGAATCCAGCATGATTCTGTAGTTTTCACTATCATTACAACCCTCACACCAGTAAGTCAAGTTTTTTGTCTGATTAATATCTATACAATCAATAGGAGTGGGGATCCATTCAAAGTTTTGGTTGAATGTTATCATGCGTATGATATTGTCCTTATCTTGATGAGAAGACCAACTGCTTCCATCATACCATGAAGATGAACCTGAAGTACTACTGTCCTGCATTAGATTATAATAATCTGTACTATTGCATCCTGTACAATTTACTATTACTGTGTTGTATTGATCTAAATCCTCACAATCCACAACTGTTCTTATATTGGTATTCGAAAATGAGGTGTTGCTGTAAACAGAGATCATATGATCATATTCTGAAATCAGATATGAACCTGAAATATTTGAATAATAGGAATTACCAGATGTATTTGTATCTGTCATCAGATTGTAGAAGTTAGTATCACTACATCCTGCACATTTGAAGGTTACATTCATATTTTGTGCAAGATCTGAACAATTAACTTCTGTATCAATCCAATCGTGATTCTTACTGTAGTTACTATATACTGATATCATGTAATCATAATCAGGATAATACATTTGGGAACCATCCCAATAAAAGCTATATGGGGTATTTGTAGCGTTATCGCCCATAATCCTGTAATGATTGTTTGTATCACATCCAGAGCAGGTGGTTCTCACTGTTTCGTTCTGTTGAATATCCGAACAGTCCATTGGTGTATATATCCAGTTGAAGGAAGAATTATCTTCAGTACAAGCAGAATTAATATGATTTTTATTAATTTGGTAAATTCTTCCTGTTTGTGAGTTTGTTACATCAAATGTCAAATTACCATTTTTTTGTCCTTCGTAGCAGATAGCAGTTTTGAGGTAGCAGGTTGTTGCGGGTACTGGGTTTATCATATCAAATCCTAAGTTAAATCTTAATTGGTCATTAGCCACCCCAATCTTCTGTGAGTAATCTGGACTAAAATCAGAACCTTGGATTGAGTATTCCAGAGTACTATTAGCATCAATCTGGTTCTCATCTATATCATACTCAGTACCATTCAGACTAATCTTCAGATCGCCAGCTTTGGTATTAAAGTAATTTAGCGCTGATTTAATATAACACTTGTCTGCAGAAATATTCGATAGGTTATACCAAAGATTAAAGGTTTCATTAGAATAACGAGTAGTACCAATCTCATACTGATTGTCGACAATTAAGTCAGTCGCATTATAATTAAACTCATCTTTTTCCAATACCTGGCTATCATCAATGTCATAGTTAACATTATTGAGTTCAAAGGTTAAATTACCATTGTTAGAACCATGGAAATTTAACGGTATATCTATGTAACACATGTAATCTGTTAAATCACCCATGTCAAAAGGTATATTATATGATTGTGCATTATTTTCGAATCCAATATTCCCTAATGAATTAGTTTCATTATCATCTTTTTGATATTGTGTGTATGAGACTTCTGCACTCAACTGGTCTGTGTCAACAGTATATGTTTTGTTGCTGAGGTTAAATTTCAATGTTCCAGCTTTACTTCCAAAGAAACTTAATGCTGATTCCAAGTAGCAACTTTCGGCATCAATCTGTGGAATACTAAACCATAGATTAAAAACGTTTTTAGTTATATTTTGACAGCCAATGCATAGCATATCTTCTGAAGTCCCATCACTTCCATTGTAATTATTTTCATCATTGTATTCGAGATAATTCTCATCAACATCATACAAAGTTCCATTAAGTATAAAGGTTAAATTGGCAGAGGTTGAACCACCATAATTCAATGGCGATGTAATGTAACAATCATTACTAGATAAATCTCCAAATTCATAATCTAATATGTGTGTTTGGTTCATACCATTGCCGGAAATACGGCCCATGGATTCAAAATTACCATCTTGTTCGCCATAGTCGGTGTACTGAAGATTCACACGTTCAACAGATAATTTGGTAAAATAATTGGAAATATTATGGATCTGGTTTCCATCATAAGAATAGAAATACAAATAACTGTCTGTAGCGACCATAATTTCACTATATGGGGATGTTGAATTGATATTACCAACTGCCACATCATTGATTGTTTCATCCAGAACTTTATTCCATATTGAATTATTGATTGCTGATGTTACTCTCAATTCATTTCCCGTTGAGATCACAAGTTCTTCATTTGTTGCAGATGACAAATCTCCTGCGGCAATATGCGTATCACTGAAGGTACTTGTATAACTGAAACTCTGTATCGAAGTATTTGATATTGGTTCAATCGTCATACTATAATTTGTTACTGTTGAGTTCTTTGGGATAACTAGATATTTTTGTGTTTCATTGTCATCTAAAGTGGAGTTTTCACCGTAATATCCTATATCAGTTGTTGTTGGATTACACTCCCAATAAGTATGGTTAAATGAGCATAATTGAAAATTGAAAATTGGGGATGACAGATTCAGCACAAATGGCTGAATCTGTGTATAATAGTCAAAGTTTTCTGCCACATCAGACATTTGATCAAATGTGACGTTAACTTTGTATCGCCCAATTTCCAAAATGTTGTACACAATCTTTCCTTTAGAATGTGTAATCCCGCTCCATGTTGTACTCAAATTGTTGCCCTGCAACAAATACCCCTCAGTATATGGGTACCATCCTAATAAGGTATCATCATAATAATAAAAGGAATTGAAAGATAATGCGTCTGATCCGCCGATCACATTAAAGCCAAGTGAAGATTGATGTTGTGAAGTATTGAATATAATTGTCCAATTTTGTTGAGTAATCTGGGAATTAACAGAAAGATCCATCAATGTTATGAGGATTTCAAATAATTGTTCGGATAAGTGTGGTGTATACCATTTGACCATATCAATTAATCCGTTACCGTTGGTATCAAGATATTCGGTTTTGAATTCTGGGATCTGATCTATGCGAATTTGATGTATTTTATTGTCGTCTTTACCCATGTTTGACAATACGGCATTATATATGGTTGTGTTTTTTATTCGTTCGTCAGTTATATTTACTGACCAGTACAATTTAACATTTTTAGGTAGGGTCTCTATTATTCTCGAATAAGAAAGTACATTTTGGTAATCATTATCTGACTTAATTGTTACTTCTTTATTCCATGTTTTGAGGGTTGTGGAAGCTGTTGATGATTCTGTTTCGATTATCTCAGGCGCTTTTGTCTGATAATGAACTTTGTATTCCAAAGATTCTCGTTTATCGATAGTCTCATTGAGTTCTACGATCATTCCAGTCACATTTTCGACTATCTCGGTGTCATTGTATTTAAACCATAAGAATTTCTTTTCGACTGTTGCTTGGGTTCTATTACTTACATTTCTAACCTCAGCTTGGTGTGTCACATCATTATTACTTTTGTTTACTACGATGATTTTTGTTGCATCTTTAGGCAATGATATATTCAGACTGATTTCTCCGACCATATCTTCTGTTGTGATATTTACATTCTTAATCCACTTCACTGGTCTAAGAATTTCTGCGTTTAATTGTATTAATGATTCATTTGAATCTCTATTGGAATCTATTATGGTTAGGGTTATGTTATTTGTATAAGTTTTATTCAGACTGTCACTTGCATAAAATCTTAGATACCTTGTTCCAGTAAACCATGGATCTGGTTCAATATTCATTAAACCAGAATTTTGTTGAAGCTCATCTTCAGAATCACTTGCAGTTATTTCTGTGGATATTGAGATATTATCAACTGGAAGATATCCAAAAGTAAGCTTTTGATAATCAGGGTCATCAAAATATTCACTTATATTTATTTGGGTTGTGTTGCCTCTTTCAAGTACGATGTCAGCGATGGGCATCAATAATATTGGGGGACGATTTAGAAAAATTTCTACATCTAATGATTTGCTATATATTATGAGATTTTCTTTTTCGATCTCGATGGTTATATTATATGTACCTTCTTCAGATAAAGAAAGATTATATTTTGACAGATCAATAATTATATTGTCACCATAACCATATCCATTACTGGGAAAATACCCGTAACCTGTCCTTTCATAGGCGGTTTCTCTAACAAAGGTCTGAATTGGAAGACTTTGTGATTGACCATCCATCCTCAGCCAGACAATACTGTTGGAAGTATCTGCTAATGGTGAAATAGTAATATTTCCTTCTAAGGTATTAAGAATCAATCTAGGTATGTTTATTTCTTCAGATAAAACTATATGCTGTTCAGAATTGTATATTAAGAGAGCTGCAAGGATTACTGTGAGAGCTATGGCAAAGACAGGAAGGTTTTCCATTAATAATTTTCCGCATTTATTTAACCTATCCATCATAGACCCTCTTTTGCTCTTTTCTTCCCTTTGTTATAGCAGGCCCAAATACTCTTGTTATTTCTGTTAATTAGTTTGGCTATGTCTATAAACTCCATATCTAACTTGTCTTTAAGATATATGCTTAGACTTTCAAGCGGTCCAAGACCAGCATCCTTAAAAACAGATATTGGTATCCATATGTTAGGTTTGTCAAGGGTAAACGGCCTTGGTTGTTTCTTTCTTGCCTTGTTGTAAGTTATCCATACAGACCGCTCATTCCGGTTGAGTAGCTTTGCAATTTTCACATACTTCATGGATAAGTTTTCCTTAAGATATTTTGTTACTGCTTCCATAAAACCAAGAGAATTATTACGGAAGATACAAGAAGGTACAACAGATACCTTTGCGTGAGACTTCAGGGTCGCCATCTGAACCAATAAATCATCATAGGTCATTCCGTACTTATCCATAATGTTTGATGCAAAGACATTGATAGCATCCAGATCCCTATCTAAATTAGAAATACTCGTTTCACTTAGATTACTATGAACCATATTATGTCAGTCCCTAATGTACAAATGTGTATATAAGGAGAGTCAAAAATAAACCCATATATAAAGATTTCTAATTTTAATGTAAAATTTTAACAATTTTAATAGAAATTCCATAATAATATTAGATTATGGGGTCGTATTCCTATACTATCAAGATCCAGATAATAGAAACATCAATACTGATAAAACCAAGAAGATTAATAATATAATTAAAAGAACCATTTAAATTATAAAAATTACTAATTATATAATAAATAATACTAATAATAAAATAGATTTATTTTGATTGAAGTACTGAATGTCTCTTGAATAAACAATAGTGAAAACAAAATTATCAGCACAGATTTTTGACTATCTTGGGTTTGATACTGCCAAAGAAATCAATCAAATTTTACTTCTGCATCATCGAATATTAATTTAACACATATAAGCAAGACAGGCCATAAGCAAGACAGGACCTCATGATTAATTTGAATAAATTATAAATTTACATTATAAAATACTAATTATAAAGGAAATAACACATAGGATATTATTCATGTAGTTAGACCCATCACACCCCATGTAAGGCAATTGATAAGATAACCAATATGATTATTATAATAAAAAACATAGATACTGAACAGAGAAAACATAGATACTGGATACAAAAATATTGACACACTAATATTAGATAAAAATATAATTTTATTAGAATTAATACTTATTAAGTTGTATATAAAACTAATATGAAATGAAGAATATGAGGTATATGAGAAGAACTGACACGCAAGGAACACACAACAACTGAAATCACAGATAGACATATGAATTGAAGATATTAATATTAGATAAAAATATAATTATATTAGAATTAATACTTATTAAGTTGTATATAAAACTAATATGAAATGAAGAATATGAGGTATATGAAAAGAACGGACAAACAAGGAACACACATAACAACTAAAATCAAAAATAAACATATGAATTGAAGATATTAAAATTAGATAAAAACATAATTATATTAGAATTAATACATATTAAGTTGTATATAAAACTAATATGAAATGAAGAATATGAGGTATATGAAAAGAACGGACAAACAAGGAACACACACAACAACTAAAATCACAAATAGACATATGAATTGAAGATATTAATATTAGATAAAAACATAATTATATTAGAATTAATACATATTAAGATATATAGGAAACTAACATGAAATGAACCTCCTCGGACTGAAGTCCGAGGTATCAAGTAATTAAGCAAAGGAAGTAACTTTTCTTTGTGGCACAAAATTCCAAGCACCTTGAGATTGGGAAATATAATTTTTTATTACATCACCCGTAACATTCCCA
>JAIPIC010000077.1 GCA_021734865.1 Candidatus Woesearchaeota archaeon | reverse complement strand
AATGTTCAAGAAATATTTGAAAGAAAAGTTGTTCCGCATGGAAACGGTGCGAAGATTCTTGTTCAGAAAAAAGATATTGGGAAAAGAGCATTTGTAATTATCATTAAAGATTGATTATTTGTTTATGTCCCACACCCCGTTGCATAGAAAACTATTAATAGTACTTAGTACGATATTATAAGAAAATGAGAACTCTGAGTTTATGGACTGTAATGCTGGTTATGGTCCTCGCAATACATACAGTTTCTGCAGCAGTGGAAATCATCCAGCTGCCAACTATAGCAGAAGCAGGAAATAATCTGAATGTACGTCTGAATCTAACCAATGCTGACCTTTTTGGGAAAAGAAACGTAGAAGTCACTTTGCGCATTAATGATGGTGACAATTATGTACAAACATTTAATATTGATATTGACAGAAAATCTTATGTTATTTTGGATAGGTCTATCGAGATATTTAAGGATCAGGAACCTGGAGTCTACACTTTCTATGTTGATGTAAAAGAACCAGGGGATACACCAATGTATTCATCTAAGGCAAATTTTAAGATTACTAGGCCAAAATATGATGTCATGCTCCTGATAGACAAGTTACATTACCTTGAACTTGATAAATCTGGATTCAACACTAAAGCAGAGATGCAAGTCAGCAATCTGGATATGCTCAACATTGGGAAAGATGAAAGAAAATACTTCACACTGGAAATTACAAACACAGGCGAGGTAGAGATACAAGATATTGTGGTTTATCCAGAAGGAGAACTCAGCATGCTGTTAAAATCTGATTCACAGAAACTCCCAAGCCTTATGCCATATGAAAAATACCATCTTCCTTTTTATATTGAAATGGGTGCTGGAACAGATTTTTCCCAAGGTGTTTATAGCCTAAAGATGAATATTATCTCAAAGCAGACAGAAACGACGTCTACTGTTCAGTTCCATGTTTTCAACTCAAAGAAAGAAAAATATAATTATCAGATTAATGATCTTGAAAACCGGATTTTTGTACTTGCTGATGACGTAGACAATCTGGAAAATGCTAGCACATCGACTATTGAAATATTGCAAGAGAAAACAAATCAACTTAAAGATCTACTAAATGAGCTTTCCATTTACTTAGAAGTTGAGAATTACGATAAGATTGAAATTCTATTTGTAGAATCTAATCAATTAATAAAAGAAACTGAGTCTATCTTGGAATATGTTGAGAAAAACCCCGTGAGTAATATACCTTTCTATCTAAATTTGTGGTTCTATGGAGTGATTATCCTCATTATTGTGGTGACTATTGTTGGTGCACTTGCAGTAAAGTACTGGAAGCCTATTTGTACAAAGACACAAAAAGGATATTATTATCTGTTTAACAGGGAAAAATGGGAAGATATTGAGCATAGGGACGTAATCTCTCATGAGAAAAGTGAAGCTAAGAGTGATGAAGAATCAAAATATGAGAGACTATTAAAAATGATTGATGATCAATTGGACAAAGGATTAATCTCAAAAAATAATCACCAAGAGCTTGAGAAAATATATAAAAACAAATTGGACAATTTGAAAAAGGAAGAGCCAACAAAACCAGAAAATTCTAAAAAACATTCCTGACTCTTTGTTTTAAATCGTCTGGATCAAAGGGTTTAGTTATGTAATCACTTGAAGCCCCAAGAGCCAGAGCTTTCATCTTGTCGTTCCATTCTCCTTTTGCAGTTAGAAAAATGATAGGAATCTTCTTGAGGTTTGGATCTGCCTTAAGTTTTGTCAGTACCTGATATCCATTGACTTTTGGCATCATTATGTCCAGTAGTATTAAATCTGGTCTGCTTTTCTTAAGTTTTTCCAGAGCTTCTTCTCCATTAAATGCTGTTAAATATTTGTAGTTGTCTCCCAAAGATAACTTAACGAGCTCGACTATTTGGGGCTCGTCATCCACAATAAGCACGTTCTTCATTTTTTCACCTTTTGTTTTTTCATAAAACAAGTTAATCTATTTTTCTGACTGGGAAAGTAAAGAACCCAGCACTTCTCAGACAATTTTCCACGTATGTCACACTCAGCACAATTACATTCAATATTCTCCCATCTCATCTCTTCATCTGAACGTAAACCAACCATGTCCTTATGAAGTACAAAACTGAAGGAAGTCCCCTTCTGTTCCTTGCTCTGCACACAGATCATGGAATTGTGCAGCATTAATATCTCCTTGACAATAGCTAATCCAAGCCCAGTACCTTGTTCAGTCCGTATCATATGACTTTCAGCTTGATAGAATTTGTCAAATAGCTTGATTATCTCATCATCCGGGATTCCCCGACCTGTATCAACAATCGATACCACCAAAGAATCACCCATGACTCTTACTTTGACTTCAAGCTTAGATTTAGGGTTGGAATACTTTATTGCATTGTTGATGAGGTTGAACAACACTTGCTTAATCTTTTCCTTGTCAATCTCGACTTTGAATATATCCTTTGGAATGTCAACTTTTAGCTTAATCTTCTTTTCATTTATTAAAAATCCCTGTGCATCAATAACATTATTGATTAAGTCAGTTATATTGCATCTTTCGTACATAAGTTTACTTTTCCCACTTTCCAGCTTTGAGAGATCAAGAATATCATTGAGCAGATTGGTCAGTCTGTCTGATTCTGTCTTGATGATGTTCAGTGCTTTTTTTGATACTTCCTTATCTTTGATCTGATTATTTACCAATAATGTTGAATACCCTTTAATACTTGTTAAAGGAGTCCTCAATTCGTGCGAAACAACATTGACGAACTCAGACTTCAGTTTATCCAATTCCATTAGGCGTTTATTTTTATCTTCTAGCTCTTTTGTGGCACTGTATACCTCATCCTGTAATGTTTCATTGAATTCTTTTATTTTGAGATATAAACGTGCGTTCTCAATAGCAACTGCAATTTGATTTGAGAAAGTCATCAGAGGAATTAAATCTCTCTCATTTATTGCTCTCATGGAATATTTATTATCTATACTGATAAAACCAATGATATTCCTTTTTGAGATGAGTGGGAGGCTTGCAGTCTCTTTAACATCATTTTTCTCAAGTAATTGTTTATATTTTGTGTTCTTGGTATGAAACACCAGGGGTTTTCTCTTCTCAAATAAGTTTTTCTTGTTCTTGTAATTTTTATTGATATCAATCCTGACTTTCTTAAAAATCTCCAATGGGACGTGATTGCTGCAGAACCCATAAAACAACTTATCATCCTCATTGTATAGATAAATCCGAATCCTTTCGTAACCTTGGTTCTTGAGATTCTCAATAACAATATCCCCTATCTTTTCTATGTCCATCGTCTCCTGAAGCAATGAACTGGAATTATAAAGTGCCCATAGTTGCTTGTTCTTACCGATAATCTCATTATATAATCCTGCATTTTCTATGGCGATAGCTATCTGGTTAGTAAAAGACATTAAGGAAGCAATTTCTTGATCTTTAATCTCTCTCTGTGTATATTTATTGTCCAGTGATACTAATCCGATAGGAGTCTCTTTTGACAATAATGGAAGAAATAATATATTATTTACTCCTTCAAATTCCATTAGATTGTAAAGCTTGTATTTTTTGAATTCAGATCCTGAAAATTTAATCGGTCTCCGTTCTTCAAGAACCTTATATCCTATCTTGTGAGATTTTCTATCCATGATGATACCGGCCATCTTCTTATCGCTCATATGGGTCGATTTTGCGCCGATTATGGATTTATTTTCCTTATCAAACAAATATATTCTAACTCGATCATAACCTAGATTTGAGAATGTCTTGAGGCCAATGTCAAGAATTTTGTCAACTTCCATTGTAGCCTGCAATACAGTACTTGTACTGTATAAGTTTAGAATCTGTTTATTCATTGTCTTGGATTCATTAAAAAGACGGTAATTCTCAAGAACTATTGATGCTTGATAGCCAATTGAATCAAGAAGTTCCATATCGTCTTTCGAAAAGGAAGTTTCATTATGGAAATACAGATTGATGACTCCGTATTTCTGTTGTTCAAACTTAAGAGGAATGCATGCAAATGACTTTATCTTTGATTTACTCACAAAACTGTGCATCTTTCTATAATCAGGGATATTGTCAAGATAAATGGATTCACCTTTGTCCAGAGCATCTTTTGCGTAAGCTAATTTTTCAAGCTTGTTATCATAAGGTATTATTTCTTTGTCCTCGATATTGTAGTATGATCTAGGTGTTAGATGTTGATTGTCTTGATTGAAGAGGAAGATGACACATTTTGATATCTTTAGAAGGCTTGCAATCTTTAAGATAAATATATTAAGAATCCCTTCAAGATTTGTTCTGAGACTGATAGATTTACTTAAATCAAAAATGGCTGAAAGCTTCTTGAGCTTCTTATCTAACTCTTTTTGCATTAGGATACTTTTCGTGACATCATTTGTTATGTGCACGATTTTATCAATCTTGTTCTTTGAATTCCTAATGGGAAATGCGGAAATGTTTAAAGCTTTAAATCTACCATCAACTTCAGTGCTTAAGGTTTTGCATGCTGACATGCCAGTCTTTCTAATCTCATTGATGAGCTCACACTGATCGCTACTCCATGCTTGCACATCCTTCTTAAAAAATTGTTCAGAAGTGAATTTACTAAAATCCTGTGGAGGTATATCAAGTCTGTTTGACCACCAATTGTTCCCCAGTATGATCTTATCTTCCTCTGCATCAATTACTATTATACCCTCATCAATCCCGTTGATTATATTTTCATTTAAGGTTTTGGTTTCGAGTATCTTATCATTGCTCGTCTTTTCTTTTGTCTTGTTTTTAATGACAATATACAAGTATTTGCTAGGTTTTTCAATGGAAAGGACAGGAGATATAATCCCTTCCAAGAAAAAAGTACCTTTGGTAGTCTTAACTTCAATAAGATCGGGTCCGGCAGTTAGCCCATTCATGGCCTCTCTAATCCTCCTTCTAAAGAGCGGCCCATATTCTTTTGTTATGTTTTCAAATATCCCGTGTCCAATTATCTGTTCCCTATTTTCAGAACTGAGCATTAGGAGAGCATCATTAAAATCAATAACTTTTCCTTTACCATTTACTATTAGGAGAATATCTCCAGTCTTATCATATTTATGGATAAGATACTTGAATCTTTCTTGATAAAGCATCTCGCTAATATTTTCCCGATCAATAAACTCGACAATACCACCAAAATCGGTCTTTTTTGTCATTATATCATATCTTCCTATATTACCAATACTGACCATAGCATACACTTTATCATACTTAAGATCAAAGTCCAGAGCTTTCTTAATATTCTTAAATTCAGAAAAATACTGGTTCAGTTTCCCATTTGAGTCATTGGAACGGATGATATTCTGATCTTTATCCAGAACCAATAAAAAATTTGGAAATAGCTCAATATCGCTTAGATAGTCCTTTTGCATTGTATCAAGTTGCAAGTATTGTTTCAAGCCTTCCCCGGCTGTCCTGAAGATCCTTAAAAGGAATATATTTAATACTTAATGAAGGCATATATGAATCATTTGCTAGTTTCCCCGAGTCAATATCCGAATATATGAAAGGAATGAATTTCTTGTAGTCTGTCGCCAGACTTTTAAACTGTCCTTGTTTTTTTTGTGTCAGTATTACAAAATTCTTCAGACCAATATGACTGACAAAATCCTCGCCATACTTCATGGAAAGAAAGTTACCGAATATATGTAGAATGTCGACACCCGTCTGATGATTCAGACGGGCATTAATCTTCTCAAGATTGTCAATATCAATCTTTACAATATTGAACTCCTCGGTTCCAGATAGCCGCTTGTTGATCTCTTTTATTAGAAGCTTCTTTGCGGGAAGATTAGTGATGTGATTATGTTCAATATGTGGTGTATTGTCTGAAACCAATAATCTGACTTGACTGACCAGTTCTTTTGGATCAAATGGCTTGGTGATATACTCATCTGCACCAACTTCCACACCTTCCATCTTGTCCTCAAACTTAGATTTAGCACTTAGAATCAGGATTGGCACATTTTCTGTGACGGTATTCTGCTTCAGTCGCTTACAAACCTCATATCCGTCCATCCCAGGCATCATAAGGTCCAGTATTATCAAATCCGGCAGCTGAGTAAACACTTTCTCAAGGGCGTCAATCCCTGAGTAAGCTTCTGTGAAATTATAGTTGGCACTATCCAGAGAGAGTTTTACTAAATCCACAATGTGGGGTTCATCGTCTACAATTAAGATTGTTGGCTTTTCATTCTTCAGTGGAATTGTGTAAATTTTTGCCTGAGCAACAGTCTTTGCTTCAAGCACACCTTCCGCTTTCATAATCTCAAGATATTTACCGACAGTTATCCTGCTGTGGCCAATCTTCTTTGAAATCTCGAGGACAGAGGCCCCTATCATGTTGTTTTTGACCTGCTGCTCAATATAATTGATAATCTTTGATCTGATACTCTCACTTAAATGCTCCATATAAATCACCTTCTGACTAGCTCTTTTATTTTATTTATTAGGTTTTCGGGTTCAAACGGTTTAATAATCACCGCATCTGCTCCCAAGGAATCACATTCTTTTGTAATTTCAGATTGGTGCTTGGCACTCACAATTATCACTGGGATTTTTTTTGTCGTCTCGTTTTCCCTAATCTTCTTAAGAATCTGGATCCCGTCAATACCGGGAAGCATAATGTCTAAAACAATGAGATCAACATCAGGATGCTTGATAAGGTGATCCCATGCTTCATTGCCGTCCTTAAGAGTAATAATATTGAAGTCCCGCTCTAGAGAAATCTTGTAAAAATAGCGGACTGCAAACTCATCATCAATTGCCATTATTGTCTTTTTCATTTTATCCCTCGTTCAAGACTTGTAATATTCTGTCTGATAAGTCTTGCGGATCAAATGGCTTTTCTATGAAATCCAAAGCACCAGTGTTTATTCCATGGATCTTGTCTTTCATATTATTCTTGGCACTAATAATAATAGTCGGTGTGTCCGGACATATTTTGGAAATCTCCTTGATAAGTGTGTAACCATCCATTCCGGGCATCATGATATCTACTGTAATTAAATCTACTTTTGTATTTTTAAGAAGCTCGAGAGCCTTATGTGGACTATAAGCCTCAATTACATTAAATTTGTCCTTGTCCATAGACAGCTTAATGAGGTTGCTGATATGGGGTTCGTCATCAACTACAATGATTGTCTTCTTCATCCAAATCACCTCCTAAATATGATCCCTCCTGGGTACTGAATGAAAGTATACAATTCTGATTAACATAATGGTAGAACAGATATATAAATATTTGGTTTTATGTTATAGTTTCTCATAACCTCCTAAAAGCCATAGTTATCTTCACTGATTTCAGAAAAAGGAATTGATATGCACAAATACTCTCTAACTTATACATCTGGTCGTCAGAACCAAAGTATTAAATATTATATTTGATATTTGAATACATGCAATTAATCATGTGTATAAACTTGCGGAATCTGAAAGATGTTGGAAATAAAAAATTGGGTTATTGAATATATAAAGCACAGGGATTTGCTAGAAAATTCCCTTAAAGAGATAAAAGAAATTGCTCCAGGAGAGCTTCTTGTGCGAAAATCAGACTCCAACATACAATGCTTGATTGACGATAATCTGGACAATATTGTCAATCTTCTGGAAAACACAGATCACAAACTGATGATTGTTGTTCCTAATAAGATTAGCAACCTGAAAGCGCTTCGTAAAAATTGGGAAACGTTATCAAAACATCGCCAGCTAAAGATTTTATTTGTAAATCCCGATTCCGGAACAGACAAAAGATGGATAATTATTCCTTACATACATAATAGAATATCAGATCCAAAAACACTCTCTCAGGGATTAAAGACCTTATTTGAATCCGTTGAGGTAATCAATTAACACTTGCTTTGTCTAAGCTTTTGATAAGTTATAAGTGTTTTATTTAGTGTGTACACATGCTAAGCACTTCTGTGTTTAACTTAATTTCATCAAAAAACAGGCTCTATCCCAGTATCTCCGCTAGGAAAATGATTACTCCTAAGTGCTCAGAAAAAAGCACATAGGAGTACATCATGGTTGTTTTTGCTATAAAACACCATGAAACAAATAATCACTTTCCTAAAAAAAGCTTTTGATTCTCTTGACAG
>JAIPIC010000076.1 GCA_021734865.1 Candidatus Woesearchaeota archaeon | reverse complement strand
TAACAAAAATTGCCGTTCGCCCTGACCCCAAGCTAAAGCATGGGGTACAATAAAAATGTAAAGCATTTTTGTGTACAAGAAAAGCTTTGCTTTTCTCCGTATTAAAGGGCTCACAATCCATAGGCAATTTTTGGTAACAAAAAACTGCACATACGAGTATGGACTCGTGTGAGCAGTTTTTGGAACTGATAATTGCAATTATCAGTACGGAAAAATAGTACATTTTTTGTATAAGAAATGCATTTCTTTGTATTGAAAATCTCGCACTAAAGTGTGGGGTATTTGAATTCCGATGAAACCCTCGCAAACGAGATTTTCAATAAAAAAGTTAGAAAAACAATCAATTTTCAAGCGTATCTTGCTTAATGAGATCTTTTATCTTATCTGTTTCTTTCTGAATTTTGTCTTCAAGCTCTTTGAGTTTTCTGGTCTTAGTGTCCACATCATACCTAAGATTTGCCCATTCTTTTTCCAATTTACTCAAAGGCCTGGTAACGCTCATTATACGGCCTTTAAGCTTGTTCCGGTTTATTTCTTTCTTCTTCTGTTGATAAAGCACTTCAATTTCGCTTAGAATCTGGTTTGAGAGTTGGTTGTTGATCGCGTTGATGTCGTCGCTCTCTTTAATATTGTTTGATAGTTTATCAAAAAACATGGAGCCAAACAAATCTTCGTCTAAGTCCTTGTGAAGGCCTGCTGCATCATCCTCACCTGCAATTTTTGGTGCATCTTTATCTGTCAAAGGCCTGAATTCTTCAGGAGTATCATCTGGATTAGATTGCAATATATTTGCCGGCATTGGTGGAGGCCGGTAATCAGCGTATGGATCTGATGGATCTTTTAACTCATTTTGAGGTCCTTCATGATTTGAGATTTGATCAGATGGTGGTGGCATTGGAGGGCGACTCGAGACAGGATGTCCAGGGGGAGGGGCCCGGCCAGGTGGAGGCATAGGACGACTTGAAGGTGGCCTATGATTAGATGGAGGAAGCCTATTATCATAATCACGAGGGGGCGGATGACCTGGAGGTGGAGCACGACCAGGAGGAGGAACGTTTGGACGTTGACCAGGATGGGGGGCTTGGCCAGGAGGCATAGGGCGCCCTGTGTTAGGATGATTTGGATGGCCCATTAGAGGGCGACCAGGGGGAGGGGCATTTGGACGTTGACCTGGAGGAGGAGCATGACCTGGAGGCATAGGACGACCGGGGGGGCCCATTGGCCTAGAACCAGGGGGCATACGTCCTGGCTGTTCGTCTTTCTTACCAAATATGTTTGATGCTTTATCTGATACTGCGTCCCGAATTGACTTTAAGAATGCTACTGCGATCCCCTCTTTTTTTATTTAATAATTGACTGATGCAGCGTTTAAAACGCACCAAGTCAACTGACCCTCAAATATGTATTACAATTTGTTGAGTATATTTATATCTTTCTATATTTGAATTGAGGTAAACCCACGACATACAATCATAAATACTAACTTCATATCGCACCAAGTTGAGAGTATGCGACCAACTCAAGAATTGACATGAGAATTACCAATAGCAAGACATAATAGTGAGTATTAAGTTGAATATATATTTCTTCAAGAGAAGCCTGACTCATTGCTTTCATAATACCTTCCTTTGATGAAATAAGATACGCTTTTCCACCAGTCATATCAGCTACTTCTTCAAGATATGTAAAGTTCATCTCCAAAGACGAAACGAAATCGGATTTAAAGTGTTTTGCAAGCTCTTCGTCCACACCCTCCATACTAAGGTTCTCAAAAAGCAAACTTGTCTTCGAAGTATCACCTATGCCTATAGTATGTATTCTAACATCATTAGTTATTGCTCTAGCCAGGGTATCATTTGACAACTGGTCAAGACCATCTGTCAGAAGAATAATCACTTTCTCTTTTACAGTCTCATTATCTGGGCCGTCAGTTGCCTCCATCAGATAACTTATTGACTGATCGATCGCAGTATTTATCGATGAAGCTCCCACTTCTGACATGCTCACTTCAACCTTGTCCAGCTCGCTCGTGACCGCTTCATGATCGTGTGAGGGCGCTACGGATGATTTTATAAAATTTGAATATGAGAGGAAGCCAATTAATGTATTGTTTCCAATAAGATCTATCCATTGATGGGTTATTTCTTTTGCAGCTGAAAGTCTGGTAGGACTGTAATCAGGCATAGACATGCTAGGTGATGAATCCATCACTAACATAAAACCAGTATCTTTTGCAATCTGGTGTTTTTTGACGACAATTGATTCTGTAGCTGTAAGGAATATAAGAGAAATTATGATTATTTTAATATAAAGTATCCAGGGACTGATATAAAATCTACGAAATCCATGAACCTTCTTAAGTGTCTCAAAATTACCAAAATAAGTGACCCTTTTCTTCCTGTTAAGAACCATTAAGTAATATGTAAATGTGACAAATAGTATGAGGACTAACAAAAGAATGAGCTTTCGCAATGGATTGCTAATCTCTACCGTATACGCCCAAAGTGTGAAGCTTAGTATGAGATCACCTCTTCTTTTCCGACAGATTTCATGAAGGCTTTTACGAAATTTTCTTCTGTAACCATATCAAAAAACAATTGTCCATAATCATGGAATGCATCTGAGATTTTTTTTACTCTCTCTTTTGAAAGAATCATGTAATCTTTACGTACTTTGTCAAAATCAATGAGAAATATCTTACCAGTATCTGGATCTTTAAGATACATTGGTCCAATACCGGAAGGGACATTGATATCAATAGGATCACGTACCATAATACCATATGTTTTTGAGAATTTTCCTGCTAATTCTGGCAGCAATACCTCAGGATTACAATCAAAAAAATCAGAGATCATAAAAACCACTGACTTATCTTGATAGTTGCTAAGCAACTTCCTGCCTAAAGAAACCCAATTCTTCCTTCCCCCATATTTTGAATGGTCTGTCAACATCCTGAGAAAAGGCATAACGTCAACATTTGATGGCTCTGAACAAAAATTTTGTCCATCAGCATGCATTACCAGTGCCACACTATCTCCTGCTTCAATAGCAGCAAAGGCCAGAACCCCCGCAATAAGGGCAGCTGACTTGATCTTTGTCATCTTTCCAGTCCCAATCAACATCGAATTTGAAACATCAAGAACAATCACAATATCATATTCGCATTCATCCTTATACAATCGTGTAGTGAGATCTTGGCTTCTTGCGTAGACTTTCCAATCTATACGACGAATGTTGTCGCCCGGTTCGTACTGTCGTATCCTTTCGAATTCAAGGCTTCCACCCTTTACAAGCTGATAATATATTAGATTAAATCTAAAATAATCAATGAGTGTTCGGGCCTCTTCGTGGACCTTTTTAGCTAAAGAATCAAAGTTCCACATATCAACAGCTATGTTTACCTTTTCCTGTGTAATTGATTTTTCGGCCATTATAGCGGCTTAACCTTCATTAAAATCTCATCGATAAGCTTATCTGTAGAGATTTCGTGGGCCTTGCCCTTGTAATTTTGAATAATCAGAACGCAAAAATAGGAACAGATGTGTGAAATACCAATACTCCAGAATAGAAATTAATGTACTACCTTAAGTAACTCAAACAGAGTGGAAGCGCTCCAGGCCTGAGATGGGCTGCCTTCACTACGTAGTTCCTTAGCAGACGAAAGTTCGCTTGAATGTCCAGCAACGCCCGACCAGAGTATATCATTAGTACTTGCTATTTTGATCTTAGAAATATAATCCGAATATTTTTGTTTGTTTACTCGTTCAAGAACAAGTGCTGCTATATTATTCACCCAGAACCACGAATCCCCATTATGGTAGCTATCAGGATTCTGCCCAGAATATTCATTATGAAACAAGCGACTATCGCTTGAGATTGTTGATAAGCCCCCATAATCCAACCATAGCTTAGGTAGGACAATGTCAAAACATTGTTCCCATTCTGGCCTTTTTAGTAAATCAGGACATATATACGCAGCAAGAAACAGGTTTGGTCTAACTAGCGGATCATCTGCCCGATCCCAAAGATAATTCTCTTTAAAGAAAGCCCTTCGGACCTCGGTCTGAATCCTCTGCTGTACCTTATTATAATTATTATCATATGTCAGCTTATACATCAATTTGTGCATTTGAAGATGCATGGCCTGCATTTCTATGAGTGCTCCCTCCCTTGGGATACTATCCATCCAACTTTCCTGTTTGCCACTATATATAAGATAGTCTTTCTCATAAGAAGATTTCAGTGCCTGAAGTGAATGTTCAAGATTGTGGGTGATTATCTTAAGCTCTTCTTCTCTGAATAATGTGTATAATAATCCTTTCCGCGTAGCAATGTCAAGAAGTTTTTCCCACCTGACAAAGTGCCACCCAATTCCATCCGCACAACCTGTCACAGTGGATGGAAAACGATTTGGAAGCCGACCATCCGCTTGTAACATTGACATTTCCCTCATCAGTAAATTTCTAGCCGTCCTTAAAGCAGTTCTGCTTTCCTGTTCAACAATGCCTTGTACAGCTATTGCTTCGTCTCTTGTCCATACTTGAAAGAACCAAGGCAAACCAGCGTAAAGCCCAACATCTCTCTGCCCACCCATCCCATGGACATAGCCATTCAATGAATTCATCGCACAGAGGGATGCAAAATCTTCCTCACTCGTTGCAGTTTCATATATCGTCCTCTGTTCCTTTAACTGGGAAAGGTGGTTCCACACATACTTCGCATCCATTACTGCTTTTGATTCATCAGAATCAGCAACAATCACAAAACAATCGCCACGAACAGTAAAAGGGCAAAAGACAAAGCGCTTGTAAGGCTCGGAACCGCGGTCGCGATCATAAACATACTCTTTTTCGACCCATTTCTGGCAATCCAAAAATTCCCCCCCATACACAACAACGACAATGTTCTCTTTTGGAAAACGCAAGATAACGTGTTTCTCGTTATAATCAACCTTATAATCCCTTCCCCACTCCGAATCATCATATGGTTCTTTTATGTCAAAGTGTAATTCATGGTCTCCTTCGGATTCACAAACAAGCGCATTTATTCTGTCAGGCATGAAGTACCTGATAGAATCATGTTCAATCCGAGAGAACTTATTGATACAATTAGCCTGCTTCTGCCATCTAGGCACAACACTATCCAAAATTTTCAGAACACGACCATCAATCCTCATAAAAAGACCGCCGTAGCGACTATCTAATCCTGCAGTAAAATAGCTACCCAGCCAATTAGTCAGCATCAGCGCTGGTTGCTTTTCTGTTTCTTTGCTAATCTCATTACTACCAAGCTGATGGATTATTCTCATTATACCTCTCTTTTATCGGTTTCCAGATAATAATATGTCCGCAATGATACTATTTATTTCTATCGTATTATATTGCATCTTGCCCAAAACTATTTATATCATCCTCGGCATCCCGTGTGATATGCAATTGACATTCCTTGGGACAAGCTGCATGGTACCGACAAAAGACCGCAATCATGTAGCTACGCTGCTGGAATATGGACCAGAAGGCATTCTTTTCGACTGTGGTGAGGGCACTCAAAGGCAGATGAAGATTACAGGCATCAAGCCAACAAAAGTAACAAAAATTCTTATTAGCCACTGGCATGGTGATCACGTATTAGGTATCCCTGGGCTGTTACAGACCCTTGGTGCAAGCGATTATACTGGAGCGCTTGAGATATACGGACCACCAAGAACCAAGAACCATATCGATAAAATGTTTGAAGCATTTGTATTCGATAATCGGGTTAATATGAAAATTATTGAGATCAGCAAGAGCGGTTCGACTTTCTTCGAGAACGATAAGTTTACTCTCTCTGCATATGCTTTAGATCATAAGATTCCGTGTTTGGGTTATGTTTTCCAAGAAAAAGACAGATTGAGGATTAAAGTCCCTTTTATCAAGAAGAAAGGAATACCAGAAGGGCCACTCTTAGGCAAGCTGCAAAATGGGCAGGATGTGGAGTTCAAAGGTGAGAAAATATTAGCAAGTGACGCCACATACTCTGTCAAAGGCAAGAAAATCGCAATAATAGCAGATACTGTCCCCACCAATACATGCTATGAGATGGCTCAGGACGCAGACTATCTAATCTGTGAATCAGCATACACATCTAAATTGCAAAATAAAGCAGAGGAGTACAAGCACATGACTGCAAGAGGCGCAGGATTAATAGCCAGTAGAGCAGATGTTAAGAAACTTATTCTATTTCACTATTCTCAGAGATATAAAAATACACAAGAAATTGAAGAAGATGCAAGAAACGTCTTTGACAACATCATCTGTGCACAGGATTTTATGAAGATACGAATTTAATCTCCAGCCCAGTGTGTTCAATCTGTAATCATTTCGAAGCTAGCTTGATGTCGCTGCCTTTTACTGTCTTCCTGCCAGCATGATGTGCTAGCTTAACTGCCCGGCCAGCTATATCTTCTGCTATCTCTTCGATAACTTCTTTCATTGCTGCTTTTGCCTTATCCGAAACCCTTTCAGCGCCGGAGCCTTTGAGAATTTTCTCCATAGCTGCCAGCGGGATTAGTCTTTTGCTCATGATAAACAATATTAATGAGCATTACTTATATATTTTTCCTATTACTATCAATGATGCAAAAATGAGAACCAGAAACATGAAGCGGATAGGAACACTTGCAGAACGTGAGCTAATAAAACGTTTCTGGGACAGCGGGTGGGCAGCAATCAGGACCCCTGGCAGCGGCTCCGCACAGCATCCTAGCCCAGACATCATCGCAGGAAATCGTGTTCGTCGCATTGCTTTAGAATGTAAGGTCAGCAAGACAGATTCAAAATACATACCAAGGATGGAAATTGACCAACTGATCGAATTCTCATCTGTTTTTGGGGCCGAGCCATGGGTGGCTGTAAAATTCAAGAGTTCTGGGTGGTTTTTCATGACCATTGAAGACATGCTAATGACAGAGAACAGTTATGCAATTAAGATGACAGATGCAGTCAATAAAGGCCTAAAATTTGAAGAACTGGTATAACAAAAATTGTCGTTCGCCCTGACCCCAAGCTAAAGCAAGGGGTACAATAAAAATGTAAAGCATTTTTGTGTACAAGAAAAGCTTTGCTTTTCTCCGTATTAAAGGGCTCACAATCCAGAGGCAATTTTTGGTAACAGAAAACTGCACATACGAGTATGGACTCGTGTGAGCAGTTTTTGGAACTGATAATCCCATTATCTGTACGGAAAAATGGTACATTTTTTGTACAAGAAATGCATATGCATTTCTTTGTATTGAAAATCTCGCACTAAAGTGCGGGGTATTTGAATCCCGATGAAACCCTCGCAAGCGAGATTTTCAATAATAAAACCAAATATGTTGTTAGATACAGAAAATTTTATATACTCCAGACACCTACGATAATAAATAAAGAAATTAGCTTTTGTGGGTGGAAATGAAATATGAATCTGTAATTAAAGAAGCTGTAGACACAACAGTCTTACCCCTAATACCACATCTAAAGAGTGAACCTGTTTCTGAGATAGAATTATCAAAAAAGCTTAAGACTGACTTAAATGACATCAGAAATAAACTCTATAAACTGGCTGACCACAATATTGTGATCTGTTCAAAGAAAAGAGACAAGATAAAAGGCTGGTACATCTATTATTGGGCATTAAATGAAAAGAGGCTTGAAGAACTTGAGACCCTTCAGCTCAAAAGCAAGATCAGAGCGATAGAAAAAGAATTAAAACACGAATCTTCTGAACAATTTTACGTTTGCACCAACGATTGTGAGAGATTAAGCTTTGAAGACGCTTCAAGTCTAAACTATGAATGCCCAGAATGTGGGCAACTCCTACAAATCGATGATAATTCTGAGAAAGTTAAGAATCTGGAGATACAGAAACAAAATTTAATGGAAAAGAAAAAAGAAATGTCTATTTAGATTTCTTTTTTGGTTTTTTGTTTGATTTGGTTTTTACCAAAGCTTCAATCTTGCGTTCTTCCTGCTCAATCTTAATCTCTTCTTGAGCAATTCGAGATGTCATTTTCTCGATATTTAAGTCAATCCTGGCTATTCTCCTCTCAAGAATGACCATAATTCTAAGACTCCATACGATTGCCGCTAGAGTGCCGACAATAATCGCAAGCGTTACTTGTTCAATTGTTAAAGCTACCATAAGAGTTCCCTCCTTTTTTTCTGAATTATAATTAAGGTTTCCTATTACAACAAGATATAAAAACCTTTCTGTTTAATTTTGACATTGTATAGTACCGAAATTACGTAACATATACCTATATTCTAAAGAACAACAATTTCTCAATCTTCTATATAAAGAAAAACGATTAATTAGCAATCATAGTTTTTTGCCAAAAATGTTACTTAATATTGTGGCACTTGC
>JAIPIC010000075.1 GCA_021734865.1 Candidatus Woesearchaeota archaeon | reverse complement strand
ATGTAAAGCATTTTTGTGTACAAGAAAAGCTTTGCTTTTCTCCGTATTAAAGGGCTCACAATCCATAGGCAATTTTTGGTAACAGAAAACTGCACATACGAGTATGGACTCGTGTGAGCAGTTTTTGGAACTGATAATCACAATTATCAGTACGGAAAAATGGTACATTTTTTGTACAAGAAATGCATATGCATTTCTTTGTATTGAAAATCTCGCTTGCGAGGGTTTCATCGGGATTCAAATACCCCGCACTTTAGTGCGAGATTTTCAATAATTTTATCTGAAAAATCCCAATCTCCACTAATATCAAGCAGTATAGGACAACATGAATTCTGTCCAAACATAACCGCAACATCACTTTCCAGTAACAACACACTTAAATATCCCCATTTTTCCCCTCGTTAGATGTATGTTAGTTATAGGCAGCTTCATGCTGCAGATGATGGTGTTGTTTCACTTGAAGCAATAGTAGAAACGATAGCGGAAAACTATGGAATAAGCCCAGATATTGATGTTTTTGTAAATGCATATAATTTCTCAAAAGAAGTTCATGAGGGTGACATTAGGGAAGAAGTCAATCCAAACACGAATACCCATTATCCTTTTTTTTCACATCCGTCTCAGGCGGCTATGATTGTAGCAAAGGCAAAGCATGACTACATAACAGCTGCAATATCAGTTATGCATGACACAATTGACATATCCGGAAATCCAAAGCTTTATCATACCATAAAAAATATGTTTGGAAGAGAAATTGCAAAGTCAGTTGCCGTTCTGACAGGTTTTGACGCATATTCCAAACCAAAAGATAAATTTGAGAAATCAACATGGAAAAAGGAGGTTGTCAAGAACTGTCTCATACAGACTATACTGTATCCAAGGGCATTTATCACAAAGTTGTCAGACAGGATTCAGAATTTCATGAGCATTGACACACATAGTGTACCAAGAAAGGAAAGAGTCACATTTGAAACATTGAATTACATCGAGCCACTTGGTTTGATTGCTGACCCAATATTACATGAAGAACTTACTGCAATTTCTGGCAAAGTGCAGTTTGAGCATCCTTTTATGCTTGATTATGAAAATAATCTTAATATTCCTTATGATCAACAGTCATTCACTCAGGAAGTCAAGCTAATGGAAAAGATGGGTTTGTATCAAGCAGGCAGGATGGACAGTATATTCATAAATAGCAGAATAAGGCAAAATGGAACATTAAGTAATGAGTTCTCTAATGAAGTAGCCAGAGCTGGTTTCGATGATATGGCAGATAATTTCAAAGATATTCCTGGAACCGAAGTTGAATATCTAAGAAAAACAATTAGGTTAGTCCAGCAGCTGAACAAAGAGCTCACGGCAGAGTCATATATTGGTATGAGTTTTCCCATACATTTTGGTGAGCCATCATCTATCAGTCAGGTCAAGGCAGGTGAAAATGCGCTTGGTCATAAGGTGTATTCACTCAATATCACTACAGATAACTTCTCAGAAGAGACTATAGATGGATTGAAATCAAAATATACTCTTAGAGGTCCACTATATGTCATGATGGAAGAACAGCCTCGTTATAGGATGATATTTGACGGTAGCGACTCGCCAATAATTAACATGTCAAGAAGTCCAGTAAAAGACATAATTGTAAATATTTATACAAAATGATAGAAAGAATAATCAAATTCATTGAAAAGGAACCCCAATTTGAGGCAGTACAAATAATTAAAGAATCAGGCATTACTGACGCTAATGGTGTGCCATATCGTACTGAGACTCCCTTATTTTTCAGTTTGAAAGATAATGAGTTTTGGGAAAATGAAAAATATAAGATTGCCGCTGCTAAGAAATATTGGTTCCCATCACCTGATCCTTGTCTATACCTTGATGAGAAAGACATACTTCCTGAAAATATGTATAATTCTGTTATAGAAAACAGGGTCTGTCCAGAAGGAGGGTTCTCTTTTGATGATGAAACGCTATACGTTGAAGATTCCTTGACTGCGGTTGTTGTAAAAAGACTGCAAGCAGGAAGCAAGCCAGCACGGACATATGTTGTCTCAACATACATGTTTAAAGATGATGAGAACAAAGTAGTCAGTGCAGATGGTGGAATTGGAGGGGACATATCTTCGTTTGCTGTAGGAATAATCAATTTGTACCATGTACCATATAATACATTGGATTACACGACCCAGGTATTATCAGTCAAGAATGGTATCTGGATGGATATTGGAGGTTACTGGATGAACCAGTATGCACAAGAATGGATGATTGATCAGCCGATGTCAAGAGAAATTCAATATGAGATGAGAGCACTCAATATCAACCTCCAGACAGCAATGGAGCAAGTAGCTCTTATTAAAGAAGGATTTGCTGGAAAGGAATTGAGAGAATAAATGTTATTGGAAGCGCTTTTTCCAGTTTTCTAAGTCATAACAACATACATGGTATCAAATTATGTATATAGTAACATCGACCCACTATCAAGCTACTAGTATTAAGCTACTAGTATTAAGCTACTAGTATTGGCTCACTAATATCAAGTTACCGCAATCTCTATCAATATCAATCAAGTAGTATCAATCTGCAGAAGCCTTTCACAAGTTTTATAATATTCAGATATTTATTTTCTTTCATGAAAGCATTCTGTTTTACTGACTTGCATGGAGAATTAGGTATGCTTCGAAGTGTCGGAGCTAAAATTCGAAAGGAAAAACCAGATATCATACTCTGTGCAGGTGATATTTCTGTATTTGAGCATAGGATGAAGGCTGTGCTACGTCGAATGAATAAGTGGAATGTACCTGTATATATCATCCATGGAAATCATGAATCTGAATCTTCGCTTAAGATTGCCTGCAAAGTGCACAGCAACATCAGTTTCATCCATCAGAAGGTCGTGGTTGTGGATAGCTATGCTATCATCGGTTATGGTGGCGGAGGATTTGCCGAGAGGGATAAATCATTCCTTAAATGGCTGGAGTCTGCAAAAGGAAAATTTAAACGACTTGAGAAGATATTTGTGACACATGGACCTCCTTTTGGTACAAAATTGGACAAGTTAGGGGATTACGTTGGGAACAAATCATATACTGCCGCTATTAAAAGATATAAGCCAGTGCTATATGTTTGCGGCCATCTGCATGAGAATGAAGGTAAAAGGGATCTAATTGGAGGGACTATCGTTCTTAATCCAGGCCCACTTGGCAAGTTTATGATTATCTAATAATCGATACAGACAATTTTATTTTTTAGAATTTAATCTGACCAATCAAGCATACCGCCAACAACATTGCTTACGTCAGTGTAACCCATCTTCTCCATCATCTGTGCTGCAAACATGCTTCTGGCACCTGACCTGCAGATTATGTAGGTTTTCGCATCCTTACTTATTTTATGCTTATCAAGTTCAGTCTGAGATATAGTATTCAGTGGGATTAGAATTGAACCATCAATATGACCTGATTGATATTCACCTTCTGTTCTACAATCAATAAGAACAATGTCAACAATATCCTGCTCAAGTGCAGCTTTTAATTGACTTGTTGTTTTATTTCCAACCATTATTATCAATATATAATTATTTTAAATCATTAATAAACAATACTTAATCAAATTTCATGATCCGACCTTCAAAGTCCGCAACTGCAAGTAGAACAACCCGGCTTTCTTCTTTCTCGTCGATAATTTGATAACCACAATGTTTGCAGATCTCTTGTGCAAACTCTCTAACCTCTTTGTGTCTTGGCATGTTTTCCATAGATAGTCTAAGTCTTGATGAGCCTACAAACATATATGCTTTAACTTCAACAAACAATGGCTCAGATTTTTTTATGATGCTGGCCCACTCCTCTGGGTGGACCATGTTCATGCCTTTTATCAGTGTAAATCTCAATGTTGTTCTAGTATCATTTTTTCGCTCACGCATAATATCTAGACTCAGATTTAATCTATCCCATCCGTCTGGCATTACTGATCTGTCAATTTGTCTGAATAATCTTTCATTTGGTGCATCTACTGACAGGTATAGTTGCGTCGGAGGACTCAATTCCTTTAGTCTATCCGGAAGCATCCCATTTGTAACTACAAAGGTTGATTTGCCCATTTCATGAAGCTTACCGATAAGTTCATTCATTTTTGGATAGATGAGTGGTTCACCACTAAGTGATATGGCAAAATGTTGTGGATTACCGCTTTCTTTGAGTTTGTCAAGATTAACATCTTCATTTCCTCCAAACCCACTCAAAAGACGGTTCTGGCCTTCCTCAGCACCTGTTATTATATCATGAGGTTCGTCGCATTCGTCCATCTCATGACCCAAAGTGCTCTCGAGTTCTCTCCAGCAGAAAACGCATCTGTTCTGGCAATATCCAAGAGAAGGTGTAATCTGGCAGCATAGATGGCTCCTTATTCCATAGAATTTCTGTTTATAGCAGAATCCTCTATCAAGGAGAGACCTCTTAGTCCATGTACATATCTTAACTGCGCTCCATTCTCCGCAGAGCTCATATTGCTGTTTCTTTAGTGTTTCTTTGTATTCATCTGAGAGTTTTTGTGTCATTTTGATTAATTGATTTGTGCAAATCTCTATGCTCAAAGACTTGATTCTTAAATATAAATGTTATTATCAGCTTAAATTCAATCTGAATTTAATAAGCTTTACACTACTGTGAACTTTTTATCAGACTGCTGTATTGATATGGTATCTCTCCAAATTCACAATTTGAGCATGTTGGGTCCATGTAAACATATCCATTATATTGGTAACTTTTTGGAATTTTTTCAATTTTTGCCCTTATGAAAACATGACCGGGAACAAATACAAGCTCGGTCTTAATCCCTATTGATTCGAGCAGAGATGCCAGTAGTACTGCATGTCCATCGCAGTCTGCCCCCCCATTGTATAGCACTTCATGAGGTGTCTCGATGTATTCATCAGGAGGGTCTGAGATATACTGGATATTATCTCTTACAAAATAAAATAATGCTTTTGCATAACATATGTCACTTTCTGAGCAAGCAAATGTGACTACTCGGTTTGAGACCTGTTTAATGAAGGGATCATTTCCCATAATGAATTGCTGGAGCTCCTGACGAGATGATATCGTGTTGTTTGTTCGTAGAGCTGGTGCCAAATCAGGTACAACCTGTTCGATCTTCGGGATGCTTGTTGGATTTGGGTCAGCGCTGATGCTCCAATAAGGAATTATCATCAGAATCAATAGGATAATCATGGTAAATCCTAAGATGAATTTGATTGGACCAGGCCATTCTCGTCTTGGTTCGTCTGATTCAATGTCCTGTATGTGGTTATGCAATTCATCCTGATTTCTTGACATAAGAAATAAGAAGTGGATATTTATTATAAATTTTTGTTATCCAACCACAAGATCTTAATTATTGATGGCAGTATTAATATATTTAGAACTCAATCTTTAACATCCTAAAAGCAAACTTATTTATACCACACTACACAATAGTAATAAAATATTATAATAATAATAATAATAATAATAATAATAATAATAATAATAATATATACATTAAAAATAATCGATACTAGTTGATTAAGAAATGTAGGTTAAATTATGTCTCAAAATCAAATCCTTGAAGAAAGAATCAAATATCTGGAGAGAAGACTTAGTCAAGGTTCAGACAGGCAAAGCATCCATGACTCCTTTTTTGACAATAGCCCAGATTACTGTTATGTGATATCTCCTAACGGGATAATATTGGACATTAACCCTAGTGCACTGGAGGCACTTGGTTATGAGAGAGACGAACTAATTGGTGCCAAAATTACTTCAATCCATCCATCTTCTTCTCATGAAAAAGCAGAAAGAATATTCAATAAATGGAAATCAACTGGGCAGCTAAAAGATGAGGAGATTGAAATAGTAACCAAGAGTGGTCAGAAAAGAACTGTCTTATTAAATTCAGGTGCAGTCAGAGATGATGATGGTAATATCTTATATTCAACTTCCACACAGAGAGATATTACTGAAAGTAAAGAAATTAAGGAAAGATGTAGGGGGATTTTTGACAGAACGACATCTGCTATCGCCATATATAGAGCCGTTGATGGAGGAGATGATTTTGAGTTTATTGATCTAAATCCAGCAGCTTTGGCTGCTGAAAAATTGTCTATTGATGAAATTGTCGGCAGGAGAGTTACAGAAGCATTCCCAAATATCCGAGAATTTGGACTGTTAGATGTCTTCAGGGAAGTATATAAAACAGGGATTGCATCAGAACTTCCAGAATCATTTTACAAAGATGGAAGAATAGAAGGATGGAGATATAATCTTGTGTTTAAGCTTTCAAACGACGATATTGTGTGTATCTATGATGATATTTCAGAAAAAAAAGCTGTAATACAAGAATTATCAGCCTTTGAAGCCAGGCTTTCATCAATCCTCAAGAATTCTCCAGCAGTTTCATATCAATTCAAGATGTCAAGCGATGGTACATTTTCATTTCCATTCATCAGTCAAAACATTAAACAAATTATCGGGGTAGAATCAGAAGAAGTTATGTATGATGTTAACAATCTGTTAGGTAAAATAGAACCAGGATATGTTGAAAAATTTAGGAATCATGTTCTCGGATCCGCAAAAGATCTGACTTTATATGAGGATGTTGTTCCTGCAATCATCGATGGAGACTTAGTATGGATGGAGGTCAAGTCAGTCCCAAAGAAATTAGATGACGGAAGTATTTTATGGGATGGATTTATGCAAAATGTTACTGATAGGATCAATTATGAGAGCCAACTGCAAGACACTTCTGAGAAACTTGAATTGGCCCTCAAAGCTTCAAATGTTGGGTTATGGGATTGGGATCTAAGAAGCAATGCCGTATATTTTTCTAAAGAATGGAAACAGCAGATAGGGTATGAAGAAAATGAGTTTGAAGATCGCTATGATGAATGGGAAAAACGCATACATCCAGATGATATTGAAACAGTCAAATCTGCTGTAAATGAATATTTGGGGGGCAAAAGGGAGGATTATGTTGTCGAATTCCGTTTGCAGCATAAAGATGGGTCATATAGATGGATAGAATCTGAAGGAGAAGCTGTAAGGGATGAAAAAGGTTTTCCTGTAAGATTTCTAGGTAGTCACAGAGATGTAACCGAAAAAAAGAGTCTCGAAGATGAACTCAAGCAGGCTCATAAGATGGAAGCCATGGGGACAATGGCAGGTGGGATTGCTCATGACTTCAACAACATTCTCACACCAATAATTGGGTTTGCTGAATTAGGGATTGAAGAGACAGCGTCAGAGGGTAAATTGTATGACCATTTCATGGAAATTCATAATAGTGCAAAACGTGCTAAGGGTCTTGTTCAACAAATATTAGCATTCAGTCGGCAATCAGATGTTGAGAAGAAACCTCTAAAATTAAATAATGTAATTACTGAAGTTTCACAATTGATACGTGCTTCTATACCTACAACAATTAATATTGAGCAAGAGCTTGAAGGGAACTGTTATATCTCTGGAAATCCAAACCAGATACACCAGATTCTTATGAATTTAATAACAAATGCGCAACATGCGATGGAAGATGAAGGAGGAACTCTGGAAATAAAACTGAAAAAAACAGAACTATCACCGTCAAAAGTTGAGAACAATGGTCTCAATCATGGTAAATATGTCGTGCTTAGTGTTACAGATTCAGGTACGGGTATTCCACTCCATATTATCAATAGGATATTTGATCCTTACTTCACTACAAAAAAGGGCGACAAAGGTACCGGACTTGGGCTATCAGTTGTTCATGGGATTGTCAGGGATCATGGAGGATTGATTGAGGTAGATAGCGTCCTAGGTAGAGGTACAAAGTTTGATGTATATCTTCCAACCCTAGAAACCCATGTTAGTAATAATCCCTCTCCGACAGGACAAATATATAAAGGCAATCAGAGCATATTATACGTTGATGATGAGCAATCCATAACAAAACTTGGGAAACTAACGCTTGAAAGATATGGTTATACTGTAACAACCAGAAACAGTAGCACAGATGCTCTTGAATTATTCAGGAATAATCCTCAAAGGTTTGATCTAGTGATTACAGATTTAACCATGCCAAACATGACAGGAATTGAACTTGCAGGACAGATCAAAAACTTAAGACATGAAACTGGTGTCATTTTATGTACTGGTTTTAGTGAAAAAATGGATGATAATCAGGCTGCTTCTTATGGTATTGACAGGGTTGTATTAAAACCTCTTGCTAGGAATGATATGCTTAAGACAGTATATGAAGTGCTTGAGAAATACAAAAAATAATACACAAAACTATAGTGAACCCAATAACACTAGAGGCTGTCCGACAATTGCTTTTAGCAATTAAAATTGTGAGAAAATAACTTATATTAACAACTAAAATTAAGAAAAGAACCTATCCGATTCTTTATTAAAATCAGATTATGTGCAATTCTTATTAAATCAATCTCAAT
>JAIPIC010000009.1 GCA_021734865.1 Candidatus Woesearchaeota archaeon | reverse complement strand
TGAAAGCTTCTTCTGAGATCTGATAAGTGCTATGCAACAGAGGCCTGTAAGATACAAAATAAGGTCGGCCGTCGTTGTATTCTGCGTTTTGCATAAGGCCGGTGCCAATCTGTAGACGGGCAAGGGTTTCTGCATAGACTTTGCCGTATTTCTTCTTAACACGCTCAATATCACCATGATATTTAGTACGAAGCTGGATCTCTGTTCCGATATTTGTTGTAACAGCTGCTTTAAAATCCATCAATACTTGTGATATCAAGGCTATTCCGATACCCCATTTCCTGAACTCACGACAACCTCTTTCAAGGGAAGTGTAAGCATCTTTGCCACCATATTTAGGCAGCAATCTATGGACCTCGTCGTAGACCATCATAAGGCGAAGTTTGTCAGTGGTATCAAAATGTTCATCAAACATGGTTTCGATAGTATTCTTGACAAACTCGCTGATCTTGCTGATCGTCAGCTTGTGCATACTAAATATAGTTATCTCACCTGGATTCATGTGATCTTTTATGTGGATTTCCATCTTTGGATCTTCAACGACAACAACATTAGTCTTGAAGGACCGTGCGGCGTTGGCAGAAAGACCAAACTTAGGATATAGTTCAATCATCTTTTTATCCTTGGAAGGCCATGCAAATCCTGACCATTGGAAGGTAGGGTCAAAGACGATGACAGGGATCTTTCTCATGAGGAGTTCTTCACACATTACTTGTACAGAGACAGATTTACCTGATCCTGTTGCACCAGCAGCAAGGACGTGGGTCTGGAGTTTGTCGATATCAAAATAAGCATTCTTTGTGGTCTCGGCGATCTTACCCAGAACAATTGCGCGGGCGCCTCTCTGTGGAAGTTTTTTGTTGTCAAGAGGGAAGACATAACGCTGAGTTTCTTTTTTCTTCTTCTTTAATGCTTTGATGTATTTGATACCAATAAATACGGTAGGTACAAGCATTATTATTATCACATATGTGAATGGCCAGGTTATGATCTGCCATATTAACCAAAACATGAATGGGGTTTCTTTGCTCGGAGCGATCGGTTTGACCACTTTAAATGTGGCTATGTCTCGCGCCTCTCTGGATAAGTATTCACTTTTTGCTTCAATCTTATACAATCCAAGTTCAACATCTTTTGGAAGTACTATAGAGGTGTTGTAAGTTACAAATGTACTTAAGGTCTTAGTCTCTTTGAAACTGCCAACTAGCTTATTGGTCTTAATATTATACACAGAATATGTATTGACAACATTCACTTTCTCAATCAAGCCAATATTTTTTATCGTTACACCAAACTTAAGAGGTTGTCCAGCTTCAATCTCGGTAGATTCAAGCTTGATTTCCATCTCAAGGAATGGTTCTGTAGGCAAGGACACTTCGATTATAGTACGAATTATCTGTGTCTTATTGTTGGCTTTAACATAAATATCTCCAGTATATGTCCCAACTAAGGCATCAGATGGAGCCGTGAATGAAAAGTTAACTGTGTGATCTGATTTTGGTTCAATCATAAATTGATCTCCTTCAATAATTAGGAACTCTTCCAGAGTCCGTTCTTTGGTTAATACCACACTCATGTTTGCATCATATACATTGTTGAGCACGAGCGGAATTGTCTTCGTCTGGCCAGGATAAAGTGATACTTCAATCAGTTTATCCGACAGCGTGATTGTACCTGTGGTGTTCTCTGTTGATGTTGCGTTGTCTTCTTCGATGTCTGGAATTTCAGGTATTGCTGAACTGCTGCTGCCAGCGTTGTTATTAGTATCGTCAGGAGGTGGTGTTGAGCAGTCTGCTGAACAGATTGCGGCAGTTTCACCGTAATCAGCTGAATCAGTCCCATCATTGCATATTCCATCTCCGCAGATGAAATTTGCAGCCACGTATGCAGATTGGTTTGACAATTCAAGGTAAACCAGATTATTCTCTGGATCAACAGTTGCATTGTAACGCACCCAGCTGCTATTTACACAGATCATGTCAACTGCGCTGTAATTTTCGCATCTGTAGATAGTTATGTTTCCTTTGGTTGTCTCTATATCAGGTGTCTGATTCAGGTAATGTGAGAAGTTCAGGGTCAGGTTTGCATTAACATTGTCAATGTACCTGTGGAAGAACGTCCCTGAGAATGGACCGTATCTGTTCCTGTTGGATTCTGTCATATAAGTATCATTATTTGCGATAGTATCATTTAATGTGTATAGATCAATGAGGTTAGTCATAGACTCATTGATGGTCATATTGCCAACTTTCACTCTGGCTTTTTGTGTAAGTATATTGACATCGTACTTTCTCATGTGGAGCTTTTTATTGTATTCTGCGTAATTATTCGTCGAGAATACAAATATCCTGTTCTCAGGATGGTTTGGCCTGGTCAGTACAAAGCTTGCACTCTGCCCGTTTCCTTGAGGATCTTCAAGTGTTCCATTGAAGTCAAAGGTTTGATTTGACCTTACTTCAAACCATACGCTGTCGTTGTTTGAGTTGTTCAGCGAATCATTAATTATGATAACAAGATCATAGTCTCCTACTGATAGGTTAGCATATGAACCTTGATAGATATAGGTTCCATTTGATGAGTTAATCATTGTGAAAGTAATATTTATTGGGTCTTCCTGATCTTCATCTTTTATCAGATGTGCTGCGACAAGGCTGTCGTTCAATGGGCTGAAGTCAGATGCGTTTATGGTAATGTTTACTGGTTCTCCTTCATTGATTGATTCTACAGAGACATTGTGGATCTTTGGTGCTTGGAGATCCATGTAATAGAAAGCATCAGTCTCTTGATATGTGTAATATACATCATCTGAACTAGTCGTGTTGTCTCCGGAATAATTTACTCTAATGAAGAGTGATCTGTATCCTGCTTCCTGGTATGGGGCTTTGCAGGTTAGTGCCCATATGTTATTAGTAGTTACAAATACTCCTGAAGCCAGACTATCCAAGATATCATCTCCATTTGAATCGGAATATGTAAGGTTGCATGTTTCATTTCCGATCGTAATATTGAAAGTCAGGTTATCATTGACTGGAATACCATCAAATGTGACGTTAGCATAGACGGTAATATTCCTGTAAGGCCTTAATGTCACATTGTCAGAGCTGAAACTGTAATTGGATGTGACTTTATATGGTACAACATTCAATGTGATATTGATGTCATGGTACCTGTTATCATCATCTGAGATATCTGATGTGACACGAACCATTCCATTGTATGTTCCGCTTTGTGTTGAATTATGGGTTAGGTTTACATAATCCCTGGTTGATAGGTCAACTGACTGGTTAATAGGCACCATGAAGCGGCTGTTTGAAGCATCTGATACTGCTACAGGCTGTCCGCTGCCATTATATTCATATGACTGCATCCTGTAAATCTGTTCTACTGTACCTACATTATCGATCATGAAGCGGCCTGAGTAACCTTCAAAGTTCTCTGCGACTGTAATGTTGAGTCTTTGGGAACCAAGAGACCAGCTAGTATTATAATTCACAAACACTGCAATACTCTTTGTGTGGTTAAGAGAACTGTTCTTCCTTGCAACCAATGTGACATTATATACACCTATCTCTGTACCTGAACTGATGTTTACAGATAATGAGAACTGAGCAGGTGTGTCGTACATAGCATCAAGATATGCACTTGGTGAAGTTGTAATTCTTAGTCCGGAGCAGTGCTGACCTTCACAGGTCACATTAACATCTTCAATGTCAGTGTTTCCCATTGATGAGAGATTATAATCCCATGTTCTTAGTATGCCATCATCTTTAGCAAGCAGTCTTAATGGGCCTTCAATTTCAAGTGAATCGACTGGACTGATTATCACAGTGAGATTCTCTACAGCGGTCATGTTCTGAGCTTGTTGGTCAAACCAACGAGCCACGACAGGTATGGTATAACTACCTGCTTTTGTGTTGTTGATAGTAACCCTGAACATATTGCTCATTATAGTTGATCCATTATGATACGAGACCAATCCGTTCTGCGATGTAATGTTATCAAAAAAGTTCATCTTTGGCTGACTGTACGATGAATCTGAACTGTATGAATAATAATTGTAGACGGGCCATCCTTGTTCAAGCACCTCAGTGGTTGCCCTGCCGTATCCAAGTCCAGTATCTGTATTGTATGATACTGCATAGCCGGTGTTTTCTATCCTGTAACTAAAATCGAAAGTCTTATTTTGCAGTTTGGTATGGTTATAGACAGTCACATTTGTTCCTGAATCCATATATATAGTCAGGTTGGTTGAGTCGACAATCGTGAAGTTAGAGAGATTACTGATCGTTTCTCCATAAGCTGCATCCATTGCATATATCCTAAAAGTGTGCTCTCCAGTTAGATTTGACGGATAAGAACCGTTCCAATATCCACCGTTTGTTGAGCTACCATTATAAAGTGTGAAATCCACTGAATGGTTGATTTCGTCTGGATCAATTACTTCTGCCCTGACTGAAGTTACCTCTTCATTGTCATCTGCATATACATATAGCTGCATCGGAATCCTGTCTTTTTCCAGATATGAATATTCTGATGATACATCTGATACGGTTGGTGGTTCCTGGCCTACTGTGAAATTAACGTACGAGCTTTTCGTGTTGTCAGTGTCGCCTACCCTATATGCAAGGAACTCAAACGTTGCATTGCCCATAGCTATTGTTTGATAGCCATAGATGACTGTCTTGGTCTCTTGTACATCAAGAACCACTTCCTCAGTATTGTTAAGGAGATCAACGATATTTTCGTCTCCGTACTTGATTATCCTAAGAGTCATCTGCCTGTTTCCACGGTTTGTGAAATTGATCTCAAATGTGTCAATCTCTGAGATGGCTTCAGGTATGCTTGTACTATTCGGACTGAGCTCCCATTCGTAGCTAATAGGGACAGTCAGGCTGAGATAAGTTGTATCAAAACAGTTTGATCTTGGATTGCAGTCATAATAGCTTCCGGATGAATTTGCGATTATGTTAGCTTCATATATACTGTCAGGCTGGCCTGCCGGGACAGTTAAATATACCATTATGTTCCGCTGTTCTGGTATAGACATTTCAGAAATGTTCTCAGGACCAAAGGTCATCAGTTGGCTGAAGTTGAATGTTCCGCCTTGGAGATCTTCAACCCTGAATTCAATTTCTGAAAAGGAATTGCCTTCAGTACCTGCGGTCTGCAATGTAAAGTTGACTATATTGATGGTGGTGTTCTGGCTTTGAGTAGCGCTTACCGAAGGTTCAGTGATCCTAAGGATATCGTCCGGTGCGCTGACCTGGAACTGTGATACATTTGCGATCATTGTCTCCGAAGTATTTTCATTGATCCAAGATGCATAGCTTGTGATATTATGTGTACCCTGATAAGCATTCTCTGTTATATTGATATAATATCTTGCAGCACAGGAATCGCCTGGCTCCAATAGCGTAGTACAGTCATCAACAGTATAATTGATAATAGAAAATCCGGTTGGGAGTGTTCCCAAGGCAAATTGTAAACTTGACATGTTAGCCTGGCCGGTGTTGTACAGTAGGAGATCCAGTGGCTCCTCTGAATTGGAATCAGCACTCCTGGATTTTTCTCTAATGTATGGTGTTACGTTCAATGCTCCTGTAGTTATATTGATGCCATTAAATATTGAAAGATTGACTGTCTTATAGCAATTTTCAGGATTATTCACACAAGAGGAATCATTTGCATTATAAACGAATTCAGCAAAGTACTGTCCCTCAAGCACAATTGCTGGGATTGCCACAGTCACTTGTATCAATACGCTCTCGTTAAGTCCATATTGTGTTTCCTGGGAGCTTAAGTATACCCATTCGCTCGAAAGGTTTCCACTTACTTTTGACCAAGTCACACCTTCAAGAGGCTGGTTTCCGACTGATTGGAAGTAGTATTCTGCAACAACCTGTGGCACGCCTGCTTCTACTGTATTTACAAAATGCTGAGGTGCTTCTGATCCATACTCATCATCCTTGTGACCAAGTCTCATGTATGGGTTTGGCTCAATAATGATTGTGGTGTTTTTCCTCATGACTGACCAAAGGGTATTTGGGTTCTTCCAGCTAACACTTGAATTGACCATGTAGATTCCAGGAGCAATACCTTGAGGGATCAGCAATTTCCATTGTCCGGTGCAGTTTCCTCCGCTTGCGATGTCATCACAGATTATGTTATCATCTGTAGTCAGTGTGGGACTGTTCTGTGGATCTTTGATCCATGTAGCATTAGGTAATGTAAGGTTAAGTCCTGTTTCACGTGCTGTGGCATTGCCAGTATTATTGAATACATGATCTATATAGACAGTCTCCGCGGTTATGTAATTATTATCTGTAAGGTTTACAGTCACAGGCGACACTCCATAAGATCCAGTAGTATCACCATAAGTCTTAAATGTCAAGACATTGCTTATGCTACTGTGACCGGAATAATCATGAGCAACCAGAGTAACATTATAATCTCCTGTCCGGTCTGCTTTGTAATTGAGGTTATAAGTATAGTTTGTCAGGTTACCGATAACTGTCTTTGACATGTTCTCAGTGTCGTTGCTGCCTGCCCTCTGGAAATCAAGCTCAATATAATTTATTATGTCAACCACATCTGCTGTAAGCAAGACATATTCATCAAGATCAAGAGCGCTTGGTGTAAGCCAGAAATCTCTGATAAGTGGAGCTTTTGTATCATTTACAATGAACATAGTCGATGATGTAGCATTATTGCTCATATTATCATTTGCTCTGATGTCCAACGACCATGTGCCGGTGGAATTGAGTTCATAATACATGTCTGTAAAGTTGTATTCATATATTCCATACGATCCGGTCTGTGGCAGTACTTCTGTCATGCTGGTGCTTTCCATAATAATAACAGAACCATTATTTGAAAGATTCAGATTCACTGAGGTAATATCACTGTTTTCGATAGGCTCAGTTATATTGACCCTTATGACAACCTTCTCGCCAACTTCAAGCGCAGTTCCATAGGATGCGTTATAGACTGTTATTGAGTTGATCTTTAGGCTGCTGTTAAGACCATTAGCATATAATGATGTTATTAGGCCTCCAGTGGTATCGTTGACAAATATCGTAAAATTATACGTTCCAACCATCCTGAGGAGATAGGTGTTGTTGTACCAATCGTCTATAGATGGATTCAAGGTGATGTTTTCTGTGGAATTGTCCGGCTTTCTTATCTGGACCCATGCAGATGAGATACCAATATTATCGACTGCCTGTGCTGCAATAGGGATTATTGTATTCACGTAAGCAGCATCCTGGATGTTTGTGTCTGTGATGTTTGGATATGTATCGTCTCTTGAATCGATTATAAATTCACGTGTCGTGACATTCTCGATGAGCACTTTGAAGTAATCTTTGATCCCATTTCCGTTTGTGTCATTATAACATACATGATATCTGTTCCCATCGATTGTTGATACTGTGTAATTGCCTTCAATATCTGTATATGAAGCATTACATATTGTTGTAGTATTCAGGATTGACCAGTTCCCAAGGTAATCCTTCAGTTTAAGGTCTACAAGCTCTTCAACGAAGTTAGCATCATCTGCCGTCATCTGTGTTGTGATATTAGTAAAGTGATTGAGGTCTGAACCGCTCACTTTGATCTGGTCTGGATAATAACCACTGACATTGACAAGCTTATAATATCCATTGTAAGTGCTTTTTGTCCTTCCATTGGCATACCCATATGCTTCAAACTCAATGAATCCTGCATTTGCTCCGTAAGTATCTTCAGCATATATCGTTAGATTCTTTGTCAGAGTTGTGATTCCAAGATTATACTGCGTGAGACCATTATGGGTTGGCAGTGAGATATTCTGATAGCTTCCATCATCAAAGAACACCCTAAGGGTCTTCATGTCATAGTTTGAGATCTTTAGGTGTGTTATATAGTAAGAACCATTCATGGAAATATTGATGCTAGGCAGAAGATCAGCTTCTTCTGATGCCCAGACATCATAGTACTGAGTAGTCTTAGCACCGTCTATTGCGCCAGATGCTTCCCATGTATGATAATCACCATCATAGTTTTCAGATGAGACATTCATTATGTAAGAATCGTATTCCAACATATACGCATAATTCTTGATATCTTGTGATTCATATTCCATCTCTTTTCTGACAGGTGTTCCTTTCCACATATCATTCCAGACCGTGTGTGTTGAGAAATTACCTTGGAATGTCGTCTCAATGCTTTCGTGGAAGTCCAATGGACAATATTTGTTGTTAAGGAAGCTGCCCACAGACTTTGTAATATTATCGATCTTACACTCATTTGACCTGTTGTCGATGACAAAGCCATTTATGTTGAAACGTGTGTTTGGATATGCTGTATCATCATACATCCTGTATTTATCTGCCCCCTTATCGATGAACAGATTCGACTGGTTCATCCACCAGCTTGATATTGTGAAAGCACCGGATTCATTGGTCGTATAATATAATACCAGGTTATCTATTGCTGCCTTTCCGAGTGTTGTTGAGTCTACATATATAGGGATCGTACAGAAGCCTTCCGGATCTTCTTCATTGTTCAGCCTGCATGAACTAATACCATCATTGATCGGTCCTGCAAGATTGCTGATTACTGTGTTGTAATTGAATGTACCGCTCATCTGGTATTCAGGGTCTCCTCCTCCTATATTCAGTGCTACATTGGTCAGGTAGGTTGATGAGTAAGAGAGCCCTTTAAGCCTAAAACTGGCTTGTGTCACATTTGAGTACATAGGTACTTTTAGTGATGCGACAACCTTATTGCCGGATTCTGTATATGTCCTGAAATCTTCAGTCTCTCCTGATGCATATCTATTTGTCTTTGTGGATATGATACCATTATGGTCTATTACAGATTCTGTGAACCCATGGACAATGGTTACGACTTCATAGTCGCTTATTAAGAGATTATCATTGCTGTCATAAGCATTTGCCGTTATATTTAATGTACCTTCTGGATTAGCCGGGCTGATTTGGTATCCGAATGGAGGGAATGTCCAGTTATTAGGATTGCCATCCTGTAGACTTGTATTGCTTAGCCTGTAAGTAGCTGTTGTAGAATCATTATAGATCAAGGTTATATTGACATAATCAATTACGGATTGTCCGTCTGTCTCATTAACACCGATGTCAACATATGAATTCTGGTCATATGTTTTTATTATCGGTTTGTTGTCTTCATCCAATATATTTATACCGATATGTGAAGCTATTCGCAGCTGTTCTGTGACCACTTCTGGAATGACGACCTTGAAATAATCTTTCTTTCCGTTGATGTCAGTATCATTATAGCATGCCTTCCAGATCATTGAACTCAGTGTTGAATTTGTGTAATTTATCTCTGATCCGGTGATGTTTGATTGACATATAGTACTTACATTGATTTCAACCCAGTCAGTTCCGTCATACCATTCAAGAGCTTCAATCGTTTGTATCAAGTCATTGTCATTGACCTGCAATTCAGTGGTCACATTATACATCTTAAATGCATAACTGTCATTGATCATGTCCATGTCTGAATCATATGAAGTGACATTGAAGTATTTGATAGCGTGTTTCTCATTCTTGGATATGACAACTTCTTGGTAACCATGGCTTCCATGTACCAGTACTTCTACAAGTCCAGGATAATTTGTGCTGTACACTGTTGAAGCAGATATGTTCAACCAGCTGATTTTTCTAATTGGTGAAACTGATATGTTCTGGGTCTGGTTATTATCTTCCAATTGATAATCGATAGATGTTCCATCGCTGAATGTAAGTGTTATATCCTTAAATCCCACATTTCTCCTGTTTACTATGCTGACCTGGTCGATGTAATATGAGTCATTGAACTGTACAGTGATATAACGCTCTGTATCGCTTGTGTCTGTGAGCCACCATCCAGGGAAGTCTTCTGTGTAATCTCCATCAATGAGGTTCTCTCTGGGGTTATAGCCTGAGGAATTGCTTATGATCGTACCACCGTTGGCAGATGATGCAACATTCCATGAGTCGGACATAACTGGGACACGTCTCACAGCAATGCCCTCATTGTCATAGTCAGTTGAAAGAGTATGCTCTTTCATGCTGCTTCCATCCCTGTAGATCCATTCTGGGGTGTCCAGTGCACAGTATGTATAATAATCAAGTGTGCTGAGTGTTACGCCTGAGCCATTGATCTCGCAGGATGATGTACTGTTATCTACAATGAATCCATATATCTGTGAAGATGTTAGCGGCAATGCTTCAAAGAGATAGTGTGTCTTCTTTGTGTTCATATAATCAATATCAATGTTCGAATCATTGACCCACCATAGGTTGATCTGATATGCTGCAGATTCATCAAGCCAGTATTTCAGTGTTATATTATTGACTGTCACTTTTCCTGGCGAATCGGAATGGACAGTGATCTTAACATCACAATAATTAGCAAGGTCTGCTGGACATCCTGATAGTGCGCTCTGAATCTGTGAACTAATGTCGCCTGTGCTGTCTGTTCCGTTCAACGATCCGGATTTGGAATATATTTCAGATCCACCAATTATTGTAAGGGAAACATTTTCAGGAAGATATTCGTCTCCACTGACAAGATTTTCCGCACCTAGTACTGACATTGAAGCTTGTATGTTCTGGGCCAACTTGGGTATGTAAAGAGTTATATTCTTATTCAAATACGTGTTGTTGAACTCAGATACTGAGTCCGTCATGTCATTCTTGAGCATATTATTTGTAGCATAGACACCACCTGTACTGTTAACAATACTGAGTTTGATCTTCTGATTGATATTGAGGTTTTCTATCTTATCCTCAACGATCACTTCACCAAGACTATTCATGGCAGATACGCTAACATTGAAATATCCAAGTGGATAATTACCATCTATGCTCTTATTGTATTCCCATATGTTTAGTAGTCCATCAACCATAACATATGTTTCTGTTGAATTGCTGAACTGGAATGTAACATTCACTGAATCTATTGCTTCCTGACCATAGGTCTCATTCAACCTCACTGTAAAATTATCTCCTGAATAATAAGTCTTAATATCAGGATAATCTATTTCATCCAGAATGTTTACTCCAACGTATGAGGAAACCTTGAATTCTTCTGATGTGATTTCAGGAACGAGGATCTTGAAATAATCCTTGATACCATTGTCATTTGTATCATTATAACATGCAGCCCATGTTAGGTTTATGGATGAATTTAGTGGTATAATCGTTGTACTATAGTTTGATTCTGTTGTTCCCATAGGATCTGAACATGATGTTGATATGTTAATCTCATACCAGTTATTATTCTGTGGATTATGCCAATGCAGTTTCTCAATGCCAGCTGTTATTGCTGAGTCATTTATGTATATCTGAGATGTTATGTTCGTAAATTTCTGTTCAGCCGTGACTGGTTCTATGCTGGTATCATATCCGGACAGATTGAAATAGAATGTCGGACCTCTGATCTTGCCAGTACCATTCCTGATCTGGGCAGGATAAGATGATCCGTAGATCCTCAATTCTTTGTAACCTGCATTCGACCCGAAAGTTGAAAGACCACTGAAATTGATCCATGAGATCTTCCGCATTGGTGACAGGTTCACTTCCTGGGCATTTCCATTGTTATACAGGGTCAGAGTCTGGGAAGTAGAATCTGAATATTTGATTTCCATATTTTCTATACCATTGCCGTCACGATTGTTTATTACAAGCCTGTTGATATAATAAGAGCTATTGAGACCAACGACTATCCATGGAGTAAGGTCATCGACTTGAGCTGCCCATGCATATATGTTCGAATCGGTAATAATACCATCAATTGCGTTCTCAGCTGTCCAAAATTCAGATGAGTTCGCCAGGATGCTTCCTCCTGCAGTTATATTTGCCAGGTTGATTATGTACTCCATATCCATGATCGTCCTTACTGGTGTTCCTCTGGACACATCTGTGTAGATATCGTTGTCAGTGAAGTTGCCGTTCCCTGTAGCCATTATTGTCACAGTGCTGTCAAGAGGGCAATACTTGTAATTCTCGAATACTGTAATTGTCTTAGTACTGCCGTTTATCTGGCAAAGGGTCGACCTATTATCAATGACAAATCCGTTGAGTTCAAGATTAGCTGAAACTAATGCACCGCTGCTCCGCTGGTATCTTTTGAATATGTCAATTGTTGAATCAATAGTGATATTTGTAGTATTGAGCCACCAATCTGTTATGTTAAGACCGGTTGATTCATTCCTTGTATATGATACTCTCAGATCATGAATGTGAACTCTTCCTCTTGTACTGTTGACTTTTACGATTACAGAATAATAACCCTGGCCATCAGGAGTGCTTGCGTCTAAAACTTCCTGAAGTTTCGACGTGAGGTTAACTATTTCAACATTTCCGGACAGTTCTCCGGAGTATATCCATTCATCCTCTCCATAGGTTCCAAGTGCTTCCCTTATGTTCAATGTGATGTTATTTGGATAGTAATCGATTCCGTCGAGTGTGTTTTTCTTCCCTGTAATATTGAATGTGACGTTAGTCAATTCTGCGGTTGTAGGGAGATAGATATTGATTGCATTGTATCCTGCTGTCACATTATAACTGATATCATAATCACGTTTGCCGTTCTGGAATGTGTTTATCGTTGTGTAGACCATTGAATCAGTATCAAGGACGCTTGTTTTATTCGTTGGATAATACCAGAAATCCTCAAGATATCCCAAGACCAGTTGACTGTCGCCTGAATCATATCCATACACCGATATGTTGAACTGACCGACCGGATCTGCCGAATCAATCGTATAATTCAGTTCCCATACATTTGCTCCCATGTGTACATCGTTATCCATTGGATAATATCTGGTCGTACCGTCGGAAAACTGGATAGATGCGTTCATGGTTGTGATAACGCTTGATCCTTTTGTCTCGTTCACTCTGATGTATACGGTCTGTGCTGTGTCGTATGTTCCTATTGAAGGATAACCAAGCTGATCCAGGAAGTCAATTGATGTAAAAGATGCGATCCTAAACCTTTCATTAGTCACATGAGACAGTTTAATCCTGTAATAATCAACCTTGCCATTTCCGTTTGTGTCATTGTAGCATACCCATATGGTCCTGCCTGCAACTGTGTTTTCAGTATAATTTGTCTCAGGTTCAGCGAAAATATCAGCACATGAAGTTGAACTGGTCAGGTCCACATAGGCTGATCCATTATACCATTGAAGGACTTCGAGACCGGCTGTAAAGTTATCATCGTCGAAATATACTTCAGATGTGATATTTGTCAGATTATTGCCTGAGGACGATATCTGGTTTCCAGAAGGTTCAAATCCTGTTATATTGAAGGAATAATATGTACCTCTCTCTTGATTAATATTATGACCTGTTTCATTTGGTTTTTTGGATCCGTAGACTTCAATCTCAACAAAACCAGAATAATCATCATGGGTTGATATTGCTGTAAAGTTCATCCAGGATACTTTTCTCATCGGAGTCACATTGAAAGTCACAAGTGTACCTAAATCAGGAAATGTGTAATACTCATAAGTACCATCACTGAAAGTCACCTTGGTTCTGTTGAATCCGGAATTTGCCCGGTTCTGTATCTTGAACCTATCGACATAATAGCTATCATTGAACTGGATCACGATATATGGTTCCGGATCACCGGTGTTTGATGCCCAGGCATCGGTCTGAGTGTCAGTATAGGCACCATCTATGACATTATTAGCGTCCCAGCTTCCAAAGACTGTACTATATCCTGCTATAGACCCTCCATTAGCGGATGCAGCGATGTTTGCCGGGCTGTCGAGAACCATTATATTCCTGACTGGTACTCCACGTGAGATATTGTCAAATACTGTATTGTTCTGCAATGTCCCACCGCCAGCGTACAATGCAAGTTCACTGTTTGAGAGTTTGCAGTACTTATTGCCAAAAAGGGCACTAATATTCTTCCCAACATCATTGATTTCACAGTATGTTGCCTGCTGGCTTATCTGGTATCCATAGAGAGTTATATCATATAGTGGGTAATCCTGGAGCGTGTATATCTGATAATACTTCTTTGTTGTATCTGCATATATGTTAGTGTCATTTTTCCACCAATGACTGATGTTGAAATCGTCGGATTCGTTGACTGTATAATTCTGGTTAAGCGATTGCAGTGTGACAGCACCGATCGATGAAGTTGTTATATTTATAGGAACATCGCAGTATCCATTTGAGATCATGCAGTCTCCTGATGAGATGTAACTTATGACTGCTGATGTCAGATTTGACACATTTGCCATATAGTCTAATTGTCCTGACATCCACCATTCAACAGGTCCGCCGCCAATATTGACTGATACATCGCTTGGGTACGAACTTGAGAATTCATTGCCCTCAAGACTGAAATTTACACTAGTCAGTGTTGCATTAACAGGTATGTGAAGCTTTGCCTCGGTTGATGATCCTGCTTCGGAAAACTGTATGCGCCATTCAACGTTGTCATCAGTAAATGTGTTGGTCCATGTTTTCACGATTGAATGATCGTCTATTATTGTTGTTTCATTTTTATGGACTACTTTAAACCCGGACACAACATCTATGTTCAGACGTACTCCTCCGGCTGTATATGACTGTACTGTTATGTTGAAGTTTCCTACCGGATCAGATTCAAGGACCGTGTAATTGTATTCCCAAGTTCCCTGTTCTGAAGGATTATTTGCCATATCGAATGATTTGACAGATGTGCCGTTGAAGAAGAATATGGTAAGGTTCATGGAAGTAATCGAATCGTTTCCATACACTTCTTTTACTTTGACAGGCAATATCTCATTTACATTGTATCCCTTGATTATCGGGTTGCTTTCTTCGTCCAGGATATTTATAGCTGTCAGTGAATCAAACTTGAACCTTTCAGTAGTCACGTTCTGGATAAGTATTTTGTAATAATCTCTCTTGCCATTGCCATTTGTGTCATTATAGCAGGCTAATATGACTGTAGAGTCAGATGTGATAATCGTGAAATTTTCATCAGATGATGCACTTGAACTGTTGCATGGTTTTGTTATATTGATGAACTGCCATACCGAGCCGTCATAATGATACAATCTTTCAAGCCCTTCAGTGAAATTAAGGTCATCGAATTGCACATATGAGGATACATTGTATATCTTTCTGGATCCTGAAACGATGCTGCCGTTAGGATAATGTCCTGTGATATTGAAGTAAGATAATGTTCCATTGTATGATCCATTATCATTATGCTGCTGCTTAATATTCTTGAATCCATATACTTGAACTTCCTGGAATCCTACAGGTTGTGCGTCACCGTAGATTGACTTGGCGGTAATATTAACCCAGCTTGATTTCACCAGAGGAGATATGTTGATCGTGGTGTAAGTGGCATTGTTCAATGTGACTTCTTTGGTATATCCATCCTCAAATCTCAGGACAACAGTCTCTATACCGTACTCATCCCTGTTTGTTATATTAATCTGAGTCACATAGTAGGAATCATTGAACTGGATAGCAATCCATGGGGTAGTGTATACTGTTCCGTCAACTGCCCAGGACTCCTGCCAGTTATTTGATATGAGTCCATCAATCGCTCTTGCTGCTGCGTATATAGATGGTGATGAGCCCCTGATCGTGGCGCCGTTTGTTGCAAGCGCTATATTTGACACGCTTGAGTATTCCATGGTCTTTCTTGCCGGTTCGTTCTTCTCTGTGTCATCCCATATGGTGTGATTTGTATAATTATATGCTGCTGTCACATTAATGGTCTCTGCTGCATCCAAAGGACAATATTTGTAACCTTTGATCGTTTCATAATCTTTGTATACACTGTCTATACTGCAATTAGTGGATGTGTTGGATATGACAAATCCATCAACCAGGATGTCAATGCTGCTTGCACTGGACTTATTATATTCCCTATGATAATAGGCTCCCTCATCGCTCTGTAATCCTGTATCATCAAGCCACCATTGTTCTACTTCTAACGACCCGGTCTCATTTACTATGTAACTCATGTTGATATTTTCAATCGTCACTTTACCTGCTGTAGCGCTTGATATCGTAAGTATGATCCTGCAATAACCGTCCCCTCCAGGTGAGCATGATTCAAGAACTGTATTGAAATCGGCTGCTAGATCAGATGTCTTAACTGTAGTTGTCAGGTCACCAGAATTTGTCCATTCAGCCCCGGGGCTGCCAATATCGATTGAAACTTCAGATGGATCATCTCCACTGTAGGCTTCCCCCCTCATGTCATATGTAAGGTAAAGGACTTCTGAATATTTTGGCAGACGCATCTTAACAGAAATATTTGTGCCGGATCCTGTGAAATATATTGGTGTATCCCGTTTGTCTTGATCCATCATATTGGAAAATACACGTATATAGCCATCAGGCTGTATCAATGAAGTCCTGTTCTTTGGCAGGAATCTGAGATTGCTGCTGCTCTGTGATGTCAAGAGACTTTCTGTACTGTCATATGCGTTGACTGTAAAATTAAAATAGCCGGTTTCATCAGTGCTTAGAATAGTATAATTATAACTCCAGAGATTCTCATCGCCATTTGTGTTATTTGAGAGTTCATAATTCTTTGTGGAATCATCTGCAAAGTAAATTGTCATGTTTATCTTATCAATTGCTACCTGACCTTTTGTCTCGTTGACTTCAATTTCTACAACATCACCAACATCATATGTTACGATTCTTGGTTTTTCGTCCTGATCAAGTATATCCACTGCAGTAAGTGATTCTATCTTGAATTGGGCGTTGTGCAGTATTGGGACGTATATCCTGAACAGGTCCTTCTTTGAATTGCTGTTCGTGTCGTTGTAACATACGCTCCAGATTTCCTGATCAATAGTTGTTGTTGCATAATTAGTCTCAGTCTCCTCAAGCGTCGCGGCTGCGCAGGCATTTGATGTATTAAGTTCATACCAATATGATCCATTGTTGTAATAAAGTGTCTCAATGCCAGCTGTGAAGTTTGTATCTTCATAACTTATGGTTGCAGTGACGTTCGTAAGTAATCGTGGAGAGTTTAGAGATAATTGGTTGGTATCTGCATCGTATCCTGTTATGTTAAAGAACAGGAAAGGCCCATTTCCACTGTCATTGTTCATGGATTCTTGTAGCAATTTGTTGCTTCCAAAAATCTTGATCTCCTGCAGTCCGGAATCAGTGCCGTATGTCTCCAATGCAGATATATTTAGCCATGTGGCCTTGATTGCTGGATTGATTTCGATGGTCTGGTTTTCAGAATTCTGGCTGAGGGAGGTTTCGATCTCGGTCCCGTCGTTTGCAGTTATCCTTACTTTAGAGAATCCTGAACTTCCCCTGTTTGTGATATTTATCTGTGTAATGTAATAACTGTCATTGAATGTGACCACAAACCATGGAGTGGAGTCCCCACCAAGCGGTTTCCATGCTGTTGAGACTGAATCACCATACAGACCGTCAATCAGTCTTGCAGTGATCCATTCCTCTGATGAGAATGATGAAATCGTTGCGCTGTTCGCAGATGCAGCAATGTTTGATATCATATCAAGTTCATATCTCTTCCTCGCTGGCTGACCCTTAATCGTGTCTTCCCAGACTTTATGTCCTGTAAATGTATTGCCTCCGCTGGTATTGATGCTTTCGGCTGAGTCAAGCGGGCAGTAAACGAATTCTCTGACTGCCTGTATGGTCTTTGTGCTATCATCAATTTTGCATACTCTTGTATCATTTCTGATTATGAATCCATCGATATAGATTGACACATCGGACGATGAGGTTGTATTGTAATCCTGGTATTTCTCTGCTCCGGAATCAACAACAATAGATGTATCGTTTTCCCACCATTTGCTTGTATTGATCGAGTTTGACTCATTGAAATAGTAACTGAGGTACAGATTTTCAGCTGTAATTTTACCTGCCTGACTGGTGCCCACAGTGATGGCAATGGAACAAAATCCATTCCCTGATGCGCCGCAGCCGTTGAGCGCTGTGTTGACATATGATGAAAGATCACCGGATGAATCTGTTCCATCAAGCTCTCCAGCATGCGTCCACTCAACCCCTCCACCATTCAGATTTAACGTGACATCTGCTGGATTAGAAGAGAGATATTCCTGTCCTCTGACATCAATTATGAATTCATTAACAAATGCTTTGTCTGGGATTCTGACAACTAAGGTATTGTTTGTTCCGGATCCTGTGAAATAGAATATCTTGTCCCTTTGTTCATTCTCAAGGAGGTTTGAGTATACATAGATCTGAGAATAATTGTTGATAAGAACAGTCTGGTTCTTTGGCGTGAATCTCATATTCTCACTATTTGCCTGTGTGAGGAGGTTCTCTGAACCGTCATATCCAAAGACAGTTATGTTAAAATACCCTAATGCATCATCTGACTGCATGGTATAATTATAACTCCACAGGTTTTCATCGCTATCAGTATTATTTGTCATCTCATAGCCTTTAGTCGAGCCATTTGAGAAATATATCGTAAGGTTTACCTTAGATATTGCACTGGGCCCCTTAGTCTCATTTACACGTATCTCAACCAGTTCTCCTGTATCATAAGTTTTGATGATTGGCTTGTTTATTTCACTCATGATATCCAATGCTGTGAGAGATTCTATCTTAAACTCGCTGTGGGTGAGCTGTGGTATCCTTATCTTATAGTAATCTTTCTTGGTATTGCCGTCGGTGTCATTGTAGCAGACTTTCCATACTTGCCCGTCGATGGTGGTATTTGTGTAATTGGCCTCTGATTTAGATGCACCATCACAGGACGTAGAAACATTCAGGCTATACCAAAGGGTTCCATTATATACATAAAGTGCTTCTATGCCTGCTGTGAAATTATCATCACGGAATTTCATACTTGTGGTGACATTGTATATCCTGTTTGAATCTGATGCAGACAGTCTTGTATCATCAGGATCATAGGCTGAAGCATTGAAGTTTATGTATGGGCCAGTACCTGAGTTGTTGTCCATATACCTCTGTGTGTAAGCATCTGATCCAAAGACCTGAACTTCGACAAATCCTGGTTCTCCGCCTTCGGGATATGTATCTATTCCTGTAATATTGACCCAGGAAGCTTTAATGTTAGGACTTATATTGATTGTCTGATTTATAGAATCATTAATTAATGTCTCAGTCATTATCGAACCGTCGCTGAACTTAAGCTTAATTGTAGTAAATCCGTTATCCGGACGGTTCTGGACTATCAGTTGAGTTATGTAGTAGCTTGAATTGAATCCAATCTTAACAGAGGGTTCAGTATCAGCACTGTTGGCTTTCCATGATCCAAGGGTCCCATCGCTGAAATCATTATCGATCAGGTTATCAGAAATGAATTCAGCAGAGGAGTTCGCAATTATATATCCTCCATTTGAGATTAGAGCGATATTCTTTATATCCTCCAGTTCAATATGCAGCCTTGCAGGTTCTCCCTTTGATACGTCTTCCCACAATGAGTGGTTGGTATAATTGCCGGTATTATCAACTTTAACTTGCTGTGTGCCTGGGATTGGGCAATATTTGTACTGCCGATAGGTATAAGGTTCATGATAGATACCGTCCAGTGAGCAATTGGTTGCTTCATTACTAATTATGAATCCCCAGATTTTCATATCCTGAGATGCGCTAGTCTCTTTTGAGTAAGTGAAATTCTTATCTACTGAATCGTCAGTCTGAATATCGGTGCTGTTGACCCACCATTTAGTGACATTGAAGGAAGAATCAATATCTGTATCATAAGTCACGTTAATTGTTTCGATGAGGACTTTTCCAACTGATGCAGATGTTATATTGACATATATTGTGCAGTATCCAGCTGAATCAGTAGGGCATCCAGATAATGCACTGTTTATCGTGCTGTTAAGATTGATCGTTGTGTTAATGGTATCAAAAGTGCCTGTACTATTGAATTCATTGTCGCCTCCATTGATATCCATAGTAACATCAGATGGATAAGTACTTTGATATTCTGCGCCTCTAAGATTTATTGTCGCATATCGCACAGTTGAACTGGCAGGCAAGTAGAATCCGACTGATTTATTGGATCCTGCAGATTCAAACCTAATTTCATAATCTCTATACCCGTTAACAAACATATTTGTAAATGAATGTGCGATCATTGATGAATCGATGAGAGTGGTCTCATTCTTTGGAAGATGCCTCAAGTTTGAGCTTACCGCTGAAGTAACAAGATTGTTTCCACTGTCCCATGCGAATACAGTGAAGTTGAAGTAACCTGTCGGATCGGTCGGCAGGAGCGTATAATTGTATCCTGACCTGAGCGAATCACCATCAATATTATCAGTAAGATCGTAGCTCTTCTCAAGTCCACCGAAATACAAGGTCATGTTAAGTTTTGCTATAGCGACTGACCCTTTCGTCTTGTTTACTTTTATTTGAACTTTCTCTCCGGTATCATAGGTCCTGACTGCTGGATAATTTAATCCTTCAAGTATTTCAACAAGCGTTATGGATTCTATATAAAACTGGAGATTTGTCAGTGACGGAACTTTAATCTTGTAATAATCTCTAATGCCATTACTATTTGTATCGTTGTAACATGCGTAATAGCTGGATCCGTCAATATCAATAGTTGTATATGATGTTTCAGCATATCCAAATTGTGTTGCGCATGGATCTGACATGCTCAGCTCTTTCCAGTCGGTTCCATTGAATACTTTAAGAGTTTCTATTCCAGCTGTGAAATTGTCGTCAAGGAAATTAATATCAACAGTGACATTGTACAGGTGTTTTTCGTCGCCGGAAGCGATCCTGACTTCATAAGGATCATAAGCAGACAGATTGAAATAAATGAATGGACCGGTTCCAGAGTTGTTGTTGACATAATAATGTATGAGTTCTTTTGAACCAAAGACTTCCAGCTCCTGCAATCCTGCGGGTGAAGCATAGATATTCTTAGAGGTGAGATTCAACCATGATATCTTTTTGGATGGTGTTATATTAATCTCATATGGTGCTCCATTATTGAGCAATGTGACTTCTCTGATGCTTCCGTCGCTGAAATATATGGTAATATCTTTTAGACCATTGGCTGTGTCATTCCTATTGTATATGACGAGGCGGTTGATATAATATGAGTCATTAAGATTTACAGCTACCCATGGTTTTGAATCGCTGCTGATCCAGGTATTCAGGTTGGGACTGCTTCCTTCATAATATTCTCCATCAATCACGTTATCGGCTGACCATGTGGATGCGGAGGATCCGCGAATAGTGCCTCCATTAGTTGTGGCTGCAAGATTTCTCACTTTATCCAGTTCAAGATGGGTTCTTGCTGGCTCACTCTTTGAGAAGTCTTCCCATACAGAATGATTTGCAAATGTATACTCATTTGATACATTAATGCTTTCTGCTGTATCAAGTGGACAATACTTGTAGACATCCAGCACAATTATGTCTTTATAGCTGCCATCAAGGCTGCAGTTCAATGAGCGGTTGTCAATCTTAAAACCGTCAAGCATTATGTTCTGTTGTGAGACTGCTGTCTTGTTATATGCCCAGCTGATCTCTTGGGTCGCATCTGAGAGTACATTAGTGTCATTGACCCACCACTTGGTCATGTTGATCGATCCGGATTCATTTATTATGTATATTATCCTAAAGTTTTCAGCAGTGACTTTTCCTTTTGTTGCTGTTGTGATATTTATATCGATATAGCTGTAACCAGAGACGTCATAAGTGCCCAAGGCGCTATTGACTGAAGTATTCAGTTCAATCGTTGTATTTATGTCAACCAAGTCGCCTGTGTGTACGAAATCTTCTGCTCCGCCGTCAATATTAACTGAAACGTCGCTTGGATTTGTACCTTCAACAGGTTCACCGCGCAGGTCAAACTTGAATGTCTTGACTACTGCATATCTTGGGAGATAGATCACTGTACTGTTGTCTGTTCCTCCAGCAAGGAAAGTCATATTATTGTCCCTTTCTTCATTAAGGATCATGTTTGTGTGTGAGTAGATAATCCTGTCCGAATCGATAATTGTTGTCTGATTCTTAGGTGAATATCTCAATTTAGGACTGTCAGCAGATGTGAGTAGGGTACCTGACTCGTCCCAGGCATAGACTGAAAAGTTGATGTAACCATATGCATCTGCTGCGAGCAAAGTATAATTGTAAGCCCAGAGGTTCTCGTCTCCGTTAGTATTGTTCTCAAGCTCATAGCTCTTGTTTGTGCCATCAGAGAAATGGATGCTCATATTAACTGTATTGATAGCTGCCATGCCTTTTGTCTCATTTACATAGATCTCAACAGTCTCAGAAGTATCATAAGTCTTGATTGTAGGTTTGTCCTTTGCATTCTGTATCTCGACTGCAGTAAGTGACTCAACTCTAAACCTGGCATTTGTCAGCTGTGGTATTACAATCTTGAAATAGTCCTTGACACCGTCTGAATCTGTATCATTGTAACAAGCGCTCCACACAAGATTATCTATGTTCGTATCCCCATATCCTGATTCTTCTGCTTCAAATGCTTCTGTACATGCCAAGGAGGTATTGATTTCCTTCCATGTCGTGCCGTTATATATTAATAGGGTTTCGATATCTGCAGTGAAGTTGTCGTCGTTGTATCTGATTTCGCCTGTCACATTGTAAAGTATACGAGATGATACTTCTTCATCATTAGGAGTATACCCTGAGATATTGAATTCTACATATGATCCTGTTCCGCTCGCATTGTCCATCAGGCGGACAAGTGTCTCATTGCTTCCATAAATATCAACTTCTCTCAGACCTGCTGGGGCCTGGTATAGGCTCATTGCATATAGTTTAACCCATTGTGCTTTCAATGGTACTGTGAGGTTGAGATATTGTGGGTTTGAATTGTCATCCAGCAGAGTGATTTCTTTGTAAGAGCCATCGCTGAAATAAACTTTTGTCCTGTTAAAGTAATAGTTATGCAATGTAAGCCTGGTTATGTAATAATCATCGCTAAGGTTGATCTGTATCCATGGATTAACATCTCCGCCGCCTGCTACCCATGCATCTGTTGCTCCTGTACCTAGAAGGTCATCTATTGCGTTTAGTTCGCTGTAAGTTTTGTTTGAATATGAATCAATAAGTCCTCCGAATGGGGTGCTGTTGGCATAATCCCTGATATTAGCATATTCAAGCCTGACTCTAACAGGCTGACCTTTTGAGAAGTTGTCCCAGACTAGATAATTCGTGAAATTATTGAAACCGCTGAGGTTTACATACACCGTACCTGCAATTGGGCAGTACTTATCTTCATAGATCGTCTGGACATCATAGTATGTATCATTTACAGTACAGTTTCCAGCGTCCGCATCAACCACAAATCCATGGATGAGGAGATCTTCACTCACATCGTTAGCTGTCTTATTGAAATATCTCTGTTTATCTATTGCTGAGTCTGTCAGTATGTTGGAATCGTTCTTCCACCAGTCATATATGAGGAATGCATCACTTTCATTGATCTGATATTTTAATGTCAGGTTCTCTAATATTATCCGGCCTGCGGATGTGGAACTCACATTGATATTGACCTTACAGTATCCAGCAAAATCACCTGATCCGCATCCATCAAGATAGGTATTTATAGCTGAGGTCAGATTCGACGTGCTTTCAACTGTGTTCAGTTCACCAGTATAGGTGGCTTCTGCTACTCCACCATTGACATTCAGTTCAACATTGTTTGGATAACTCCCGCTGTAATACATTCCCCTTATTGATACCATCGCATCAAGAACTGTTGCAGATGCTGGTATGTATAATGTGGTTGTATTATCATATCCTGAGGTTGTCAAATTAACCCAAGAATCTCTTTGTTCATACCTGAACATGTTTGTGTAAGTTCTCACTAAACCATTTTTATCGAGAACCGTGGTGACATTCTTAGGTGCATATCTCATGTTAGCAACATTGGATGATGCCTTTAGGCTATCAGATACATCATAGGCATAGACTGTTGCATTGATGAATCCTAATGGATCAGAATTTGACAATACATAAGTGGCTTCCCACAGATCAGGATCTCCTGTCGTGTCATTTTCAAGGTCAGTCGAATAGGTGGATCCGTTGAAGAAATATATGGTCATATTAACCTTGACCATTGCCTGGTTACCAAAGGTCTCATTGACTCTGATCGTTATCGTATCACCAGTGTCATAGGTCTTTATCTGCGGATAATTGTCTTCATCGAGGATGTTAATGGCTGTGTAGGAATCTATCCTGAATTGAGCATTCGTAAGTTGTGGTATAAGAATCTTGAAGTAATCCTTAACTCCATCTGAGTTAGTATCATTATAACAAGCTTTCCAGGTGTTTGAATCATATACCTGTTCAGCATAATTTGTTTCTGTCTCAGTCAGATCGTTCTGGCACTGTAAGGTGGCATTTATTTCAATCCAGCTTGTGACGTTGTAATACATCAATCTTTCGATACCAGCTGTGAAATTCTCATCATTAAATGAGATGTCAGCTGTTATATTATAGAATGTCATAGTCGACTGAAGGCCGTCCACATCGAATCCGGTGACATTGAAATACATATATGGTCCGGTAATCTGGTTATCGCCAAATGTTGATGTCTGGTGCTGTAGTGTCTGATTAGAAGCGTTTATCACAACTTCGACGAGTCCTATATTTGATCCGCCGTATGATGACAATGCAGTGATATTTATCCAACTAATCTTCTTTGGAGGAGTAAGCGTAAGTGTCGTGTTTGCATTCGAGTTTGGCAGAGTTAAGTCTTTATAACTTGTGTCTGAAAAGTAAATACGAATATTCTGCATTCCCTTGTCATTTGCTTTGTTTGTTATGATTATCTCATCAACATAGAACGTTGAATTAAGACCTATCTTGATTGAAGGCAGAGTATCTGCTGCTGATGCCTGCCATGAACCTAAACCATCATCTGAATAGTCTCCGTCGATGATGTTTGCTGCTATGAAACCTCCATCAACTGAAGATGTTGCCAGGATTGTGCCGCCATTTGTTGATCTGGCATAGTTTGCGAACGAGTTATGTTCAAGAACCCGCATTACAGGATATCCTGATTCTACTCCATCCCATACATAATGGTCTGTATAAGTCTCTGAAGTGTCAGTGTGAATATATTCAGGAGTAGGCAGTACACAGTACTTCCTGGCACCCAGATTAGAGATGGTACGTGTCGTGCCATCAATAGTACATGTCGTTGCGCTGTCCTCTATCTGGAACCCTGAGATATTAAGGTTGACCTGAGTTGGCTCTGCTGTCCTGTTGTAATAATAGATTTTATCTATTGGGCTTTCAGCGGTGTATGCAGAATAATTGAGCCACTGTCCTGTGATATTTAGGACGCTGGTTTCATTTGTGTAATATTCCGTACTCAAATTTTCCATGATCAATCTGCCGATAAATGCTGCTGTTGCTTCAATAGGGACATAGCAGAATCCATCTCCCTGAGCAGAGCAGGACGATAGGTATGACTCCACAGGTGTGCTTAAGTCAACTGTAAGATTTCTGCCAAAATACATCCCTGAATGATTGAATTCCGCAGGACTGTTGCCAACATTTACGGTCACATTTGATATGTGTTTCCTTGTGAAAGACAGATTGATGTACTCGACACTCGGAGATGGAGTGCTGTTATCCTGTCTCCATAGGATAGCCTTAAACTGGACATATGGTTTATCGGCCACATTTGGATTGACTGCCACAGCAGTTGATGTATTGTAAAAATCTGAATCGCTTGTAGGCCCATACCATGTAGCAGAAAACACTCCATCTAAGGTGCTTGCTCCCCTTACCATAAGTTTTGCTGAGACGTTTTGGTCCAGGGTTACGAAAGATGGCTTGATCTTATCAAGATAGAATGATTCAATGCTGTATATTCCTGAGAAATAATCTCCACTGTACTTTCCGTCATCCAGTACAATATCTCCAGATGTTGAGTTCAGGCTTATGTTGACATCTGTAGAATTATATTCAAAATCGGTTTGGGTTGTAAGCATGAGTATTGTATAATTCCCTGTTGAGTGAGGGAGAGAAAATAATTCGAAGTATGCATAGGATAGGTAGGCCTGTTTTGGGAAATATAAATCATGGCCTGTCATCGAGCCAGTCACATTGAATGTGTACTCAAGATCCCTTGCTTCTCCTTCAAACATATTAGTCCTAGTATAGGTCAGACCTTCTTTAGTCACAATAGATGTCGTATTTTTTGGGATATATTTTATACCTGTTATCGATCTGCTGACTAGGCTGTTGCCGGAACCATCAAATGCCCAAACAGTGATATTTACAGGACCAATTGAGTCGTTATCCGATAATGTATAATTGTATTCCCAGAGATCATTTGACCCCATTAGTCCGCTCTGCATCTCAAATGTCAGGTTAGAACCATTGTTGAAGAGGAACGAGATGTTCAAATGTTCCATACTGGCCTGTCCACGTGTCTCGTTTATCCTTATCTGAAGCATGTCACCTGCGTCATAAGTCCGTACTGTTGGGTAACCATCAAGATATCCAATACCATACCAAGACGTTACCCTAAACTGATGGTTCTGCATATCAGGGATCACAAACTTGAAGTAGTCCTTAATCGAGTTTGAATCTGTATCATTGTAGCATGCCCTCCAAAGCATACTATTCAGAGTTGAATTGGTATAATTAGTCTCAGTCTCTGTGAGGTTGTTCTTGCACAATGTTGTTGCATTGATCTCAAGCCATTCTGTTCCGTTGTACCATTCAAGCATCTCAATGTTGGGAGACATATTTTGGTCATCTATGGTAACATATGCTGTAACATTGTAGATTTTTAATGCGCCTGATGTGAGCGGCAGATCATTCGGATAGAAACCTGTCACATTAAAGTACTTATATGGTCCAAGATATTCACCTGAGGTTTGCATGTACTGCTTTTCAGTTACTGTACCGTAAACCTGTACTTCTACAAGACCACCACTGAGTCCTGCAGAATCAGCTGATATTTTGAGCCATGATGCCTTTCTCTTGTTGAATGTGAATTCCTGATAGTCAAGCGTCCCAGTGTTCAGATAGAATGGAATCTCACTACCGTCTGAGAACCTAAAAGTCCCTGTATTCAGACCAAAATCATTCCTGTTCACTACCCTTATCTTATCGATATAATATGCCTGATCAAAGCCGACAGTTATGTACTTATTATCATCTGTAATGGTCGTGGCCCATGCGTCTGCTGAATCATCATCTAAATTACCATCTATTATGTTAGTAGATGACCACATCTCTGAGGAGGAATTGAGTATTGTGCCACCATTTGCAGCTGCTGCAATATTGGTTGTCGTCCCGAACTCAAACATCATCCTTGCTGGTGTTCCTCCACGGATGAAGTCGGTAACCCTGTGTGCTGTTAATGTTGTGTCAATACCTGAACTATCTATGTATTCAGGTACATTCAATTCACAGAATGTCATTCCATCCCTCACAACAACTTCCAGTTCAACATCATCGATCGCACAGTTCGTTGCATCTCGTGATATTACAAAACCAGTAATATTGTGGTCTTCATCTGGGTCGGAGGTCAGATTGTATTGTACATAACCATATCCAAGTGTGTCAGCCACTATTTCAGTATTGTTCTGCCACCAATCTGTGACATCCAAGTATATACTACGGTTTGCAGTTGATTTAAGGACCTGGTTCTCTAGTATGATTGTTCCAGCACTTCCTGATGAGACATTAATCGCAAGCGAACAATAACCGTCGATATTAGGAAGGCATCCTGCCCTGTATTCTTCTATGAGGTCAGTTATATTGCCTGTTGTAGTATAATTATCAAACATCCCTGTTTTATTGAATAGTAGTGTGTTGTTTAGTACAACAAGCACGTCAGCCGGGAAGCCGGATTCGACTGTTCCAAAAGTGATATTGGCGAAGTAATTTACACCTTGCTCAGGTGAAGCGTCTCCGAGATATGAGTTTACTGCTGTTCCTTCTATCCTGACTTCTGTAAACTCGCCACCACCTGTTCCTTCATAGAACCTGATCTCTCCAGTTCCTCTTACTTCAAGATAATCCTGAATTCCATCAAGATTGTAATCTGTTACAGCAATCTGGCCATGGGATGGTGGTTCCAGTATAGGTTCTCCTGGCGATTGGAATGTTCGGTTTCCATTGCTGATACAGGACATTGTAGGGTTTAAATTATCTCCCACCATTACATCTGGTATGCCATCGCTGTTGATGTCTCCTACTGCTGCCTTGAAGCTTTCCCTTCCTTGAGAATAATTGTCGCAGACAAAATCCCAATAAGCAAATTCTCCTGTATTGCTCTCAAACGAACCATTTCCAAAGCCCCATGCAACAAAGTTTCTGTCAGGTGTGGGGATAGGGCCCTCACCCTGACCTTGTGAATCACTTGTAATAAAGAGATCAAGGTTTCCATCCATATCAAAATCAGATACACCAGTGTACCTTGGATATCCCATACCACCGGTATATGCGTTAGTTGAAGCAGAATAACTGAATAGTTCCATACCCATGTTCTTATTGTCCTGTGTAAACTGACCTCGTCCGTTTCCAAAGAACAACCAGATATTATAGGCCTGAGCTGAGATGAAATCAGGATACCCATCCTCATTGAAGTCTCCTGAATCCATGCTACCGTCCATCCTGTCTCCACTATAATCAGGCAGTATGCCGATGCTTACTCCGTCATCGAAGTTTTCATAACCATCACCACCACCGAGATTCTCAAAGAAGTACATGTCCCTCTGGTTATATACAGCAGAGACGAAATCCCAGTCTCCGTCTAGGTCAAAGTCATCTATGGCAAGACCACCATAATAAGCCCAATCATCGACAGGCTCTGGATAGGTTATGAAATCATCATCTATGGTATCAAAGGTACCATTATAATGGCCGACAAGCTTGTATATATCACCAGACCACTGCCAGCTAAGGACTTTAGGAGGAGGAACACCATTTGAATATTCTGGCTTTGGGTTGCTGACTGTGTCAAAATAGACTGAATAGTTCTGTACGCCGTCATTTGCTATCCTGACATTCTCCCTGAACCATAATTTTGCATAATTGACCTGCGGCCATGCGAGAACACTTGAATATATCTCATATCCACTTTGATTTACAATCCTTATGGAATTTATGTCTATGTCCGCATCCGAACCGACCTGAGCGAACAGTTCGGTGAAATTTATCCCTGTGAAGAGATTTTTGTTGATCAGAGGTCCATGCCCCATGGTTCTCACTGACATGTTGACCCTGTACCCCCAGTCATTATCCCACCAGTCTTCATAGACTATATCAGATGGGCTGCTGGTTATCTGGAATCCGGCATCTGTGTAATTGAGATACTTACCAATATATATCTCAGTCGTGTTGATGGAATCGTCTCCCATGAACCTGAGGCTCTCTTCGGTCTCTCTGCTTTTGAAATAGTTCTTGGATGAATGGATTATTCCGTTCCGGTCTATAATCCCACGTTCATACCCTTGAGTATACTTAAATCTTGGTTCAGTCAGTGTCTTAACAAGAATTCCTTCATCATTATAGGCTCTTGCAGTTAGGTTGAAGTAGCCGTCTGGATCATCTGAAGCCATAGTATAATTATATTCCCAAACATTCCCGTTGAACTGGCTGAGATTGACCATTGGGTAAGTTCTGGAAAAATTATCAAACACTATGCTTATATTGACTGCTGTAAGCAATGTTTTTCCGATTGTATAGAGAGAACTTTCATTGACCCTGATATTTAAAGTGTCATCCTTTCCAAAGGTTATCGATTTGTTAGGATATCCTTTATCTGTAAGTATTTCTATATCAAATATGTCCCTGATGCATTCGATCCTAAAGCTTTCATTGGTAGATATCTCTTCGACTTTCACTTTGAAATAGTCCATTTTTGCATTGGAATCAAGGTCCTTATAGCATGCCCATATCGACTTCCCGTTGATCGTGTTGGATGAGTAGTTGAGCTCTGTATTGACCCCCTCTACCAGACAGGTTGAGATATTAAGATCGATGTATGATGATCCATTATAATACCTCATCTTCTCAGTTCCATAAGCGCAGTCTGTGTCAGAAAATGATGTTTGGGCAGTAATGTTCGTGAAGGACTCTTCAGACCCGTCCAGTATCTGCGATCCGTTTGGTGAGTACCCAAATAGTACGAAGTTCCTTTGCGTGACCTCATCAAATACAGACTGCTCGATCCTGCTTCCATAAACAAGGATTTCCTGCACACCAGTATAATCAATGACTGAACCATAAGTTGAATTCGTTGTGCAGTTGATCCACAGGGCATTGATATTCTCAGATGAAAGGTCATATGTATTGTTTGAGCCATCATTAGTCATCTCATTCATAAAGACTGTGCTGTTGTCGCTGAATACACAGGTAACATTTTCAAATGCATCATTACCCTCCTTATTGACCCACACGATACTGTCAATGTCGTACATATGTGAAAATCCTATCGTTATCCACGGTGACGTATCTGAATCCTGGGCTGACCAGGCTCCTGTAGGGCTGTCCTCAATAACTCCATCTATTGCGTTTTCAGCTTGGGTGAAAGCAGTAGAGTTCCCTATTATATAACCGCCATTATCAATGAAAGCTACATCCTTAATGGCTCCTGCTGTATAATTAAGTGATACAGCAATGCCTTCTTCCATGACATCATCAGACACCGTGTAATTAACCCAGTTGGATGAAGCATCACTATTGTCTATGTAGTTTGTCTCTGGCAACAAGCATACTGACTGGCCGTGGAAGGAACTTACAACATATGGGACATTATTGATCGAACAGGCAGTTGCTCCTGCATTCACTTCAAACCCATCGATGTACACATATGAACTTGGTGCAGAAAAGTTTGTCAGCATATATTTAGTGCCTTTTTGTATGTCATCATTTGCGACGAAATTCGAATAATTAGTCCAACCAGTCGTAGTATTGAACATTGAACTGTAATTTTCAAGGTATCTCACATCAACATTGAACAGGTCAATCTGACCTGCTGTGCTTGATGTCACATTTACCCTTATCCCGCAATAATTATCTTCATTCGATACGCACATTGAGGTATTACGGTATGCATCAGCCTGGTCACGGAAATCATCAGTAAGGTTGTTGGTAGTGAATGTTCCTCCATTGTCGAATGTCACAGTCTGGTTGTAGACAAGGAATTTAACATCTGTCGGGTCGCTGCTCGAATAGTACTGGCCGGTGATATTTAATACTGCATAAGTCAGGTTGATATTTTTTGGTACTGGTATCTTCTTGCTGACATCACTTCCTCCGGACGAGAAAGAATACGATTGGTTTACGTTTCCGCTTTCAAACTTATGGACTGAGGAGTTCAGTATGGCATTATGCTCCATAATCGACAGTTTCTGCTTGATTGTGATATTCAGTACTTCTGAATCAACAGCCAATATCCTGCCAAGATAATCATAGCCGATCGCTGTGATATTAAGTCCACCTTCGTTAATTGTTATGACTGTATAATTTAGGATGAAAAGGCTGTCATTGTTTGGATCCTTGTCCATGAGGAAGCTCTGGTTACCGCCGCCACTTGAGACCAGAGACAGATTAATATATGGAATATCCACAAGGCCTGACCTGTCTTCAACCCTGAATTCAATGACTTCGCCGTGGAAATACACCTGCTCTGCTGGATAATTCTGTTCTTCAAGTATGTTGATCTCCATCTTATCAACAGGACCAAATGTTGATCTATACCCTAAATTGCGTCCTTCCTGTGGATTCGTATCCCCACTTCCCACCCAAGTAGCGGCCCCATAGTTTAGTTTAATCGCTGAATCAAATGTCCAGTCCCCGGTGGCTTTCCAGAAATATGTACCTGCTATACTTACTAAAGCATCTGAATATACGTGTCCTATTACATCATCCATACCATCATGGTTAAAATCATATCCCTGCATCCAGCCATGCACGTTTGAATAATTGCTGGCACTGGTGATATATGACCAGTACCCTTTGTCTGTGAATGAACTGGTTCCACGCGCTCCAGTACCAACCCCTTCAAATGCTCTTCTTGCATTTCCTTGGGAACCATAGTAAGCTCCACCACCAATAACATCGATTACACCATCATCATTAAAATCTCCGGCAGCAAATGCATAATCGTCATTGTTGCTTGGAGTTAGGAAACTGCCTACATGTGTCGCTCCAGTAAAACCACCAGCGCCATCACCAAAAAATACATACCAGTTGTCATCTCCAAATCCAAAGTATGTCTGGCCAACATCCATGTTTTCGTCGCCGTCAAAATCAGCGACTAACACTTGCCTGACATTATTTGTTGCAGGAGTAAGATGGGTGTGGTATGTGAAGCCCCCATTACCATTACCAAGATATATACGGGTTCCGTAATCCTTGCTCCAATCATCTATACGTTCTTCAAATGATGTCACAAAGTCCATATTTCCATCTTCGTTGAAATCACCTGAAGCCATACCAGTCCTCCTGTCTGTGCAGATGGTCTGGATGTTGGTCTGGCTTGCGAAGTTCTCAAATCCGTCGCCAGTGCCAAGATTCTCTGCAAAATAGATTCCCCTGTCCCAGTACTGCTTGTAATCAGCATTAGAGACGGATGTATTTGTTGCCGGATCCCATACCGTATCGTTACATCCTGAATCCCTTAGATAGATACCCCCAAAACCCTGTTCATAATGGTATGCTCGGGATTCAATGTAATCCCAATCACCATCATTGTCATAATCCGCTACAGTAAATGCATGCCTGTCACCTTCCGGAGCTGAGGTTGCCGGAATATCATTATAATAGAATTCAAAACTGCCATTGTAATCTCCCACATATCTTCCACGATTGGCATATTCTGATTCAACAGCAACATCTGGTGGGTTTGTATAACCGAGATAAGGTATCGCACTTTTCGATCCGAACTTTGTCGTGTCGAAATACATATAAAAGTCAGCCATAGTGGTCGTGGGTATGGTCTCGTTTATATTGAACCAAATCAATACATCAGTTTCATTGTACCAAAATGATGTGTTGACTGGGATAAGTTCATAATATGTATAATTAAATGGTCCTTGGCTGGCGTCATACCGGTCGCAGGATGCACCAGAGCAATTTGCTCCATGGGCAATTATCCTTATAGAGTTAGGATCAAGTGTCTCACCGGCCTGTAGATAAGGTGAGAGGTCTATCCTTTTGAATATGTTCTCGTTCTTGATCGGACCATATCCTTTTGTATCAACTGATATATTGATCCTGTATCTCCATGAATGGTCCCACCATGGAGCATCAGAGACTGTCAAGGTATATTCTGCGTATCCACTGTAAAATACATCATTTGTGTCATTGCATGAGACATTCACTTCATACGAACCTACCTTGCCGACAACTTTTGAATACTTATAAGATGAAGTCCCAGCATCATAATCCATAGTGACCCATGGTGTCACGGTTCCACTTATGTTCATAAATATGCTACAGTTGTAGTTAGAACCATCAAGACCTTCTTCAGATGAGTTTTTGTACTCTGCTACAAAGGTTATATTTTGGGTCGGGAGAAGTATTCGTTCTGAGCCATATGTAAAAACATTGATTGTTGTGGGTTTGGTTATGAAAAATGCGTCTTCAACATCCAGCTTGTCATATCCAATATCTGTTGCGTTGCATGATACATTGAACGTGTAGGTGCCGGCTGTGCTGAATGTTGTGGAATTGTAGACATATATCTGAAGATCTTCATTGTATGTCATATCATATCTTTGACCATATCCTCCACCGGTGTCAAACTGGATCTGGCACTCGGTGTCTGCTATTGATTCATTTGAAGTTGTATTTGAATATTGGGCGAAGAACTCAATAAACTGGTCAGTCATGCGGTCGCTGTAATCAGTATCATCATATGCTGAAAGATTTGCATTTCCTTGGGAAAAATATGCGAAGTTCTCTGCGTATTCAGTATCATCTCCAAACTGGAACATGAGGTAATGGTGTCCTGCTGAAAGTACTTGAACTGTATGGCCACCTTCATAATCGCAAGTATAATCTTCATAGAAGACTGATTGTATATCATGTGCTGCCTGTGGATCAACTTCAAGATCGCTGTATGAGATAATCGACCCATCTGAAAGGATGTATTCATTTTCGATTATTGTGTCTCCACAGGCAATCTTGAGAAATTTCAGATCATCAGCGGTCTGGTCATCATCATGGAGCATTTCTGCATAAGTCGTATCATTGATAGCTGTTATTGTAAGGTTTGCTGTTCCGCTTGTGTTAAACAGCACTGTCCAATCTGTGCCAACCATCGGCTGGCTCTTGATATTTAGGACTGTCAGATCTATGACAAGCTCAAACTGCTGCTCAGAAAGCTGTGGTGTGACCCACGAGATGCTGTCAATAAGGGTATTGTTATTCGTGTCATAGTAAGTCATCTCAAATTCTTCATGCTTAGTGATGTCCACACGCAGTGATTCTCCAGCATTGGTCATGGCTGTGATCTCATCAGAAGATAGATTGAGTTTTGCAAGAATCCTCATTATTATATTATTTGCAAGCAGCTCTTCGTCTGAGAGGTTGATATAATAATACATGTGTATCTGCTTCTGCTGGACTTCAGATGTCAAGTTCATGTATGACTTAACGCTCCTGTAATGCAGTGTGGCATTGCTCTTGATAGTGACCTGCTTCCTTTCGGTCTGATTCTCAAGCAAGGTTTCGGATTCGATTTTTTCTGGTGGTGGTGTGTCAAAAGTGATATCGATCCTCTTAGAATTGTTGATTTCTGTCGTGAATTCAAGGGTTTTGTTAGTTATGCCCTGAGCTATCAATGTGGGAGCCATCTCTTCAATTTCCTTTTCGTGGCCATTCAGATCCTTTGAACTGTTGTTAAGGATTACCATTGCAGACAGATTCTTTGAGCTGTTCTCTTCAATCTCAAACAAAGAAATATTGTTAGCTTCAACAGGCACTTCTACAATAAAACTCTGGTTGAAGCTTCTGTTCTGACGGCTTGTATTGTAGCTGATCTCCTTAATCCACTTGACTGACTTTCCAACTTCTGCATCGAGCTGAGTCAGGTTTTCAGACATGTTCATGCTGAAGACATTAACTGCAATCTCATTGCTGTAGGTCATATTAAGATGATCTTTAGCATAGAAATGTATTGTTGAGTATCCGCTGTAATTATATTTTGGAAGGACTGTAGCCATGCCGCTGTTGAACATGAACGTGAAGTTCTCAGATTCGACTGCGCCAAAACTCAGCTCATCAAAGTCCGGATCATCGTAATAATCGCTCACATTAACCCTGCCAATACCATTCATAGGTATTTCCATCGGTGGGATATCCATAAGCAGGATTGGGGGATGATTTATTCTAATGTCAAGCAGTGTGCTTGTGTTATAGATAATTTGGCCAGCCTGGATGAATTTGACTTCAAGCAGATATTGCCCATCTTCAATAATAGATATATTGAATAAAGATAGGTTAAGGAATACTGTATTTGTGTAACCATACCCATAACCTTCAAGATCCTGATAACCGATCGATTGATAACCAATATTTGTATAATTTATTCCGAAAACATCAACTGGCAGACTCTTTTTGGTGTCATTAAGAGATACTTCGACAGTGACATTTGAAAGCGGGGCGCTAAGAGAAACTGACAGCGATCCTTCCAGTGTGTTGTACATCAGCTTTTCTGGTGTGTTTATCCCGACGGATTCAACTATGTGGGTCTGAGAGGAATACATCAAGAGTCCAAGAATGAACAGTACCAACACTATACTGACAGCGTTTCCACCCTTTTTTAGTATAGCTTTGGTATTCACTTACTTTCACCTAGCTTGTCACGAGCGCGATTATAAACAGTCCAAACAGTACTCGGTTGTTTATTGAGATCTTCTGCAATTTTCTTGCAGGTCATGTAGCAATTCTTTACTAGATAGTATACGACTGTCTCAAATATTGAAAGCTTTGAGCGTTTAAAAAGAGAAAGAGGAATGCAGATAGAATCCTTCGGGATCTTAAAGCGGGATTTTTGCTTTTTGAGAGAATTATGATATGATACCCATATACTTCTCTCATCTCTGTCGAGTACGACCCCTATTTCATGGTAGGTCAAGTTGCATTCCTCTTTCAAATACTTGCAGATACTCTCTGCAGGGCTTATGGGGGTGGAGAATACATTGATGGGCACAGATAATGCGCCCGACGGATTGTTGTAATAATTAAGGACCTGTTCACGGGAAAGATTAAGGCGCTCTCGGGAATGTCTGATGAGCATCTTGAGAAGTTGTTTCAAAGCATCCTCTGACATGGCTGATAAAAGTATAGAATCCGCTACAGATACGTTCTGTCTACCTGACAGCTTCCTTTGAAGCTCATCCTCTTTTAATAACTCGTTCAATGAGATTTCCCCTTAGGCCTTGATGATGCCAATATCAAACCAGTATATAAAAGTTTCCGTTTTGTCACATAAAATGTAACTAAATATACTAATTATGTGAACTGATAGATGAACAGATTTGAAGAAATTGTAGATACACACATAATATGTAGTAAATTATACAAATAATATGTAATATAAGGAGATTTGATTCAGTATAGTTACCACAAAATATAAATTTGCTCTCAGTAGATAAGAAGGTTGAACAAATGACGTAATAATAATTACTTAATATGTCTAAAATAGTAAATATTACTTGCATGGCATAATCAAAAATAAGATGCCCAAATAATAAACTTAATATGTAATAAAAAACACTTATTATATTCAAGAATATTAACAGATTAAGTTAGACCACTTAAAAGTCAATTTAGATAAGGGTAAATAAAAAATAAATATACTCAAAATGTATAAAAAGTAACATATTATGTAATAAAATAAATTGCATAATAAGTGACTAAAAAATAATACATATTACGTAATAAAGATTACTTAAAAAGTATTAACTAACTGCCACCCCATAATATAAGATTTATGATAAACATATCATATTATATCCTAACTCATACATAAAATGTGATAAATATCCCTACAAAAATAATTATTGGAAATTTTGTAATGTTTTGTAGATAGGATTACATAATATGTAAGACTTATTTATACAAAATAGATTATGTAAAATATAAAACAACCGAAAAAAGTTTGTTTAACAAAATGAATACTTAAAAAGTAACATTAAATACTTAAAATATGACATCAAATAAAGCAAAGCCACACATCTAGAAAAGCAAATAAACAATATAATAAATAAAATGTTAAAATATATCAATATTATGTAATAATAATTATTTACAAGATAGGGAAGAGACCAACAATAAGGATTTTTAACTGAATTATAGAATAGATATGAGAGGGTCTAAAACAATAGAATAGTCACCTATTGACCAAATAAAGATCGTAGATGATTATGGGATAGCGGTCAATAGAAAAAGCCTTTCATCATGATATTCAGCTCTTGGAACCGGTACAAAATCTGTCTTGAGAAATTCGTATGCTTGAGGTAGCCGATAGATTGCTCCCTGACCCACATCTGTCCCAAATACCAGCCAAATGCGGTTGTGCCTACCCATTGCTGACTTAACATCCTCAGTTGTCAGGTTCTGCGGGCCGTTGGCTCCATATCTCTTAATTGTGTAGTCATCAGCATAATAATCAAATATGTTAACATATGCGAGAGGACTTATGATAACAATATCATTCTCCCTGTACTCGCTCTTAATCAAAGCTGCTATCTCTGCCGGTCCGATTTCAGCAGGAGAGGTAAAAATTCCCCACATCGATGTAATGGATGTGACGATAAGTGAGATTACCAAGAGGTATTGCACCCACCTGTCTTTGATATTAACAATACCAATGACTGCTATGAGCAGATAGACAGGTATCATGAACATCAGATATATGGAGTATATCGTAGCTCCTGCAAAAATTGATAAGTAAGCCATAAAAACAGTCGATCCAAGCATTAAAAGCAGTATCTTTCCATGGCGCATCTTACCTAAGCTAAATAATGCAACAATAACACAAGCAAATGTCAAGTACATTATCTCAACTGTTGAAGGGTAGAAGCCTTGCATGAGCCCCATTAGGAATAAAAATGGGTTAGTCATCAATCCTAGGCCAGATATAGGGAGTATTCCGTTTTTACTGATATATGAAAAGAGTGGCAAAATTCGAATAATAGTGACAAGCAAAGCAACAATTATTCCAATGCCCAGATATTTTGATATTTTTCCATCTTTCTTACGACCTACTTTCCTGTCTATTTTTGGTCTTATTTTTGGGTCTATCTTGTTGTCTTCTGTCTTTCGCTTAAGACTTTTTTGGATCATGACATATGCGCCCAGAATGAAAAGGATGTAACCGAACAATGATGTATATACAGCAAGGATGGAAAATCCCAGAAAAAATATCAAATTTGTATAGTCAAGAGTCTCATCAAGATTATCCCTGAGATTAAGCAAATAATGGAGTGCAACTGCGAAACAAAGGGTCAGGAAAGGTGTAGGACTTACTGTTGCGGCTTCAGATATGAACTTGGGATTGATCGCTAGCAGGAAAACTGCAAGCAGGCTCAATTCTACTGGTATGAATTTCCTTGAGACCATATAACTAAAATACAGGGCTGCTACGGAAAATAAAATTGACATGAGCCTAACCATAAAGGGAGATTTTCCAAATATATTGATCCAGCTTCTGAGAATTGAATAATAGACTGGAGAATCTGATGGATATTTAGGGGTTGCTTCTTCTTGAATAAGTCCTTTGTTACTGTAATCTGCGTCCTTACTCTGTGCTTTAAGGATATGCTCTGATTCCATGACAGATATATGGAGATGATTTACGAGTCCAAGTGAAAGGATCAAGAATAATATGATGATGCAGAGCATTATATAATTCCCATGTGTTTTAGTCAATTTCATTTTAGTCCCTCAAGATCAGGAATGGTCTGTACGTCACTGCCCACATTCGCTCTGGATAAGGCAAACTGATAGACCTGAATACCATCATAAAAATTTGTTACTGTCGGCCTAGCTATCTCAAGCAGCTTGTCAAAATAGACATCTCTCCCAACCACTTCCCTCTGCTGGATATAAAAAGCATTGTTCTTGTCTTTAAGCATCTCAAGCACAGCATAATACTGCTGGTTTATTATATTTGTGTCATTAGTGAACACAAAACCCACTATTTCTGCATCTCCTGTGTAATAAAACTCGAATATTGGTGCAATGGTGTTGGTATTGATTATGATAAGATCATCTTTATCAGAATACTTATCCATGTCCTTTGCAACTGATTTCCAATCATTATTGGTATTTGTTGAGTAAAGGGAGTTAAGCTGAATAATACAGAATATCATTATCCCCGCGGCCAACAGAGATCTCACGCGCGTGTCCTTTATTGAGCAAATCGCGTAGGCTATAAGCATGAGATGGAACGGAAGAAGGTATGAAAAGTGCCTCGGCAGGAAGGGCACTTTGGTAAACAGGACCATTGCATAAACCAATACTATAGGCAGTACAAACATCGAGATCATAAACCATGTATTCTTCTTATGTTCCTTTGACCAGAAATAGAATCCTATCAGGAAAAAGGTAAAGAAGACCACGGGATATGTGAATGGGATTCCTATGAATTCTATCTGGATATCTCTTAGGAAGTGGATAGGATTAGCATCCATACCCCAAGACACGGGCACATTAAGAGATGAAGTGTCGGTCCCTAGGAAGAGCATCACAAGTGGCAGGCTGAGTATGAATGTCAAAGCCATTCCAGATACAAGTATGACAAAATTATTGCTAAAGTCTCTTTTCTTTATGTAAGGAAGTAACAAAAAAATCGCTTCTAGAAAAGTGATCAACCCGGCCATGTAGTGGTTGTAGAAATTCAGAAGGTTGGTTATGATAAACAGTATGAAAAGGACTGTAGGAAATAACCTATCCATCTCCCCTACGTTGCGGACTTTATCTGCTGCTTCCAGCCTTTCCTTAACAAGAAGATAAAGATGGACAGACAAAAGTGATAGAAAAACCAGTAATGTGTAATTTTTTCCATCCTGTGAATGAAACACAAATGCCCTATTAATCATCAGAAGGAAAGCAGATAAGAGTGCCACTTTTCCATTTGTCAGCTTCTTGATGACAAAATATGCGACTACAACAGATAGTGCACCAAATAAAGCAGATGGGAAACGAAGTCCAAATACGCTAATCCCAAATAGTCTAAATATGAAGAATACAATAATATAATAGAGCGGGGCCTGCGTATTTACATTTTTTATTGAATCCATGACTGCTGAAAGCGAGGTCTCATTATCCACAAAACCTATCCCAATGATCTCATCATACCATAGGCTTTCGTCTGTAAGCTTGTAAAGCCTCACTGCCATTGCCATTGCAAAAAGGACTATTGCCACTACAATAGGATGCTTATCTATTGACTTGATTGTTGACTTGATCAATCTGCTAAGAAAGCATGACTTGGCAGTAATTGCATGTTTTGGCCCTTCAATTTTTCTGGTTGCTTCAACCATCTTTGGTTTTTTCATGGTAGCATCGTGTTATGATCCGGTTTCCACATTCACTGGGATTACATCTGCAATAGGGTTTGTATCCGAAACTGATATGATTCCAGACCCAGTAGAGTCAAAAGAATTTCCTATCTGGGCTGGTCCATTCTGATCAATCTCATATTCGATGATTCTTACCTTTGTCAGATTGTATCTGTGAGTTTCTTTGAATAATTCCCCTAACAGTATCTCATATGGTGTGATGCCCAGAGTGTCTGCAACAATCAGGAAAGTCCTGTTGAAACTGCTTATATAATCAATCCTCTGCAATATATTTTGGCGCATTGCTTCCTGCTGTTCGGATACAAACAGACCTTTTGTATTCATGACTTCCGAAGGCGGGGCCTCAAGATAGTAATCAAGTATCTGTTCCTGGAAACCAGGGAATACAAGGATCAGTTCCCCTGGATCTGCAACTTCCTTAAGTTGTTTGGCAGTTGCCCGGATATCAGGTGATAATGGTTTATCGTAATAGGATATATTGGCCGCTATCATCAGGCCTATCAAAAACAGGCAGATCAAGAACATTATTCTCTTATCCTTAAGTTTCATGATGCCTAAGACCACATACAGCAAGAACAGCGGAAGGGCAAAACTGAAGTGCCTTGACATGAAAGGGATTCCGGTCACATATGATGCGATAAGCACTATAAACATTGATGAAAATATCATCAGCGGAACATATGCCGCGTGGTATTTATTTAACTGCCTTACACCTATATAGATTCCAAATATGAACAGTGCAAAGAAAAGGATAGGGAAATCGGGTGGAACGCTCAGATATGACATCAGTATACCGTGCATGTAGGAGACAATGTCTGCCTGAAGTCCCCAGGTTTTGTTCTCTTCTGGGTCCAGTTCTTCATCTAAACTCTGGTTGAGTATTACACCTATCCAAGGCAGGAATAATATAACCGTAACCAGCGAGAACATTACATATACTGACATCTTTCTCAGGCTTTTCCAGTTCTTTGCGAAGTATATCACTCCCTGGGCAAAAATCACAAAAGCAAGTATGTATTTTGTATATATCCCCAATGCATTAAGAACAGAGAGGATAATAAAATTCTTATATGGAATTTTGTCATTGCTGTCGAGAACCTTAAAAAAGAAATAAGTCGAAGCAAGACATATTAGCATCATGAATGAATAGCTTTTTGAATCCTGACTGTGATATATGTGGACACGGTTTATGGCCAGAATGAAGGTTGTGAACAATGATATGATCTCATCCTTTGATATTTGCTTGGTGACAATGTACATCACAGGTATCGTAATAGCCCCTATCAGGGCAGGTACGAGCCTGAGTGTGAATTCTGAAAGTCCAAAAAACTTGGTCCAGTAGAACATAATAATAAATATTGCAGGTGTATATGTGTTGATCTCTTTGACTGAATCGATCACTTCAAAAACTGTATCGTGCTGGATGAATCTGGCAGTTATGACTTCATCAAGCCAGAAACTCTCACTGCTAAGTTTGTATAATCTTAGTCCTAGACCCAGGAGAAAGATCAAAATCAAGATTACATATCGATGTTTGATCACGAAGGCCTTAAGCAAATCCATCTGAGTATTTATGCGATGGGTATATTCAGAAACATTGTTTGATATGCTGCTCAGGACATTTCCTTCTACAGTTACAGATTTTGAATCTTTAGAATGTTCATTCTTAACCATATGACCCCCATGACAGACAACTATTCAAAGGTTTAAAAATTTTTGGCTTTGTTCAGCTGGAATCGAGAGGAATTCAAGGAATAACTGGTGAAATTATTGAGAGTAATCGTTCCTGTGGCATTCATGCCTTGACCAACGACTTCAATTCATAAAAGCCAATAGAGAATATCTTTGCATACCATCTTCTTGCGATATATTTCTGATAAGGGCGTCCGATAAACATCTTGATCACTGTCTTTGGATGGAAATAAAATATGAGTGTCGCGATCTTCTGTGCCCATTCTATCATCCACGGCTGCCTGTGGAGCAGGCTGACACTGCTGTTCAACCTGTCGAGATGGGGGCGGTATTTTTCGTCCCAGTATTTTGTGCCAGGGTAAGGTCTAAGGATACTGTAGTTGGCAAAGTCAAGCTGAAGCGAGAAAAGCAGAGTTCTCAGGATTGTGGTCAGAGTCTCTTTTTCTGAGCCAAATATGAATCCTCCTTCGGATATGAGTCCACTCTTCTTTATGAGCATGCTAGCTTTCTGGTTGATCTGTTCTGTAGTTGTCTTGCAGTATGACCTGAGGATGCTATTATTGTGTGTTTCATAACCCAGTCCAAGCATTATACAACCTGCTTTTTTCATGTGATGCAGCATATTAGGATGCTTTGCTATGCTGTCTGCTCTTCCTCCACAGACCCAAGCGACCCTACTATGCTGGGCTATCAGTCTTTCGCATATATCAATTATTATTTTAGGCTCAGCTGTGAAATTCTCGTCAGCATAAAGATGAAGGATCTTTACGCCTCTCTTCTGGGCATCCATAAACTCAGCTGCAATCCTTTCTGCTGATTTGTAGCGATGCTTGTGCTTCCACATTCTGCATGATACGCAGTAGCTACAGTTGAAACTGCATCCTCTGCCGGTCTCGATGGCGCTTTCAAGCCCATAGCTTGTTCTATAGTCATGTTCATTGATTAGGTCCCATGCTGGCATCGGAAGCTTGTCCATATCTATAAGTGGGCGGTCAGGATTTACGACCACTTTCCCATTTTCAATGTAACTTATGCCTTTAATTGTTCTTATTTTAGGATTTTTAGGTTTTTTTGCAGAAATTGTGCGTACAAGTTCACTGAACGTTTCCTCTCCTTCATGCATCACAATATAATCAATCCCGTTGCTCAGCAGGTTTTCATAATCAAAGGTAGCATGGGTCCCACCTGAGAATATAACTGCGCGTCTGTGTTTCTTTAGAATGCGAGCAATCTTGAGGACATTGTTAGCGTTGTTAGTATAGTTACATGATATTCCGATTATGTCTGTATCCGGTGATATGTACCTAAGGATCCTGTCTGGTTTGATGTTCTTGTTGACGCAGTCCAGAATCTTTACATTATGTTCCCTTACCATCGACGCAAGATTAAGCAACCCTAATGGCGGCAATGCATCATGTTCACGGTAGTTTACCGGTGGGTTGATGAGCACGATATTGATCTTTTTCATGTTTGATTCCTTTCGTCCTCGAGAGATCGAAATGGCAAAATTTAATATGTATTAGTGTATTGGACAAACCTATGTTTGATTCGATGTATGAATTGATCCCCCTTGGCTTATTGGTAGTTCTTTCATTATTTATAATAATATTCTATATACGGTACTTTTTGATGCTTCGACTGGCTGACAATTATGTTTTCCAAGGAGTGCAGCATTTTCCAAAGGTTGCATTGATCGTTCCATTCTATAATGACGCAGAAATCCTCAAGATTAAGATCGAATCAGTGAATTCGATAGATTACCCAGCTAACCTCATCGAAGTGTACTATATCGATAATCATTCGACTGACCAGTCTGCTGATATCATAAGGTCCTGCCAGAACAAGTACACTACATCCATCATTAAGAACCCATATGACAAGTCTGAAGCAAATATTGTCAACTTTGCGCTTCAGCAGATCGACGCTGAGGTGATTGTTTTCACAAAAACTGACTGTTTCATACCAATGGACGACCTAAAGACAATCGTCAGTGCGTTTGCAGAGCCTTCGATAGGAGGGGTATGCTCAAATATCATCCCAAAATCCGCAAAGAATGGTCTGTCACTCAGATTTGAGAGGACTTACAGGGAACTGTATGAACGGATTCTCAAGGCAGAGAGTGTCGAGGGAAGCATAGGGATGTGTGATTCTCCACTTTTTGCGGTCAGGAAAAGTCTCGCCGGAAGTCTTCAGGTGACTAATCCCTGGTCCATTTCGACTGATATGGCCCTGTCTGTGAAAAGGCTTGGCTATAAGTTTGGTTTTGTGGATGCTGGTGCGATTGGGACAATACCAGACAGCCTGATGCAATATATCAAGCAGAAATCAAAAGTGCAGAAAGGAATTAGGACAGCTTATAAGAGCAACAAAGACATGGTTGATTCAAAGCTGTTAAAGATGAACTATCAACTGCATAGTGTCATCCCTGCATTTTCCATCATGGCTACATTATCATTCATCGCTTACTGCATCTTCAATCCATATGCCTTGTTTGTTCTTGCAGCCATCCTTGTTCCAAGGTTAAACGCAATAATATCTCTGTCTGCAATATCAAGTGCAGCATATTTTGGTTCTATTTTCTATAAATAACTGCGCGGATGATAAGGGTTGATAAACAGTGTGAATTAGGTAGTAAGAATTTGTCTGATGTGAACTAAACCGAATTGTTTGCACTCTTGTATCTTTCAAGTGGTACTTTGTATCCTATTCCTTGATGTAATCTTTCTTCATTGTATAATTTTACAAAATGGTCTAATGCCCATCTCTGTGGCTGAAACTCCATTTTGT
>JAIPIC010000008.1 GCA_021734865.1 Candidatus Woesearchaeota archaeon | reverse complement strand
CAAATCATCATAGGTCATTGATCGGTTCTTTGAATTGATCTTATTGTTTATCTCAAGTATATTACCTACTGAGTCATATTCATAGTTCAAATCCTGCAATGAAGATGTTTTAAGTCGGGATAATCTATTGTACGAATAACTATACTCTGAATCCAAACCATTACCATAGCTAATCAGTGTTTTCAAACCAGCAGCTGTGTAATCAATATTATCAACAACAGAACCAATACTATCCAACAAACCTTGTTTATCGTATGTATAATCAATAACAGTTCCGTCATGGAGTGTTTTTGAACTAATTCTATCCTGTGAGTCATAACTATAATGTGTATTGAATGTTGTCCCATCCAAAGTGATATCCCGACCAGTTAGTCTTAATCGATCGTCGTAATCAAATGAAATTGAACCAAAATTACCTGAAACAGAAGATAGAGTCCCAATAACTGTATCATAACTATAATCAATTGAATCTTCCGAAGAATTCTTCTCAATTAATCGATTTATTGAGTCATATCCAAGTGAAACAACTTCACCTCGAGCATCTAATTGGGTGATTAAATTACCATTTGAATCATAAGAATAGTTCCATACACCCAGATCAGGATCATCAATACCTGTTTTTCGACTAAGAGAGTCAAAAGTAAAAACAAATTCATTGTTCAATGAATCTGTAATACTAATTACATTGCCAAGTACATCATATTCATAAGTTGTTTCATATTCAATATCGTCTAAATATTCAAAAACAGATGTTATTTTATCTAATTCATCGACTGTATACTTCTTCTTATTGTCATTCTCGTCATAAGCAGTTATATTGTAGACGGAAAACTCAATCTTCTTTTCTGTCGAATCAAGATTGTTCACAACAACAACTCTGTCCAAGACATCATAAGTGTAATTCAAGAATTCTGTACCAGCTGGTGTTGTGTAACTATTACTATAACTAACAAAATATGGATTACTTACAGCAGAAACTCTCATATTTTCATCAAAATAGTAATCAGTAACTGCCTGACCATTCTCAGATGAGGTTTTTGCTTGCATAATTTGACCAAATCCATCGTAGAAATATGAAACATTCACATCTCCATTCTTAACAACAACTTTTTCTGGTGCTGTTCCGTCCAATGAATATTCATATTCAGTTGTAGGTAAAGAACTTGAATCATATGGTCTGATTTCTTTTATAATTCGACCAAATACATCATAACTGTAGTTGGTATAAACATTGTTAGGATCTTTCTTCCATAATATATTTCCTGTACCAAGATCGTATCTTGTTTCAAAAATGTGTCCTTTAGGATTTATTACCTGCTCAGGGAATGTATAGGTTGTATCATTTAATCCATAAACATAATATGTAGTTTCTCCATTAGGATCAGTTTCCCAGATAAGATTACCGAACGAATCATAATTATAAGATGTAACTGGATTAGTTCCTGTATTTAGATAGTCTACTTTCTGGGTCAGGTCGCCTTTTGAAGGAGCAGTTCCGTTAGACTGATTATCGTATGCATACCATGATTCTGCAATCACATTAGTATCTTTCAGCTGATAATGTTTTACCTTATCAACAACCCAATCATTTAAATTGTATACATATTCATAGACTTCTGATTTTATACCGGAGTAATCGATTGTTAGAACATTCCCATAATCATCATATGTGTAAGATGTATTTGTAACCTTTGGATTATTTGTACCATCATATTGTGAAGTCGCACTCCCATCAAGTTCTACAATGAAATAGTCGCCATCTTCATATGACCAATAGTTTTCAGAACGTAGATACAAATCTCCAGAAGAATTCTTAATTTCGGTTTTATATTCTTTACCTTGTAATGCATCTGATTGATGATAATAGTGCTCAATAGTAGAACCATCAGCTTTTTCTCCGATCGAATATGCAAATCCCCTGAATTCTCTGTCTTCGTAGTCAAATAGGCCACCAGAGTAGTTGTATATTGTCGAGGAGATTGTATCCATACCGTTATAGATGGTCTCGTTCTGTACCAACCACATATTGTAACTTAAATCAGAGATCTCGTCTGAGCCTGTGTTGTCTATTGAGGTTGATGGTAGATATGACAAAACAGTTTCTCCACCATATGTAGTAACAGCTTTAATTAAATAATGATTATGAGAGCCTTTCTGAGTATAGGCAGAAGAACCACCCCCATATTTACTCTGAATAATATCAACAAGTCCGTCACCATTAACATCAGCTAACCTTGTACCTTTATTTTGGCCAGAACTATCAATAAACTCTATTGGAGGTTGAAAACTATCATTTCTGCTCCAACCTGTACCAGTATTCATATATGCAGATGACCCTTCGCCATATTTACTTTGAATAATGTCAGGTAGACCATCTCCATTAACATCTGCAAGACGAGTACCTTTATCTCCACCGGTAGAAGAGAGAAATTCAATTGGTGGATCAAAACTGTCATTTCTTATCCAGCCATTCCCTGTGTTTAAATATGCAGAATCCCCAAGACCATAAGCTTCCTGTATGATGTCAGGCAGACCATCACCATTGACATCTACTATTCTTGTACCTTTATCTCTGCCATATTCTGTTATAAACTCGACAGGAGGAACCCAAGATGAATTACTAACCCATCCGCTTCCAGTATTCATATATGCAGATGACCCTTGCCCATACGCATTTTGAATAAAATCAGGGAAACCATCACCGTTGACATCAGCAACTCGTGTACCTTTGTCATCTCCATCGCTATTCAAAAATTCTATAGGTGGATTCCAAGTAGAATTACTAGTCCAACCACTTCCAGTATTAATATATGCTGATGATCCGTATCCATAAGCCCTTTGAATAATATCTGGTAATCCATCACCATTTACATCTGCGATACGAGTACCCTGATCCCTTTGAGATTCTTCAATAAATAAGATTGGAGGATTCCATGTTGAATTACTCACCCAGCCATTTCCTGTATTAATATACGCAGCACTACCTATTCCATAAGCACTCTGAATAACATCAGGTAGACCATCACCATTTACATCAACAAATCTAGCTCCTTTATCTCCTCCGGTACTAGTTACAAAGACCATAGGTGGATCCCATGTGGAATTGCTTGTCCAACCTGCTTTGGGTATTTCATAAGTAAAGTTTGTTCTGTATGAAATGGTTGTATTATCCAAACCATATACTGAAACCTGTTCAATCATTGTTCGTGAATCAGTTTGATGAATATATGAAATACCATATCTCCTTACCAAATCATCGTCCGAAAAGACAGAGATATCAGATACAATCCAAGACATAACTTCTGTTATTCCGTTGTTAAAACTTGTCCAAATATCTGGCCTTTGTTCATAATTGAATTTAATTTTATTGTGGGTATAAGTTATCTCATCTAAATATATAGAACCATTATCTCCTACAACTGGATTTTGCAAATATGAATATCCAATAATATCATCGTGAGTATCATTGATAGTATCTAAATACCATTTAACTACGAAATCATCTTGGTTTGACTCAAGTTTGCTATCATCATTATATCCTAATCGGTATAGTGAACCCTCTGGCGTGTTTACTGTCCAATATTCGGAATAATTTTGAATCTTTAGATTCTGGTCAACTTTTGTATTCCAAGTTCCATTGTAAACCAATTTGTAACCTCTCCCAAAAAGAGAGAGTCTATATTCATCATCTGATTGATCCGTGACTGTGTGGTTTACATCACGCAAAATATAAGATTCAGTCATACTCCAGCCAGTTCCAAAAACAGTTGGCTTAGATTTGGTAATATGACTATTATAATTTAAACCCAAAACGGGCTGTAATCCATTTCTGCCGGAAGGTACATCAATTTCAATTGTGTATGACGCACTCCCAGAATATGAGTCCGTAGAATATGATCCTAGCTCAGATAGTTCAGGACCTTGGGCTACATCTGCTCTGTGTAGATACGGTTCATAAGAGTCATCCGCAAGCACTAGTGTGCAAATTACTATTAGTATCAACATAGGCACAGCTATTCGTTTCTTCATAATACCCCCATAAATTTTTCTTAGACAAACTGATATTAATATTTTTGCTATCGGGAGTATGAAACCTGTAACTTATTAGCAATTTGGGATATTGCTACTTTGATATTGTAATTAAAGAAACCAATTATTCATTGTTATCATTTATTTTACAAAATATCACATGTCTTTTTACTGCCTCTTCTTTCAATAAGGTCTTTTTCAGACAAGGTCTTTATCTGCCTATCAATAGTATTTATTGGTCTTTTCAAACCAACCTCAGCTTCTTTCGCTTTACACCTAGGATTATTTTGGATATAGAATAACAGTGCTTTTAACCCCTCACTTGGTTGAATACTCTTACGCCTGAATGTAACAACAAAGAAATTTGATATCTCTTCAAATTTAGTTTCTGGCTTTAAGTCTCTAATTCGCTTAATCCCAGTTCCCCATTTCTCAATAAATTGAACTCTATGGGATATATCTGCTATTCTGCATAAAAAAGTAAGAATAAATTATAAAAACATGCATTTTAGGCTTAAATTCTCCTAACAGATTACTATCTGGAGTTAGCAAATCTTACTGGTTCAGTTTAGATGTTTTCTAACAAATCATGTAGAATCCCTTGCTTTTCACTTCATTTATTTCTCAGTTTTACCCAACCACTTTACAAAATATTTTTCCTAATCTTGTCCCCCTCCACTTTTTATTCCTCATGTGGTATATAAAAATTAGCTATTATTACCATTTGTAGGTAGGATAAATTATAATCATCAAAATGTTTAAATAGAAATGGGGTTCTGGACTTAGGAGAATTTATGATGAATGCAAGGATAACAATGTTAAGGTAAGGTTTGAAGTTTTAAAATATGGTTTTAGCGTTATATTCGCCCGTAACAATCCGAAGCAAATCCGAAGCAAATCCGAAGCAGACATATCTGACGAAGAAACAAGGGATACATGGATCTTAGAATTTCTTCGAAAAAACAAAAAAATCAAGGCTTTAGATATTGAGAATAGATTTGGAGTCCATAGAGATACTGCAATAAAAGACCTTAAAGCAATAGCTGGGATTATCAAGAAGGGAGCAGGAAACAACGTATGGTATGAACTTGAGGAAAAGTAATTCTATTGAAAATAAAAGTGAAAAAAAGCGATCTAAAGGATTTAGATAAGAAAAAACTGATTGTATTATTAATGGAATTATCTAGATTAAACAAAGAGAATAAGGCATTTCTGAAAGGCAAATTGTCAAAAGATTTTGAAAATTTATTTGAATTGGCTTGTAAGAAAATCGATAAAGCGTTTTCTTGCTTTGAATTGATGAGTCTAAAGGATGCAAGACAGGCATTGAACGATTTCAAGAAGTCAAATCCTGGTGATACGATGTTGATTGAATTATATCTATATTACATTGGTGCTGCTTACTACTTAGAAGATTCAGACTGGGGTTTTCAGGAAAACTTCTATTCAGCAATTGAAAGTGTTTACAATCTTATCTTTGAGATGATGAAAAAGGATATCTCTTTGAGAGATAAGTATATTGATGATGTTAAGAAATTGATTGGGAAATCAAATGAAGGTTGGGGTCACAGGGATTGGCTTGAGGATAAGTTGGAGGAAATAAGATGAATAAGTCGATTTGTGAGCATTGTAAGGTATGTAAAAAAGATTGTCAGTCGGGGATATGGCTCTCTCCTCAGTTTGCAAATGAAAAGACATTATTATTTTGTTCAGATGATTGTAAGGAGAAATACATTCAAAACAAGCTTGAAAGGATTAAAACTAATTATCCTTCATTTTATGAAAAAGTCAAAAATAAAGGGGCATTCTGGATAAAGGAAAGATGAAACCAGATACTCATGTTAAGGTTACCAGCTAATTGACTAATAGTAATCTGATTCTCTGTAGTTATTAATCTAATCTTTCCCCCATTATCCTAGGTTTAATCCGCCGTTTAATCCCTCACTAACACCCAACTTTCTCCCAACCTTCTATTACCATTAATATTATGTGGGTTTTTTCTTAGGGGTAAAGGTATTCTGCCTTTTGTGAATAAGAGTATTGATAGGTAAATTTTCGACAACAATTGTCCCCTTTCCACAAATCACTTGGGGGTACCAAGATCACGTATATTTTTCTGTTCTGGCATTTTTCCAAGAAATTTGAACATCTTTATAGGGGTATTTTAGGCGAAAGTTGTCCTCCTCCTCACATACTACTCTGGGGTACTAAAAACTCGGACATTTTTTTTGGTGATTTATTAGAATGGATATTTTTTACTTTCCGTCTGCCCCTGAAAAACAATCTAATGTATCTTACTATTGTGGTTAAAGAATACTCCTTTTGGATATTTATAAATCAAGTGTATTATAATAATTCTCAACCATCTTGTGGACATCCTTTATAATGGGAATAATCAGTCCTTTATCTTCCAGAATCTCGAGCCTTTCACCAATCCATGTAATCCATATGTTTTCACCTGATAGTTTAATCTGGTGTTTTAATTCACCAAGAATCACTTCCCAATCAGGATTTGTTTTAATAATCTCAATGCAATCATCAATATCACCATCTCGGTCAGTCATTGTCTTAAAAGCAAATATGTCCTCGTTTGAACACAAGTAGGGTTTAATCCTTTTGAAATCACCCAATAGTTCTGCTCGGGCAGCCATCTTGTCTGATAGTGAGAATTTACTACATACAGAGCTATTGAAAAGATCAATTATGATATCATCTCTTACAAATTGTTCACTCACATTCATATTCTTATACTTAACTGGTTGTTTTCCAAATCCCATATTTATTAGAATTTGTGATAATAATTGGAATGTGGAAGCATCTTTGACAACAAGATCAATATCTTTTGTTGCAGGTTTTAATCCTCTGTATAATAAAACTGTTCCACCTATTATATATATTGATATTTTTGGTTTGAGTTTTTTATCAATTTCCAACAATAGGTTGTTAATATCTTTAAAGTTTGATATCATACATATTCGCCTTTTCTTTAATTTCAGCTAATGATGGATAATCTGGTATCCTATCTCCTTTTAGTATTTTTTTGATATTATCGATGATTTGGTGTTTTACTCTTGGTTTAAATTTAAGGTAGAACAATGCTATAAATGTGAAATGCCTAACAGATGGGTCTTTTTCTGAAATCCTGATTGTATGATTCAGAATCTCCTTTTGTGAGAGCTTCTTTTTTGGGAGATAATAGTAGTTCGTTAGGGGGTATAATTTAATACCATATCCTGTAAAAACAGAGAACCCCGTCAAAGTGGCATCCAATTCAGTTTTATTTGAGAATATGATCTGTTTCTTATCCTTATAATAGATAATTGAGTTTTGGGGAATTCTCTTATCAAACAGATTATTGTAAGCGTCATATTCCTTAAGAAATGGGCTTAATCCTGACCATATTTTCTGGTTGATTAGATACTTGCTGCCATCTTTCCTGAGAATACCCACATTTGCAGCTCGCTTAATTTTAGTATATACTATGCTTTTTGCATATCCTGTAATTTTTGTAATCTCTGTAACTGATCTTGGTTCCAATAGTGCAGTTAATATTGGAATCCCAGATGTTGAAAGTACTGAGATCACTGAATCATATGGATTGATAAGTCTAAAAAGCAATTGGGAATGTGTTTTTTTGCTTTGTGTAATGCTCCCTCTGTGTAAATGGATGAATCCTTTGTCCTGCAATTTCATCAAAGTCCTATATATTTGTGATCCATCTTTTTTCAAAGCAGTAGCTAGTTCCTTCTTTGTATTGGCTCCTTTTGATACCTGGCGGACTATCTCCAGTTCTGTTTTCGATAACATAATTCCATATAAACACAAATTATTTATAAACTTATTGTATTTTAGTGGAATTTACCCCTTCTGTGAAAAATTGATAATATATAGCGGATATTTCATGTATGTATAGCGAGCCCATATCTTAATGGTGATTGCTCCTCCCTCTAACTTGACTCCTGGAGGATAGTAGCAGGGGCTCGGGAGCCTTTGATTATTTTCTAGAATTAAGTTTTGCCACACTTGAATTTCTACTTTTTGCATAATTAAGACGTATTTGTATTGACTGGAATAATGTAATTAGTTTTTTCTTTAAATATCATGTTCGTTTAAATCAATCCAAGCTCATGGAATGCAAGAGCAACTAAAGCCAATACACCAATGATTACCATTATTGTCTCAATTGTTTCTTTAGTCTTTTTTTTCATATATATCGATAATTACATCTCACTATAAACCTCGACACCAAATGTATCTAAGATTGGTTGTTTAAAAACAGTAAAATCCTTATCGTCGGTATATATTGAAACATTCGCATTGATTGCTTCTGATAAGAATTTCATATCTCCTTCTTCTGGAAGAAGACTTTCTCTTTGAGCAAGTTTTCGTAATTTACTGGATAAACGACCACTCATAATCTTGTTCATTACAATCTCTTCTAATTGTGTCAAATATTGACTGTAGAACTCTTTAATTTTTGATATATCATCAGATTCAATATGAAATCGATATTTATCTAAAACCTTATTGCATCTTTTTGTTAAAATGTCTTTTATCTCATTGTAGTCAAAAGGCAGTTTTTCACATTTCTTTTTTATAATGGATAATTGAAACTTTAGATGATCTTTAACTTCCTCTTCTACAGAGGGAGTGATGACAAATTTATTGTAATTGCCAAGCTTTTCAAGGTCAAATGTTTTATTATAAATCTTGTATTGGCCTACATCATAGAATATCCTTGAAATGACAATATTAGCATCTAATGCCAATGTTTTGTCTTTTGGTTCTGTAAATGGAGTATTTTCAATAGGTTTAGAGCTTATTTTTGCCTTTATTTCATCATATAAAATATCTAATGACTCATCGTCAGGCTCAATTAATCTGGCTGTAATCAGGCAGTATAGTGCTTTGTCATAGAATTCTCTTTTGTATAAGAAGTTAGCCAAGTATCTCAAATAACTAGTGTCATATGTTATTCTAATTTCATTAATCTGATATTGGAGAGGTATTTTATCTTGATCTGTAGCATCAGAATGTGTGAAATCTTCAATGATTTCCTTTTTTATATCTTTAATATCTTGTCTTTTCTTATCAAATCTAAGAATCTTATTGCAATAAATTAGCATATATCTATAAAAGAATCTGCTGTTAAATTCATTTACTTTTGGTTCTATTTTCTTTAAAGCTTCCTCAAGTATTCTTATGAATTTGTCTTTATGGTTTTCAACCTTCTTATCGCAGTCTATTAGATGTATTACTAAGAGGTCATATAGTTCTTCGTTTACATCGTTTTCAAGTTTCTCGAGGTAGCGTAGTTCTTTCATTTTTATTTTTATAAAAGATCAATTTATTGATTAATCTTGCGGAAAGAAGGTATCTTATACAAAGCATATCAATTACAGGGGTGATAGGACTTTAAATCATCAAATGTTGATAATTCCTCTGAGTCAAGATCTACAACAGTAGAAATTATAGTAATCGATTAGACATAAGCAAGTAAGATATAAGGACATTACTCCATCTACAACAGTAGAAATTATAGTAATCGATTAGACCAAACAGGCAAGAACTCAATAAGCAACCTAAATCTACAACAGTAGAAATTATAGTAATCGATTAGACCAAGCAGACTTAGGGGTACAATATGCCTATCTACAACAGTAGAAATTATAGTAATCGATTAGACTTAAAATCACTTTCTTATGGCAAGGACATCTACAACAGTAGAAATTATAGTAATCGATTAGACGGAGGAAACACGACGGAGTTATACCATAACATCTACAACAGTAGAAATTATAGTAATCGATTAGACATAGACAATAGCATTATGACCCAAGCTTACAAATCTACAACAGTAGAAATTATAGTAATCGATTAGACCTCTTCGACATACTCTCTGATCTTCACATCTACAACAGTAGAAATTATAGTAATCGATTAGACAGCCGAATATCTGGGATTCAGCTGTTGTTTTCATAATTTTTCGTCGGGTTTACATCATTTTGAAAATTACTTCAAAACTCACTTTTGCATATAAGAAAATACTACCAAAGATATAAAACTTGTCATCTCCCTCGAGAATTGAAAAATCACATAAAAATAAAGACCAAGGTTTGCATTTTTAGTACATTAAAAGGTCTGTCTCTTCATTTTTAGCGTAACCAAATCGCATTATTTGGTTTTCTTTTGTAATCTTAAAGATTAATACACTATCACTTTGTCTGAATTTCCTCTCAAACCTATCTTTAATTTCTGTACGAACTAGGTTCAAAATCCTCTTACTATTATTGATCTCATATACAGAATACTGAAGTCTTCGTCCATAAGACAATATAAACTTGGAAAAATCTGTTCTTAATGAATCATCTTGAATATCATATGTTAAGATTATCATTTTAGACCTCCAGGCTAAATTTTGGATATTCTTTACGACCTTTCATAAATGTGCGATAAAAAGACTGTATATACATAAAAATCTCTTCTTTGTTTTCAAGTATCTCTTTAAGAAATATTTTTGAATACTTTTTATTAAAATCTCTCTTAATGTAAAATTGCCCATTTTTCTTTCCAAAATCAGACTCACCTATTTGTTTTAGATTGTAACTTTTTCGTATTCTTCGATCAATAATACACCTAAAAGGCTCAATAATATCACACACCAATGATTTTCGCTGAAAGAATAATTTATGGTAAAAACCACAGTATGTGTCAAAACCATAAAGTTCTAGATTAGCTTCAATAAAATTAAACAAGTAATGATAACCAATATCGAAAAGTAGATTATAAATATCGCTCCTACATCTAGGTTTTCTTCCTTTAAAGCCCATATTTTTAAAATACGTCTCAAAATACACCCTTGATGCTGTTCCTTCAATACCCAGTAACTCTTGACCATCATTTACTACTGTAACATTGTTTAAACACAGTTTTATTGTCCTAATAGATTGACATTCTTTTTTGGTCTTATACCTTAATGATTGCATCAAATAAATCTGGTTTTCAATTTTATTTCCTATAACGTGTTTCGCAATGTGTAATTCATTAGGATTATCATATTGTTTCTTTCTTAAAAGAAAATTTCCTTTATTGTCTGGTATTATCGAAAAGAAAGGACTTAGTCTGTAATTTAAGAAAATAAAAGGTACAGATAGTTTTTTAATTTTCTTAATCAGAACCGAAGTTATTGTAAATTCACCACAAACAAAGACTAAAAATATTTTATGGCAAGAATGCTGAATAAGAATATTTTTTTCCTCACAAAGTACCAAATTAGAATTTTTGAATCTTAACTTTTTAAATTCATCACTCTCTAAATAGATAACTTGCTTTGCCATAAAGTCTGGTCTACTCATCATAGTCACAAAGATTCCTGTAGATGCACATATTGCATTTATTTTGATTTTGTCTAAATGGATCTTCAAGTGAGAATTTTTTCATTTCATTAATTACTTCAAATAACCTATTCTTCTCTGAATCACCGGGTAAATCAATATAATAATTCTTATTGTCTGAAATTGAATACAATTTTATTATTTTTACCTGATATCCCATTTCTAATAAGCAATAAAACTGTGCATACACTTGAAGATAATAGCCCTCGTAAATCGTCTTAATTTTGTTTTTTCTCTCAACAAGAGTCTTGTTTTTTATGTTAAAAAGGTCAATTTTACCAATAAGACCAAACTCTTCACTGAATACATCAATTCCTTCTAGTATTTCTTTCTTAGAGCAGTATCTTTTCGAGTCAATATTTTTATGTGCATTCTTACCTCTAGTCTGATATGAACTCTGGTAAAGATGCTCATCATAAGATGAATACAAGTTATGGAAGTATATGCTTCTTGGGCAAAATATAAAATCATTTAAAGTAGATATCTTGATATTATCTTCCATTTTTTGACATGGCAAATTCTAAAAATTCATCTCTTGAAATCTTCAGATTTGGCTTTTTTGTATCTCCTTTTTCCATAATGTTTCTGATAGCTAGTAATGCTTTTAGCCCAATATGATATGCACCATTTGCATCAGCATCTTTAGGCTCTGTCTCTCTTGCTTCTCTAGAATCAAAAAATTCTCCATTATGGTCTCTTACACATGAGAGTATATAATCTTCTTCATGATTGGTCCGAGAATTTCTTAACTGTAAAGTGCATTTAAGATAATATAACAATTTCTTAAAGAAATCAGCATTATTTACAGACCATATCAAATTTTTTATATCATGCCCATCATCAAATTGAATATGATTTTGAGTTAGCAATTGCTTCAATTCAGAGGTCAGATCAATTTCAACAGTTTCATATGCTCTACTGTTCTTAATTTTTTGATTGATTAATCTTAAGCCATATGTACAAATTGTCCAATCATCTTTTTTTAGTTTAACACCAAATTTTGAATACTTGAATTTAAACTCAAAAATATCTTCATCACAATTATAGCTTATCTTTTCAAAACAATTTATGAATTGTTTTGCTTTATCAATCGTCTGGTATTTTGGATATAACAAATTGACAAATCCTGTTCTTGGACATATCTTTGAAGTATAACTTGCAGGGACATAAAATATGATTCCTGATTGTTTACCAAGCTTTTGAAAACTGATAAATTTATTTGTTAGTTGGTATGCTTTTAATGGACCACCTGCTTGAGATGTATTCCTGTCTTTGAAAAGTAGATAATTCAATTTATTAATTAACATACTCTCAAATTTCTGATAGACTTGCTTTTCAATCTTAATTCTGTCGCGTTTAAATCCAAAATTTAGATCCTCAAGCACAATAATTGCATTGTTCTTTATAGCTAGTTTAGTAATCTTGTGGACAATCTGGGAAAGATACCCCTCCTTAAGCTCTTTTATATTAGATATTCGTTTCCAGTCCTTTCTTGATTTGTCTCTATCTCCTTCTAATTTGTCAAGCTTTTCGTGATAGTCTTTTTTCCTCTTTACATCATCAAAAACCGTATTAAATGAGTCCTGAACAATTATTTCACCTTCTGGGTTTAATAATGTGTAATAGGCTAAATTCCTTTCCCCTCTATCAATACTTAAAATATTGACTTGCTTTGAATTTTTAGAAATTAGTTCATTTACTTCCTCACTAATACCAAAACCATTACCTTTAGCTTTGTATGCTAAAGAAATCGGACAATGAAACATAAATTTGTCCATAGTGTATCGTCGATCCTTTATGATGTCATAATCAAACTTGCTTTCTTCTTTAGAATTAATAGGGTCTTTATTCTTAATTGCTAAATTCTTTGGGTGTGTGATTTTGGGTTCCATAGATTTTCTTCTGAAAAAAACTTCTGCTTCTCCATCGAGCTTATATACAACATCTTGGAGATTCTCGCTTGAGAAGAGGTTTTCCCAATAGATTGTATGTAGATTCTTTCGTCCTTTCCTATAAGATGAGAAATCTTTGTTCCATATTTGAAAAAGATACAACCTACCTTCTTTTACTAGATTATCAATGTAATCTGTACTAATCTTTTCAAAAGTCAGTTTATAACCTTGATCAGAAACATCTTTGTAGAATTCAGATATGTCGTTATAAAATAGAGTCTTTTTGAAATCAAAATTAAATTCAGACCATTCAGGGTGTTTGATAATACATTCTTTATAGAAATCAATCATTTTTCTACAATCACTTATATTAAATTCTACTTTGTCATGTCCATTTTGAGCCTTACCATTCCTTGTGTGAGAAGATCTATTTCGAATATCAATAATCTCTTGAGATGGTTTATAGAAACCAATATTTTTTCTTGAAAAGATAATTCTTGGTAGATTTCGATCTGGTTTGGCTAGGAGTTTTATTTTTATTTTTTCATAGTATTCACCATTTCCATCAAATGTCACATCTTTGAATACCTTATTCTCTCCTTTTGCCATTATAGCTAGATAAAAGTTCTTCCCTTTTCTAAGAATCACAGACCAGTTGTCTTTTTCTTTATTTGCATCCCAGCCTTTAAGTAAAGTTGCATTCTGGAAATTTAACTTGAACTTATTAGTGCTGAAAGGCTTTTGAGTCATATAATTTCGTACTTTGTTGTAGACAGGAATTATATCTCTAATTTGAAAAAAGAAATCATTGAAGTCCTTATAGAAATCATTATCCAAAGATAAAGCTATACTAGTCTTATCTTTTCTAGATACTCCTGTGTCTACAAACAATGGTTTTATGAAATGGAATAGGTCAAGTATTGAATCTAAAAACTGTTTAATGGTTTTGACATCATCTTTTCTTTCTTTAGTCAATAATTCCTTTTTATCCACAACCGATATTTTTTTGAGTTTAGTAAAATTTTCATTAATATTATTTATGATTCCTTGGTCGTCCATTTTTAAATTACCAAGGTATCGACAAATAGATCCTCTTTCAGGTTCTTCATCAAAATCTAAGGAATTGATTGCCTCTTCAATTTCATGTAATGAAAAATATTTTTGTTTATTATACCATACATCAGCTTGTTTTTCAGTTGTTAATTTATTAGCAATAGCAAATTTTCTTATTGCTCTGCTAATTATCTCCCAATCACCAAATATTTCTTGAGACATTCCTGTAAGGAATCGATCTTTTTTAAGGTAAATTTGCTTGGTATCGTGTTGATCTAATTTTTGTAGTAATGAACTTAATTTTGGCAAAACATTCATATTAATTGGAATAAAGAATTCATGTATTTTTTCAACGACTTGCTTGTCATTATCCCACTTTTCATAAATAAAAGACGCACTTTCTCTATCGCTAAGTATCTGTTTAAAAAGAGGCATTAATTTCAACCTTCGAACTGATTTCTTATCACTATCCTTTTCTTGTTGTTGCGAAAATTCGTTGATTAATTCATTTAGCCCTTTTATCTTCTTTTCATTTTCTTCACTTCTGCCCCCAATAACTAAATTATATAGTTCTATTCCCTTCTGATTTAGACAACTATTAAAATTATCCAAAGAAAAATAAGACTCTAGTTTCATCCCTTTGAGTTCATTTTGTAAGGCTAATTCAAGGACTTCAAAATTTAGACTTAATTTTTCTAATTTCCGAAATCTTTCCATGCCATCAAGAAATTTTGGGAGATTGTCATGGATTGCTCTATAAATAATAGAAGTTGGGATATCTTCAACAGAAAAAACATTTTTTCGATTATCAAAAAAGCCAGTAAAATAAGTACTCCAATTACTGAACCGATCAACAATTTTAGCTTCTTCAATGTAACCTTTTTCTTCCAGCCATTTTGGAAGTACCTTTTTAATTAATTCCTTACCAAATATTTCTTTAAAACCATCAACATTAGATATTTGTTTGTACAATATCTTTCGAAAATCCTTTTGTATTTCTGCGTACTGCGTTTTTAGCTCTTCATCACTCTTATTTCCAATCAACTGATTGTATATTTTTTGAAACTGTTGTAGATTATCTTTTTCAATATAGCAATTACCTAGTGCTTTTTCAATAAAATCTTTATAGAATTCATCCATAATTTTCTTAACTTCATTAAATTCTTTTTCTCTTTCTTCATCTTCTTCAATAATCCCTTTTTTTTTTATATTGTCTAAGGTACTCCCAATAGGTTTAAGTTCAAATCTTAATGTCTTAGATATTTTGTACTTATTGGTAAATCCGTCCCATAAAGAATTATTTTGTTTCATTTTTAACCTCCGTATATAAGGGAATGTTTTCAATCTGTTCTGAATCAACATTAGTCTGAATTTCTTCAATTTCAGCCATCTGTTTAACTTTTCTTGTCTCTTTCTTAAGCTCTGCTTTGGAAATCAGCTTTGCTCTTTTTTCCATTGGTGGATTAAGCTTATCTGATTTTTCAAACTCTATTGTTTTTTTTAAAACATCATCAGGCAAGCAATCACATTTTGAAAGAATACTTATGAACTCATTACTAAAAAAAGTGTCAATTTGTATCTTTCTTTTTGTCGTATGAGCAAATTTCCCTATGATCCTACAAATATTATCTCTATCCTCAGGACTCAATTGCTCTGCAAACTCGTATTCCTCAATCTTTTGCAATGATTTTATAATCGGCTCAAGACTATCTTCAGTGATGATAAAAACATTATAATCTCCCATAGCATAGAAGAACTGCTCAATCTTCAGAAGAGTATTATAAGGTACAACTAAGAAAATATCTTTTTTAACATCCTTGATTTTGGCGTATTTCTTAACACCATCAGCTTGTGTTTTTAGGTAGTTTGGAAAATTATCAATATTGTCGTTTGCAGGACTTTTAGCATCAAAGATTATAAATTCATCAGCAATTTTGATTGTATTATCTGGTTTGCCTTTAAATGGAACTTTTTCTTTGTCTAGATACTCAATATTATACCTACTACAGATATTTTTCATCCCTTTTTCAACTTTTTCCTCATGTTTTCTCCATGTTTTTTTCATGTCTTCAAATTTTTGAGCGATCTCATTTTCTCTGTCTTCTTGAAGAACTATACGATCATTATCCATCTGTTCCTTGAGTGAATTAAGTTCAGTTATCTTATGCTCATATTCTTCTTGTTTTTTCTGTTCAAGTTTCTTAAATTCTGCAAGGGACTTTTCATTATCTGTATTTTTACCTATGAGATCATCATTCTTTTCCTTGAGTTTTTCGACATCTTTTTCTAGTGCAATAATTCTATCTTGATTTTTACTATCTGATTCCTTAACTTCTGATAGTTCCTTCTCAAGTTTAGTATTAGTTTTTGTTAGTTCATTATTCTTTTCATCTTTTTTTTCAAGATCCTTTTCAAATCTAGTTAAGTTTTCCTTATAATGATTTACATCTTTCTTAAAAGAAGATATGTTAGTGTTAGCTTCCTGCAATTGTTTATTTAATGATTCCATTTCTTTATCTACAGATTTAAATTCCTCATAAGCATCATAACTTAAAGAAGAAACATTTTTCCAAAAGAATATTCTTTCAATCAATCCTACTGTCTTAACCTTCTCAAAAAATTTGTTTAAGTTTTCAAAAGCCATTTTTACACTCCTCCACAACACTCCTCCAAATAAGATCATCAACCTCTTCCTCAACAAAATCCTCAAAGAACTCATCAACATCATCAATCCATGCCAACAGTCTTTCAACTCTCTTAGAGAATGTATTAAAAGCAGACTTAGCAGGCTGTTTAGCATCAAGCTCACAACCAACCTCGCCAGTATTGATAGTCGAACGAAGACCAACATAACCAATAGCAACTTTTACCTTATCCAGATCAATCCCTTTAGTAACAGCAAAAGCCCGTCTGTACACTTCCAGCTGCTGCCTGTGGTGTGAAGCATATCCAGTCTTTTTATCAGTCTTCCAATCAACAATAAGATATTCGTCACCATCTGTAAAAATAGCATCAATATAACCCTTAAACTCAAGATCAGAATCAAAACCTAAAGAAGACAAAGGAATCTTAATCCTTTGCTCTGCTTCAAATGCTTTAGGATAATCTTTTTTGATCTCAGTAACCAAAGTCTTAACATTCTCAATAAATGGCTTAGTTTCATCTGTCTCAATATATTCTTCTCCAGCTACAATCTTCTCAGCAGAATCATGAACCTCAGAGCCTAGATTAGTAGCATTAGAAAACTCATGAACTTCAAGTATACTACTCACAAAATAGTCATAAGCACTTTCAGGAAGCCTGCTAAAAGAAGTATGGCTTAAACCATCAAAATGACTTTTTACAAAACCTCTGATCCATTCTTTTTTATCTTCAAGAAGTTTCTTAGCTTCATCATATTGACCATTAACAAAAAGATCATAAGCCCTTTTCTTTTTCTCATCAAATTCAGCACATGATTCCTCACCAGCTGAAATCTCTTTTAGCTCAGCTTCTTCATTCAGATAATCCTGGACCTTATCAGTCAGGATAACCAGATTCTTCTCTGCTCTTGTAAAAGCAACAAAATTCACACGCAAAGTCTCTTCTTCAAGTTCCTCATCAGCACTTATCCCCTTTGTCTTCAATATAGCCTCAACAACTTTATCCTGAAAATCCACCCTGTTGTTGGTCTTAGAAGGGATATAGATTACATTTTCAAACTCCCTTCCCTTTGCTTTATGAACAGTAGTAAGTATTAGACCTTTTTCAGTCTCAGACTCCTGGGACAATAAATCAGCAGAATTTAGATATGATATTATTGCACCAAGGCTCTTTTCTTTTAAAACAGAAATACTCTCATTAAAAGCATCCTGCATAGTCATTGCAGCTGTTACATATTCCTTTCCGTAACTTATTGATATAGGAATAATAACATCTCTAAACAAGAGATTTACATCCTCAATTGACCTTACTTTTTCTCTTAAAAGTCTAAACTTTGGAAGTTTTTCCAAAACTTCCTTAGTTGTAATATATTTCTGCTCAGAAATGTCACAGACCTCCTGCAATGGCGAAGGAAAGAATGGAGTAAACATTGAATTCTTTATATCCTGTGCATCATTGCTCAGTATCCCTTTGATAAAAGTGATGATATGGTTCTTTGCATCCTTTGAAGCAGAGAAAAATGTTGAAGAGAACTCAATACCTCGTGCTGATAATTCCTTTGAGATATCCATTATCTGATAATTGGTCCTTGCTATTATTGCAGTCTTTCCAGAAAAACCCTTAGCAAGCTCACAAGCAATAGGAACTACGGAATCTTTTGATACGTCATAAATTACTGGTTTTGGTCCTGAGTCTCCCAAAGCATTCCTAAGATCTTTAAGCTCTTTCTTATGAACATCCTCTTTAGTCTTTGAAATGAAATACTCTCTTGCATACTCAAGCACTTCATTTGTACTCCTGAAGTTCTCAGAAAGTACATAATGACCTGAGTCTTTGAACTTCTCAAAGTTCAGGATCGAACCACCCTGAAAACCAAAAATAGCTTGTTTCTTATCTCCAACTGCAATAAATGTCTTGCAGGATTTCAAAGCAATATCTGCCTCCATGATATTGACATCCTGAAGTTCATCTACAAGAACATATTCATAGACTGGACAGTCTCTCAATTCTAAGAATCTTATAAGAAGATCAGCATAGTCAACCCCTCTCCTGTTCTTGATCTCTTCGTAATGTCTGAATATGTCTATGAAATACTCAGAGAACTTATCAATCTCGTCTTTTGAATAATTTTTACCTTCCTCAAGGAGCTTCTTGACTTCATTTAGATCAATCATATCTGGAGTTATACCAAAACTTTTCAAATACCTCATAAGGTTTTCAAGCTTTGGAACAATAGTGTCTATTAAATAAGAATCACCATAATTTAGAATTTCATTATCTTTGAGATATTTGAATATTGTATATCTTAAAAGGTTAGAAGAAAGGATTTCGTTTTCATTGATATTTTCAAGGGCATAAGAATGGAAAGTAAAAACACTGAGTTTAGCATAATCAATTCTAAGCTCTCTTTTCTTTAGAACTGCCAAGATTCTTGATTCCATCTCTTTCTTTGCCTTCTCTGTGAATGTCAGGCAAAGAATCTGTCCAGGGTCAGTGCCTTTTTCGACCAAGTCAGCATATTTGTAAGCCAATAGTCTGGTCTTACCAGTACCTGGATTAGCAGTCACAAGGACATTGCCGACGTGGTCGATTATCTTTTGTTTTTCTTTGTTGATTGACATTCTTCTTCAATTATCTTAATTACTTCTTTATATCTGCTACATTCCTTTATTTTTTTAATCTCATATTCTGGTTTTTTGACTTTTTTTAGATGTTTTTCTATTTCTTTTATCTTTGAATTATCAAGCAAGCGACCTAATTTATCATAGAATTCAAATAATTCAAAAAAGTTGATTTTAAGTGTTTTGTATTTTTGCAGCCTTTTTTTTAGATTATATAAGAAGTCTAGAATTGATTTAGAGTCTATGCATTTTAGCTTCCCTTGTTTTTTGATTTTGTTACATATTTTATTAAATTCTTTTCTATTAAAAACCCACTTTGTGTTTTTTTCAGTTTTTTCATATAATGGGAAATATATTATATTCTGCTTATTGACATAATGATAAGAGTAATTAGAACTAAATTTATTTTTAGTAAATAATGATGTTATTGTCTCAGGACAATCTTCGTATGATATATTAAAATAAATCTTGTGTTTTTTTTTTTCGATTATATAGTCCAAAAATAGATATAGATTATAGGTATCATTTGAGCCATTAACCTTTATAGGGATTATACCATCATTAGTCAATTTATTCAACCTAAGTGAATGCGAACCATCATTCACAAATTTTTGCAATGCTATTCCATTATTACTTTTACTCTTTAATTCAAGAAACAAGTTTAGGAATGTTTTTATCTTCTCATCTTCAATATTCAAATTAATTTGATTAATAGAGAAGTCTTCCATACATGAAATAATTTCATTTTTGAATTTGAAGCTACTTTTATCAATCAGCTCGTATAACTCCTGCCAATATTTTATTATTGAATTTTTTCTTCTTTTAATAGATTTAATCTTCTCAGCATATTGATTGTATTTTGAAATTATCAAAATCTTCTTTTTAATATTTTTAAAATCATTTAGGTAATCTTCATAATTCTTATAATCATTTGAATCTATCTTATTTTCAATCAAAATCTCATCTTTACCATTCTTTTCAATTATAATATCTGGTACATTTCTTTTTTTAGTATTTTTGCCTCCTTTTTTAACTGGATAGTATTCTTGAGTTATTAGATTATATTCATCTAATGCTTCTTTGCTTACTTCTTTTTTTAACAGAAATTTAAGGAATATTTTTCTAAAATCATCACTATAATCCCATATAAAACCAATTACTTCAGTAAAATAGTTTTCTTTTTGCTGTGAAACTGTTCCTTGTTCTGTCTTACTCTTAATAGCATCATACATTGAAATAATTCTATCTCCATCCATTATTAGTTTCCCTCACATCCCATATCATATTATCTGGAGATATATACCCTCGTCTTTCTTTTCTAAGAAAGGATCGTACACTTCTCCAAGTTTTTTCAATCTCTCAATTAGATTAAGACAATCAGAAGAAACATATCCTGACTTAGTGATTATTTCATTTATCCTTATCTTTTTGTTATCCTTGTTCAATTTCTTTATTACTCCAAACAATTTGACTAAATCATCTTGTGTAAGTGATGTGTCTTTAAAGCTAAGTGCAGATTTAATATCCTTGCAAATCTGACACTGTATCTCCTGCTTTTCCTTCCATTTACCTATCATCACAACCTCGCAATCTTACCCGCATCTGTAAGTTTCAATCCTTCATCTGTACTTAAATAACCCATATCCCTCAATTCATCAATGTTCCGATACAACATCGCCCTGGAAAGTTCTATCTTCTCAGCAAGTTCAATATAAGACAGACCTTCACTTGCACCATCTTCAATCGCATCAAGAACTCTGCTTTGACTGTCAGTCATCTTAAAACTTAGTTTAGGAAGATAAACAACCGATGTATGATCTTCCTCTGGATTATATGCTATCTTACTAATCCGCTTGCATCTGGCATAAGCAGCATAGAGTAGACCAAGAGCTTTTGTCTTACGTCCAGAAGTAAGATTGATGAACACCTCATCATCTTTTGGCTGCATATCAATAATCTCAACACACTTCTTAGCAATCTTAACAATATCATATACTTCTGTTTTTATAGATTTAACATCAACAACCCTTCCTAATGATTCATTTATGAGTTTGAAATTTTTACTTTGCTCCCTATTAGGTTTTTTATCAATTAAAAGAATAAGTCTGTCAGGTCCAAGTCTGTTAGCAGCTAACAGGACAGGATCAGCACTATATAATGTAGCAATCAATACTTTTGGCATATCTAAACCTCCTTTAGTATCATCTACATTCTCTTCATATATAATCCTTTCCATCAATATCAAGTAATTACTAATTATATTTAAACTTTTACACTACAAAGTATAATTGTATACTGTTTTGTAGAAACATTTATTAATAAGTTTATTTTCTTTCCATCCATGCAAATCAAGCAAATACTCAAAGAAACCCCTATAGCCGACGAAGACAAACATAGTGTAATCTTCAATCTGACCAACAAAAACCCTGACCTTGTGAGCAGAAGCTTCCTTTTCTATGGAGACCCAGGTGTGGGAAAGACATATTTGGCTGAAAATATCATTAAGCAAACCAAAAAGGAAATCATTTACATGGGATGTCGAAAAAAAGGATGTGATTCTTTTAAGGAAGTTCTTGAAGAAATAGACAATGAGAAAGAGCAGTTAATCTATCTTGATGATGTCAACTATCTTTTTGAGAAGGAATTATATGGTGTTATCTCAGAGGATCGAAAGGATTTCCTGACTTTACTTGAGATTATAAAAGACAGCCATAATAAAATGCTTATATTAACTCTTAATGATATCTATGATCTGGATGAGCAGATGCTTGATCGCATTGAAATAAAGATAAAATTCAATCTTCCCGACGAGAAAGACAAGTGCAGTTATCTTAAGAAGAAATATAAAATTCTCAGCAATAGCCAGGTATCTCATATAGCAAAGAACAGTGTGGGGTATAATTACCGTGACCTTCCTGAGATGATCAAGCTTGCCTACAGGCTGGGAAAAGCCAGTATGACAATATCCAACATTAAAAAAGCGATGAGGATGTTTAAACCCACAAAATTCTATGGGTTTGACTATTGCCATATCAGTGATATTTCACTAAAAGATATAATAGGCAAACAGAGGCAGAAAACAATAGTCGAGAGAGCCATCAGCATGCATAATAAACCCTCGAATGGGATTAAAAAAACAAACCTTATGATATTCAGCGGACCGCCAGGTACAGGAAAGACATTCATGGTCAATGCTATGGCTGGTGAGTTGGGATTTCCACTTATAAGTATGGGAACGAATGAACTGCATTCACCAGGAAAGATAAGGTCAGTAATAGAATTCGCAGAGAGATATAAGAACTGCATTGTATTCCTCGACGAAGCCGACAAGTTGTTAGGCAATCACAGATTTGAAGAAGACAGCTTCATGATCGGAGAATTCCAAAGATTACTAGAAGAAGCCCAGGGAATTGAAGCATTGTTCATACTAGGTGTAAACGAGCTATGCAGGTTTGGAAACTCATTTATTGACAGGTTTCAGGTAGTTGGTTTTGACCTGCCTACTATTGATGAGAGAAAGGAATACATCATAAGCAAGGCAAAGGATTCTGATAGCCTAGGTAAGAAAGTAGATATAAATCTGGTAGCTAGGAAAACAGAAGGAATGACATATCGTGATTTAGAAAGAACATGGAATGAGCTCATGTTTACCTTTATGGAATCAGATCAACCATCAGTAAACCAAGTACTGCCCAAACCTTATACAATATTTGGATAAAAATGTGTATTATTGGATGTACCCCAAAATTGAAATTTTATGATTTATTTAGATCTGTTAAGGATGGAATAATTGATTTAGATAATCTTCCACAGCAGGACTCATATATTGTAAATTCCATTAAGGTTGACCTAAAGCATATTAATGATGATGGACTTGAGAAGCACATAATTAACAAGATAAATAACATCGGTCTCTACAGAAATGAATATATCTACCAAGGCTGTCTGGTGGTAGGTAAAGGACCAAAACAGATGAATGATCTACTTTGCAAAATCAGCCAGGCAGTTCATATTAGCAACAAAGATTTTCCTAAAAATACATTTAGAGCTACACATTACTATAAAAAAGCACAAGACCCTGCAAGTGTGACACTTCATTTCATCTTTTCACATAACAGGTTTATCAAATCATATTTTTATGCAAGGGATGACTGGATACATATCCTTACACCAAAACTAACTACAAAATTCATCAAACAAAATAAGGACATAAAGCGAGAAGACTGGAGGGATGGAGTCAGGATCTTCTATCTTGAAGAGTCTGATGAAATTGATGAGAAGTTTAAAAGAAAACTCAAGAAAGAATCCAAAGGATGTTATCCAATTGCCATACTTGTCAAATGGAAAAGAACATATGAAAGGATCAAGGAGTTTGAGAAGAATATTAAATTGAATAGGCAGATGATTTTTCAGGGTAGTTGGGTCTGAGTTTCATATGGTAAAAGAGGTTACAGTTGTATTTTACTATAAAAATTAGGAGATGATTGAAATGGTACATGATATAATAGATGAAGTTAAGAAAATAGGTGTAAAAAATATTTGTAAGTATGCAAGACTATCAGATAAAATGGTAGCAGTACAAAGAAGTGATGGTTTATTTGATATTTTTTTTGAATCAGAAAGCTATACGGTTATTAATCAGAAACCTTGGATCAATAACGGAGTTAATCTTTTACTACCAAAAAGATTAGAACAGTATGGGCTAGGATTCATATCTTGCCATTGGAGGTCTCCTCACATTAAAAACTTCACAGAAGCTTTAAAATTTGCAAATGAAGAATTAAAACCTGTAACTGATAATTCAAAATATTATGCTGAACCTGATGTCTATTGAAATTTATTTAATTGTATAGAAAGAATAAAAAAATCTGCAGACCACTAATCAGACCACTTTACCCCAATTTTTAGCACCATAAATCAAAAAGCAGACCACTTTTCTGGTTCAGAAGTATCTATTTGTTTTTTTTCTTAAAACTAGTCTTCAATAACTGTGGGATGTCCTTTCTTACTAATATAGGAATGCCCAGAACCAAATTCTCATAATACCTCTTGTGATGATGGATTGATATCGATTTTTCTTTTAAAAACAAAAATTGCTATTACATTATTACCTTTAGCTTCTTTCAAAAAATGTTTAATCTGCTTATCATCTACTGCCCAAACACTTCCTTTAACACAACAGTAGCATATGAACCCTTAGGAAGACTAAACTTAACAGTTATCGAATAACCTTCTCCCTCACGCACAGCCTCTCCCAAATGAAAATCTCTTGGATGCATAATAACATCCCTCTCATGGCTCTTAAAGAAATTACCTGTCTGTCGGATATTGAAATTTGAAATCTCCAAATCCTCTCTACCAAGAACCCTATCAAGAATAACCTTTTCATATTCCCTAGGTTTTAACCTATGACTAATTGTCTGAAAAGAACCAGGCAAACCTTTCATCTCTTCCTTGCAAAACACCAATTCATCGACAGCGTATGGTATGGAAAATAATTTACTTGATTCAACATTTTGCCTTAACAATTCCTTAATACATTCATTCCAAATATAACTTTGATAAGAAGAAATGAACAATTGTCTCAATGAAGCCGTAATGTATTTGTAAGCAATAATCCATTTATTAGTCCTCTTATACTCGGATATAATCCGTTTTAAATCATGACTATAAATCTCAATATCAAAAACACCCCAAGATTCCAAAATTCGCTCTTTATCTTTTGCCCTTTCCTCACTATCATTTTCTGAAATACTCGTCAGATAAAGCTTCATAGCTCCTTCATAATCCTTTTTTACAAGCAACCGTCCAATAAACTCATTATTTACAACACTGCCAAATCTTTGACTGTCAAAATAATTTGGAATCCCATACTCAATTTGCTCAGCATTTTTCTTAATATTTTCAATTTCGTTAATATCTCTAACAGTAATCTCGAATTTATTTGAATCCAAATCACCCAGTCTAATTGGTTGATTCAAATACCCTAAGAAATCAATTCTAATGTCATCAACATCTCTGAGATCATACTTTGAAGGCACTGTAATGTATTGTTTCGTTAGCGCGTAGGTATCCTTCATCCCAGCAATACCAAGATCATTTCTAGGAATGTTAAATTCCCCAGATAATGTCTCAATAAGAGCAAATGTTTCAACTCCCTCCTTTTCAAGACTATACAATTTAAATTTCCCTTTATTAAGGACATTGTGATTAGCAATCTCTTCAACAATAAAATCATCTGTTTTTTGTCTGTACTTCATATGAAGTTGTATTATTATTTCAATATAAAAGGTTATAGTTATTTACACCCAAATTGGAATCTATTACTTAGAATATGAAATTCTTCCACTGCCCTTCAGAAGCCACAATTTAATAAAAATACTGTCGAGGTTCAAATGGGCAATTGCCTTTCTCATCTATTATATTCCCGTCCAAGAAATCTCTGAATCGATTTATAAGAGAACAGCAATCAGTGCATCTCCGAAGATGAGTATCAATCTCAATCTCGTATTCTCTATCTCCAACTTTTGTTATCTTAGTCTCAACAGATGCTTTTTCAAGAAAATAATTATAGGTTGTAATAACAAACCTATGGTCAGGAAATGCTTCAGACACAGTCAATGAAAGCCGGCACTTTTTAGGAGCATCAAAGCTTATGATATCTCTCTTAAATTTCACACATCTCTGGCTCTTAAGCCTTGCCAAATCCTTATCTTTCTTTGCCTGCAATCGTCCAGGTAATTTCAGGCTCCCATCAGGATTAAATTCAAACATCTCTCAATCCCTTAACTCCCTCTTTAAAATCTTATGAGCACGATTGATCTGTTTAAATCTCTCGGTATCGCCATTTGGCATATCAGGATGATGTTCCTTTGACAACTTTTTATATTTCTCATGCATGTCCTCAAAGTCTATAGAATCCTCTTCAACACCTAAGACTTTCCTAGCTTCAATTCTTTGCTCCAGTATGTCTCCATCTTCAGCAAATTCCTTAAGAAACTCTTCTTTTGATATCTTTTCATCATTCAATAAATTTACAAAATATTCTATAACCTGTGCCACCATCGCAAGGTTTTCAACAAATTTATTTGATCCTTTATAACTGTAATACAGATGCTCATCCCAAAGGTAGAACGTTACAGAAGCTGCCACATTTTTCATAGCTATCTGCTCCATAGGTATCTCAATATCATCCTCATCTAATCTAAATACTCTAAGAGCACTGATTATCTTATTCTTGTATTGTTGAGCTCGACGTGAATATGAATCTCGGACTTTAATATCTCTAAACTCATGACCTTTTATTGTAACCATCCAGACAGAAACAAGCTGTTTATTTATAAATTTATCATAGAGTAAGTCACTGTATATCAGAATTGAATAATAATAGTATACTGATCCTTTGGTTTCAAATCAGATACAAAGGCCAAACACTTTAAAAATATGTAAGAATTGAAAAGAAGAAAATAATAAACACTGCCATTATTTCCGATATACTTTATTTATTGTCACAGCTTCTTTTGGCCAATCAGCCATAGGACTGCTTCCTGTTTCAACCTGCTTAATACTATCAACAATGTCCATACCTGATACTACCTTACCAAATACAGCATATCCATCATTACCTGGCCTGTAATTCAAAAAATCATTATCGACCACATTAATAAAGAACTGTGATGTTGCACTGTCAGGAACAGAAGTCCTTGCCATAGCGATCGTACCCCTCAGGTTCTTAAGCCCATTTTGTGATTCAAGCTTAATCGGTGAATTAGTCGATTTCTGTTTACCATCAGCAGTAAAACCACCACCCTGTATCATGAAATTGCTGATGACCCTGTGAAATACAGTCCCATCATAAAACCCAACGTCAACATATTTAAGGAAATTCTCAACACTTATTGGAGCCTTATCAGCGTCTAATTGTACTTCAATATTTCCCTTCGACGTTTCAATAACGACAATAGTATTCACTGCATCTCGAGTAGCAGTATTTGTATCTGCTGTTGCTTCATTTACAACATTTCCTGTAGTATTTTCATCCATTGTACATCCCCCAAAAATCAATATTACCAGTATGGCTAAAATAGATATTGTTCTTTTCATAACTAAAACAAAAAACTCCTTATATATAAGAATTTTCAATCAAGAAGCTCAGTTATAAACATAAGATTTAAATAACAATTGTTGTTAACTAACAATCAATGGGGCATTTAACATATTTCAAACTCACTAATCAGCGAGCAATCATCATGGAATTTCTTAAAGATAATATCAATCATCCCAGTGTAGACGATGTTTACAACTATGTTGTTGCGAAACTTCCAAGGACAAGCAAGAAAACCGTATATGCAAATCTAGAATTTCTTGCAGAAAAAAATATAATTAAACAAATAGAGGTAAAGGGTGTTAAAAGGTACGATCCCAATATAAAAGAACATTACCATCTTGTATGCAGGAGCTGTCACAGAATAATTGATTTATTGCCAACCGAAATTAATAGCAAACACAAAATTGACTCAGTTACAATGTATGGTACCTGTAAAAATTGCTTGAAACGAAAATGACAGTTTATGAATGTTCAGTTTGCGGATATAAGTACAAAGAAAAGAATAATGGAGAATGGGACAGTTTGCCCCAAAACTGGGAATGCCCTGTTTGTGATTCAACTAAACCATACTTTAAGACAATAGAACAGGATATAAAAATAGAGACAGAGGATGGAGAAATTGAGGTTGAAATCAAAAAAGATCAGATTGAACAACATAAAGGCTATCTCAAAGAATTTAGACGATCCTCTGACGATGTAGAAAACACAATGACCCAGATACATGAGATAGCTGATACCGGAAAATCGCTATCAGAACCAATGAGAACTAGAAAACCCTTAATATCATGGGATGATATTCTCATAAAAGGAGCCCAAATTGCAAAACTTCCATTGGCTAAAGATGCCAATGTATCTACAGAGACAATAATCGGTCCAAATGCCAAGCACCCTCTTAGGATATCAACTCCAATTATCATAAGCCACATGTCGTTTGGAGCACTATCAAAGGAAGTAAAAACAGCCCTAGCCAAAGGCAGTGCACAAGTTAAAACAGCCATATGTTCTGGGGAAGGTGGAATCCTCCCTGAAGAAAAAGAAGCAGCTTACAAGTACATTTTTGAATACGTACCTAATCAGTACAGTGTAACAGATGAAAACCTAAAAAATGTGGATGCAGTAGAAATAAAATTTGGCCAAGCTACAAAGCCAGGTATGGGCGGACACCTACCAGGAGATAAGGTCACAGAAGAAATCGCTAAGATAAGGCAAAAACCAATTAAACAGGACATCCTCAGCCCTTCGTATTTCACTGATATAACCACAAAGGAAGAATTAAAAGCAAAAGTGGGTTGGCTCAGAGAGAAAACAGCAGGTAAACCAATAGGTGTTAAAATTGCAGCAGGCAATATTGAAGACGATCTTGAAATCATAACTTATGCTCAACCCGATTTTATAACAATCGATGGACGAGGAGGAGCAACAGGTTCATCCCCAAAATACATAAAAGATTCTACATCAGTACCAACATTATATGCCCTCGCACGAGCGCGGTATTACCTTGACCAAAACAACATTAATAGCATAACTCTAATAATTACAGGAGGATTGAGAATATCTCCTGACTTTGCGAAAGCCCTCGCGCTTGGAGCAGACGCAGTCGCAATAGCTACATCAGCTATGATTGCAGCTGGATGCCAACAATATAGGATATGTAACAGTGGAAAATGCCCAGTAGGCATAGCAACACACGATCCAGAACTGAGAAAACGTCTTAAAATTGACGTGTCAGCAAAAAGAATTGAAAATTTTCTTAAAGTTAGCACTGAAGAACTCAAAGATTTCGCAAGAATCACAGGAAAAAATAATATTCATGACTTGGATGAATCGGATCTATGCACAGTCAATACAGATATATCCAATCATACGAAAATACAACATGTAGGAGGTAACAAACATGTCAAAAACTGAAGAAAATCTAAAAGCCGCTTTCGCAGGAGAAAGCCAGGCGAGAAATAAGTACAACTATTTTGCAAAAGCAGCAAGAAAAGAAGGCTATCACTATATTGCAGATCTTTTTGACGAGACAGCAATAAATGAGATGCAGCATGCAAAAGATGAATTTAAGCTCCTAAAAGGCATAGGAGACACCAAGGCCAATCTTAAAGAAGCTATTGAAGGAGAGGACTATGAAACAGAGACCATGTATCCAACATTCGCAAAAGAAGCAGAAGAAGAAGGTAACACTGAAGCCGCAGCCCTTTTCAGACAGATTGCTAAAGTGGAAAAAGAACACAGGGAAAGATACAAGAAGCTTTTAAAAATGGTTGAAGACGGGACACTCTACAAAAGAGACAAACCCATAAGATGGAAGTGTGCAAAGTGCGGTTATATCCACACAGGTACAGAACCACCTACAACCTGTCCATCATGCAAGCATCCAAAGGAATATTACACGCCTGAGTGTCTATGCTTTGGTGATGATTGCGACTGCTGTAATTAAGTGAACGCGGCAATATTCTTTCAATTTTTTTATACTCATAAATTACGATAGGAATGTTTACGATGTGTTCAATACCCCGTCATTTAGGTCGAAATTTTGGGTATGCTAAAAATCGGGCTTTAGGTTGGGAGAGCCCCCGATTTCTATCATTCCACTTATTTTTTCTTTTATCTTCAGATTATACCCAATCAACCCGAAGATATCCAAAACCACCAATAGCATATCAGCCCACGAAATACACATCCTCCTCTTGAATAGATGAGGGTACAATAAGTGAATGGTATAATCAGGTGTCCAATTGTTGGATACTTGGCATAGATAATAAAACATGGTGATGCAAATGAAAAACAATTCATCAAAAGAAGATAAACTCAAGGAAATAAAAGAATGCATAAATAAGGATGACAGTTTGTACTCCGTACCCCGAAAATATGCTGCACGTTTTGAAGATAAAAGCAGAAAGGAGGGGAAAGGTACAATACCCATAATGACTTATGGTGATTACATCATATATCTGAAAGCAGACTGTTCAGCACTTCCAAATATTCCTTTGTCCAAATTCAATTACACATCAGGAACATTTGAGAAGAAATGGGGGCCCGATCATAAAACAATCGTATTAACGCCTAATCACTCAAGCATAAGGAAGGTTGAGATGGAGATTCAGGGATTAGATATCCATAAAATGAAGTTGTTGTCAGATAAAACAGGGGATGTCATTGAAGATACTGCTAGGATTAAGATAACTCGGCATTATAGGTTTTCTGAGGGAGATGCAGAGAATAAAATAGATACAAATTCAGCATCTCCGGGGGAAGTAAAAGCCAGGTAAAATATTAGGGGGGATTATATGACCAAAATTGTGAAACCATCAGAAGAGACTACGAGTGATTTTTTTGAAAGGTTTAACATCTATTCCGAAGAGGATACGGATCTATCTTTGGAAAAATAATCTGGCAATAAATGAAAAAGGGGCACAGGTCTTTTGTTAGTTGTGATATTTCAGGGATCGCAATATTAAGGCCAAAAAACAAAATAAAAAAGGTGATGTAAAATGCTGTATGAAGATAGAACTGGTAGGATATTGCATCCAGACCAGGTTGATGAACTGGCACCTCATGAGATAGAGGAAATTGGTGTACACGTATATGATGATGCCTGTATCTGAATATCTCCAATCTCAGACAAAAATCCTTATAACAGGAAGGAATGAAGTAGACAGTATCACATCGAAGGGAATAGTTCAGGGATCAGGAACCAAAGTTGATTTCCAGGTTTGTGTATTGCTTACTTTTGTACTTTTTTCCTATCTGAGGGGATTTTTAGTTGGAGTAAAACTGCAGCATTCTTTTCAATAGGGATAACTATTTTTATTATTGGTCTATAAATAGTAAGAATCTGGGGTAGGTGAAAAAAATGGCTAAGAAAATTGATGAAGAAAATAGTGCTGGTCTAAGACAGAAAACACATGAGACAGTTGACAAGATTATGGATAAATCTGAAAGCATGAGAGATAACGGCAAGAAAGCTATGTCTCATGTAAAAGAGGATGCGATTATGATAAAGGGAAATATAGACAGTTATATCAGAAATAATCCTGAACAATCCGTATTGATTGCAGCTGGAATCGGTGCAGTTGTTGGTGTAGTGCTTACAGCGTTGATGACAAGAAAACACTAAAATGGTTACGGGTAACGCATTTGAAAAACATTGGATAAGGAATAATAAATATTTGTCCCCAGTAATCATAGTTATTGGACTGGTCACACTATTTTTTTTCCCTAATCCAGAAAGCAATTTTTATGCCTATCTCGGAACTGCCTTATTTTTTACAGTATTAATTGTACTTTTAATGATTTGGAATAGGAGGAAGGAGAAATGACTGACGCAAAAGACATCTTAAGAAAAGAATATCTGACTGCAAATAAAGAAGAGACTCTCACAAGGGTAAATAGCAGAATAAAATATGAAGCCTTCTCTGAGGTCTTGGTGTTTGATATGGATAAACTTAGCGGAATATATGCACCTTCCCGCGCATCAACGATTCCACCCACTAAAGAAAATATGGATCAGATTAGAATTGAAAAGCTAGTAAGATCAATTAATCCGCTTGATGAAAATTCAGGACTTAATGAGATGATGGTTAAGATGCTTGCGACTGGTTATAACATGATTCCCATATCTAAAAATGGAAAAGTGACAGGTATTGTTCATATTTTTGATCTACTGGATGCTATTAAACCTCAGTTTGAAGGATTAAAGGTATCGGATATTGAATTGCAGAAACCCGTTGAACTTCTTGAAAACGAGGAGATAGGAAAAGCAATACATCTTCTTCATAAAAATATCAATGAAACAATCTTGATAAAAGACAAAAACCAAAATTCAGTTGGCATTCTTAATCATTATGATCTGCTTAGAAATTTGAAATTAGACTTATATAAAGAAGACAGACAAAAAAGCGAAGGTTATAAATCAGAAAGAAAAGATATGTTTGATCTACCTATATCTAAATTTGTTAGAAGCATGGATTTTGTCAGTGTAGACAGCAAAGATTCTCTCATGGAGGTTATTAAACTCTTTAAAGAAAATAATGTTACCAGTTTAATTGTAGAAGATGTATCTTCAATAATCAGGTCTGTAGACATATTGAAGAGCCAAAAAAAAAGTAATAAGGCAAAAATGAATGCAGTGGATTATGTGGGTCTTGAAGAGCTAAATATGGATGATTTTACCGTGGTTTCAATCAAGACCATCATTCAGCAAAGTTTTGAGAAAATAGTCAGTATTTTTCAACAAGATGCAACTTTGAAAGTGCATATAAAACGACATATTGCAGGCCATGAGAATAAACGACACACATATTCTGTTGTGCTACACCTTGAATACGCTGGCAATTATTTCTCAATTGAAAATATCAATGATTGGGACTTAATAAAAGCTGTAAAGCTAGCAACAAAACAACTGGGGAACAGGGTAAACCGGGTTTTCAAGACAAAAGGAGCAGAGTCAAGGAATTCTGCTAAATCATTATCTGAAGAGAGGAACCAAGAGGATTTTTTTGCTCACAGCAGCAATTAATAATTTTTATTACATGAGAGGTACGCACGCTAAAAGTATACAATGTCAAAGAAGAGATGGACTTCGGAGATGCTTGTTTAGTATCTTCTTAAGTTACAGGATTAATATAGAGGGATCCAAGATTAAGATAAGAAATTTATAGGAGGGATTTAACATGAAAAAAATAATTGTAGGTATTCTTGTCATTTTAATGAGTTTTTTGGTTTTGGCACAGGGACAGCTAGGAATTCAAGAGTCTAGTACAATGAATCTTCAAATGAATTCAATGGGACACGAATTAAGTGAAGGACAAAGAGGCTTGGTACAAGAGGGCTATTCTGTAAACCAGATGGGTAACCAAATGATAATGCATGAAGAGGCCAATAATAGATTTAGATTGGAAGTTGGAGGAGTTTCAGCACACTGTCCTTTTAATATTACACAGGAGCGGTTCCAGAACAGGACAAGGCTTTATGCCGGACTTTCTAATGGAAGATATGCTGAAATCAAAATCATGCCGGATACTGCCTCTGAAATGGCTTTACAAAGGTTAAAACTGAAAAAATGTGATGGGGATTGTCAGATTGAACTTAAAGAAGTAGGTGAAGGAAACCAAACACGAATAGCCTATGAGGTCAGAACACAAGAAAATCGCAAAGTCTTCGGGTTATTTAGAGCAAACATGAATGTTCAGGCCCAAGTAAATGCTGAAAGTGGAGAATTTATTAGCATGCATAAACCTTGGTGGGCATTTATGACTACTGGATAAGTTAAAATGTAATCCATTATTCACCCAGATCGTCTTCGTCCACTACGTTCAATCCCAATTTAGTTATCATAAGCTATATATATCATTAAACCATCCATACTTCAATGATAGAGATATGCGCAGTGGGCGGTTACGACGAAGTCGGTGCAAACATGACCGCTATTAAGATAAATGACGATGTCATTATATGTGACATGGGAATAAGCGTCGAGAAATATATTGAATATACAAATGATGATGATATATTTGATATATCAGTAAAACAGCTCATTAATTCAGGATCAGTACCTGATATAAGGGTAATTGACGACTGGAAAGATAAAGTGAGAGCCATAGCTATAACTCATGCCCATCTCGACCATTGTGCAGCTGCCCCATTCATAGCAAAGAAATTTGATGCTCCAATATACTGTACTCCTTTTACAGCAGAAATAATTAAAAGAATCCTCAGAGATGAGAAAATAAAAATACCTAACAAAATAAGATCTCTTAATCCAAACTCTTTCATTAAAATAAATGATAACATTACGCTTGAATTCATTAACGTGACGCACTCAACACCTCAAGCCGTTCTTATAGCAGTCCACAGTTCCGAAGGTTGCGTAATGTATGCAAATGATTTTAAAATTGATAACTGCCCTATAGTCGGAAAAAAGACTAATATGGAACGGCTCAAGGAGATAAAAGATATAAAATGCCTTATCATGGATTCTTTATATGCAGATCGTGACGGCAAAACACCATCAGAACCAGTCGCTCGTGAACTCTTAAAAGATGTCCTTATCGGCACAACCGCAAGAGCCGTCCTAGTAACGACCTTTTCATCCCATATCGCACGCCTTAAGACAATCGTCCAGATTGGAAAAGAGCTAAAGCGAAAAATAGTCTTCCTCGGAAGGTCTCTTGGCAAGTATGTCGACGCAGCAGAAAGCATAAACCTTGTGAGATTTACTGAAGACGTTGAAGTAGTCCGTTTCAAGAGGGATATCAATCGTAAGATACGCGATATGGTAGAAGATGGTATTGACAAATATCTGATTGTACTAACAGGCCATCAAGGCGAACAAAAAGCAGTATTGTCAAGAATTGCAAATGGTCAGACAGCATTGGAACTTAACCAAGATGATGTCGTAGTATTCTCCTGTAAGGTCATTCCTACCGAATCAAATATTAAAAATCGGCTCGCTCTGGAAGAAAAACTCAGAGAGCATGGTGTTAGGATATATACAAAGCTTCACGTTAGCGGACATGCATCCCGGGAAGACATGAGGGAATTTCTTGAGATGATACAGCCACAGGCTCTAATCCCTGCCCACGCAGAGATGGAAAAAAGGAAAAGCTTGGCAAGCCTCGCAAAGCAACTCAACATACAACATTTTCATCTTCCAAAAGATGGTGACAGAATCACATTATGATCATCACAATAACAGGCAGGTCTGGTTCAGGTAAAACCACGCTTTGTGAGTACTTGAAGCAAAAAAAAACTAATATCTGTTTTATATCAACCGATCAAATAGGTCACAACATTCTGAATCAACCAAAGATAAAAAAACAGCTAGTCGATCTTTACTCCGAAAATATTCTTACCAATGAAGATATCGATAGAAAAAAACTCAGACCGCTTGTAAAAAATAACCTTGATATGTACAATAAGGTTATCCACCCAATTCTCAGAGATGAAATTAATAAATGTATTAGAACTTATGATAAGACTAATGATAATATCATAATTGATTCTGCTCTAATCAAAGAATTTGACCTACAAAACATATCAGATATCATAATCCTAATTAAACGAGACATACCCGATAATGAAATGGCTAAAATACAGGAAGATTTTAAATCACCTGACTTCATAATTCTTAACACTACCAAAAACCATTTATTTGAAGAAAGTATCAAGATATTAGACAGTTTAAAATTATAATTTTTATTTTGAGGAATATCATAAAATATCAGACCAAATATAATCAGAAAATGAAAAAAGCAATATATCCTGGTTCATTTGATCCAATAACATTTGGCCATATTGATATTATCAAGCGGTCTTTAAAACTTGTCGACGAGCTTATCATTGCCGTGGGCAATAATTCAAACAAAAGTTATATGTTCTCAATAGAGGACCGAATGGTGATGATTAAAGAATCTCTAAAAGAGATAGATCTAAATGTCAATCCTAAAATCAAAGTTGAATTATTTGATGGTCTGCTTGTGGATTATGCACAATCCAACGACACAAATATAATCATCAGAGGACTACGTGCTATGTCTGATTTTGACTACGAATTCCAGATGGGCCTGCTAAATCGTAAGTTCAACAGCGATATTGAGACAATATTCCTTATAACCGACCAGAAATACCTGTATTACAATTCCAGCCTTGTAAAAGAAGTGGCTAAAAACAAAGGCCCTTTATCATGCATAGTACCTGAAGCAGTGATAAAGTACCTCAGTAGGATAAAAAATCACAAAAGTCACAGGTCAGCCTGATGATCAAACCAGACAATTGAACAATACTGATAAATTAGAATAATACTCACGTAATAAATACTGATAAAATATACCAATTAATATGATGAAAGCACTTTTTACTGAAAAAGACGATCGCAACATAATATGTAAACTCTGCCCTCATGAATGCAGACTTACAGATGGACAGACAGGAATGTGTCTTGCAAGAAAAAATATTGATGATCAGCTAATTTCTCTCACGTACAATCATCCAGTTTCAATAAACATAGATCCCATCGAAAAAAAACCATTATATCATTATTATCCCGGTCACCAAATTCTATCCATCGGTACCGCAGGATGCAACTTTAAGTGTCAGAATTGCCAGAATCATGACATATCAATGTCTGGTCCTGTAAAATCAGGACAGACTGCAACACCTGAAGAGATAATTAACATTGCTAAACAGCGGGGTGTCAAACTCATTGCATACACCTATAATGAACCGACAGTGTTTTATGAGTATATGTTTGATATAGCCAAGATTGCCAGAAAGAATAATATAAAGAATGTTATTGTATCCAATGGATATATAAACCTAAAACCACTGGCTAAGCTAGCACCCCTGATTGATGCAGCAAATATAGATCTCAAAGCGTTTGATGATCATTTTTACAAAAAAGTCTGCCAAGGCAGTCTTGAGCCAGTATTATCAACACTTAAGTATCTTAAAAAGCATGTCCACCTTGAAATTACAAATCTTATGATCTCAGGGAAAAACGACGACATTAACAGATTTTCAAGGATGTCCAGATGGATAAGAGAAGAGCTATCGAAGGACACACCCCTGCATATTTCAAGATTTTTTCCTCATTACAAAATGTCAGACGTCCAGCCAACAGAGATAATTACACTTGAAAAAGCGCATTTTGAAGCCAAAAAGCATCTAAACTATGTTTATATCGGAAACATACAACACAGAGAAGGAAAATCCACACACTGCCCGCACTGCGATGAACTATTGATAGACAGAGAAGGATACACGGTTGATTGTAAAATTAGTACAAATAAATGTCCAAAATGTCAAACCGTTGTATATGGTAAATTTGATAAATGAAACCTTTTTATTTAATATTTCAAGAGGGATTTTCATATGATTTCAAAACTCCGTACATTAGTGTGGACAGCAATTATTTATTGATGATATTTGACTTACTATAACAGATGAACAACAGATGAAAAAAAGAAAAAAGGTTGGCCTTGCTCTCGGTGGTGGTGTCGCGAGAGGGATAGCCCACATAGGGGTACTTAAGGTCTTAAGAGAAAATAATATTGAGCCTGACATCATTGCAGGAACAAGTATTGGATCAATTATAGGGGCCCTTTATGCAAAATACAAGAGCATATCAATACTTGAAAAACTGGCAATAGAATTCTCAAGACAAGACCCATTAAAACTAATTGATTTCAGTATTCAGACAGGTTTTATTAAAGGAAATAAACTTATGAAATACATTTCAGATATACTCGAAGCAGATGGTGGACTGACTTTCAGCAAGCTAAAAGTTCCACTTAAGATAGTAGCATCCAATCTAAATACCGGAAAGGAATATGTCTATTCAAGAGGAGATGTGCTTAAAGCCATCAGAGCGAGTATAGCGTTACCTGTTGTTTTTAGCCCAGTATCTGAAGGTAAGATGCTTCTGGTAGACGGAGGTGTTACAACACCACTCCCATTTCATTGCCTTGAAAGTGCTGGATGTGATATAATCATTGGAGTAAACCTTCTGAATGGCAAATATAAGAAGACCGGCTCAAATATATTTAACGTTGCCCTAAAAAGCATAATTGTGATGCAACAGCAACTTACTGGATACAGTGAGAATGTATTAAAGAAAGCAAAACCTATCACAATAACTCCAGTCCTAAATTATTCTTGGTCTGATTTTAAGCATCCAAGAGCCATGATGAATGCTGGAGAAAAAGAAACATTAAAACAAATCAAAAAAATAAAAAAGCTTTTGACATAAAACTGTTTGTGATTCTACACCTTGTGTTTCACAGTCTTAATAACACTTATATTTATGATACTTATATTAATAAATGGTTTTCCAAAAAAAATAGAAATCAGGTGAAAACCAAGGTGAACTGGGTAAGGGAAAATGAAATTTTACACACACATGGCATTCTCTTTAGTCTTATATTCAATTGTTGCATATACACAGTTCATTCAATTTGAATCTTGGCATATCCCTTTACTATTATTCAGTTCAATCCTTCCAGATATTGATGCAAAAAAATCTCTGATAGGAAGATTCTTCAGTTTTCTTGAACTGGAGCACCGAGGATTCTTCCATTCAGTATGGTTTATGGCATTTGCAACAATGGTTGCTTATATAATATCTCAAACAGCCGCAAAAATACTGATCATTGGGATCGGTTCGCATCTTCTCATTGACCAGTTGAATCATAAAGGTCTAAGACCACTATATCCAATCCCCTTCAGAATAAAAGGAATTGTAAAATCAGGGTATCTTGCAGATAAACTAATTTTTATTCTCTGCCTGTCTTATCTTATCTGCTTTTTTTTCTTAAGATGATGAGTCAACCACTGTTCCCACTCAAAGAATATTTTTTTTGTATCAAGAACACCTGACTTTGTCTTTATCCTCTCACTAATAAGATGCATCATATCATTACAGAGGATAGTAAATTCAGCTTCTAATAGTTCAGGATCGTCATATTGTTCAGACATCTCGACTTGACGCTTTTTACATTTGCCCCTGAGCTGGATATTTTCCCATACAGCATCCCAGTTTCCAGCAAAATCAACAATGTTTCCAGCAATTAGCTTGAGGACCTCAGATTCTCCAGTAATTAAATCATCGGTTGGCATAAGCTCATCTCTCTTAGCATCATATTTGAATAGGTCACAAAACCCTCCCTCAATTAGAGGATCATCCGACCATTGTTTACGAACCTCAGTTATCTGAGTCACACGACGCATTTTATGCATACCATCTGCTGACTTGATAGGAGCAGCAATGATAATTATATCTGTAGCCTTAAAAGATGTTTTAGGTACACCAATATCATTAACGACCCGGTCAAAAACACCATATGGTGAATCACCGTGAATCGTTCCCGCAACAACATTTGCTGCAGCGCCGACTCTCATGGCTTCATAAAGAGCAACAGCTTCAGAGCTTCGTACCTCTCCAACTATCAAAGAGGAATCTCCAAGCCTTAACGTCGATCGGATACCATCAGCAGCACTCATCTCACTGCTACCGACAGAAAGTGCTGAGGCAACTTTCATTGGTTGAATATTGAATCCTAGCCTTCTCATCGAATTTGTAGGGAGCTCCAGGGTATCCTCAATTGTAATTATCCTATATCTTCGCATTATTTCGACCAGGATTGAAGATAGGAATGAACTCTTTCCAGAACTCCTCGTTCCAGCCACAAGCAGAGTCCTCGTTCCATCAACAAGAAAACTGATAAGGCCTGCGGCCAGCGGATTGACCATTTTATTCTTAATATACAAAGGTAAGGTCCAAGGCCGATCCCTATGTCGCCTGAATGAGAAAGCAATTCCGGACGGGTCAAGAGGTCTTGTAATGGCAGAAACCCTTGTTGACGCTCCAGGAAGCTCTAACTCAGTATCTAACAGAGGATTTGCTTCATCAAGTGGCCTTCCGGACACCATCCTTAGCTTAGAAGCCCAACTCTCAGCTTCAGTGTTTGTTGGAATGATATTTGTTCGGCAGTCATCAAAATCTGCATGAACAACAAATATTGGTATCTGACCCATGGGGGAGTTGATTGATACATCCTGGATTTTTTCATCACTTAATAACACCTCGACGAGACCAAATCCAACAGTATACCTCACCAGAATTTTAGTAAGAGAATCTAATTCCTTTGCCCTTAACCTAATATTCCGATAGTTGGCTAAATCTTCCAAGAGATCGCTTCCAACATTATAGAAAACAGACCGCATCCTTTCCGGGTCAACAAACTCGTCCTTCTTAGGTTTATGCTCCGCCATGATGTTCCTTGCAAGGTCAAGCAGTTCATATTTCTCCTCATCCAGCTTGAATTCCGGAGGCATAATATGATACAGATATTGCACATTATCAGAAAGCTGAAAAATTGTGACTTCAGTATCATCCACAGAATAATTGTCCAGTTCAACACCATCATTAGGATAAGCAGCCATAAGTTTTGTGAACATGAAGTCTGGCTTGATTGCAGGGTTAAAGATTCGTCTGTATAGGTCCCTCTCACCAACCCGATAACCTGCAAGAAACGGGCTTGAAACAGAAATCAGTTTAGTTTCATTCAGAAGACCCAGCACATATTCCATTATTTGTATATACCGTTTATTCTGCGCAGCTGACATCTTGTCTCTGGCTTTGTCAAGAGCTATCCTCTCTTCACGAAGTATCCTCTCAAGCTCCACATAAGCACCAAGAGGATCGGATTTAATCAGATTAAACATTATTCTTTGAATCTGGTTAAATCTTGCTGGGTTGCCAGAAAGAGAATGATAACCAAGCACATTCCTCTCACGAATAAGCTTTTTATATACCTCAGCTATCTCAGAAAGCATCTGGGTCTGTGCATAATCGTATTCATAATCTCTCTTTTGGGCAAAAACAATCTTTGTAACATCCCTGAGATTTGACAATATCTCAACTGTCTTGGCCATGCAGATACCACTGTCTTCAACTGACGGAGAAGTAGAACAATTTTCGCAGTCAATTCTCAATGTGACTTCATCACCTTCTCTGAGAACATCGTACTTACAACTTTTGACCTTTTCTACTGCTTTCGCTGCTATAGAACAACACCCCTTTTCATAATAATATCAATTAAATTTATATATATAAATATTCCTAATACGCCCCATATGTCAGATTCGGGGTTTAATCTGAGCTTTGTTGATAACAAATCTCAAAAAAAAGAGGAAAAAAAAGACTCGGGATCTCTCTTTTCACAAAAGACAAAAGAGGATCCTATGAAGTATGTAAACGATCTTTCTAATCAGCTCCACAATTTCAGCCGTAGGCTTAGGGTTATGGAAGAAGGGTATATCAATATTCGTAAGAAATTCCAGCTAACAGAACAGAATATGATCTCAAATAATAAAAGCCAGATTTCTGAGATCAAGACTATAAATTCAGATATCAGCGAACTAAAATCAATAATACGTGATCTTAAGAATGAGATGATATTAATAATTCGTGAACTTAAATTATGTGCCAAAACAGATGAAGTTAAAGTCCTTGAAAAATATATAAACCTTTGGGAGCCTATGAATTTTGTCACGCATGATGAGCTTGACAGGATTTTAAAGGAATATAAGCTCAGTGACCATTAATTATTTAAATTACACAACAAAAGGTAATAAATATGGGATTAAAAGATATATTCAGGAAGAAAACCCACCCGGTCGTGCCTCCAGTTGAACCACCACCGCCATCGAATACACAAGATGGTACACCGACGAACAAAGTGTTATCATTGAGGCAGCAGGGTTTATCAAATAATCAAATTGTTAGCTCCCTTCAGAGGGAAGGATATCAATCTCATCAGATTTTTGACGCAATGAATCAGGCAGACATCAAAGGAGGTGTGAATGCTATGCAAATGAACGATCCTAAAGAAAATGCAGATCCAGAGAACCCAATGAATTTTAACCCACAAGGCGGTCCACCTCAAATGCCCGGAGGACCTGCTAATTCATCAGAAGATCCTTTTGGTGCTCCACCAGGGGCCCCACAGAATATGCCTGGTGGTTCTATGTCTCCTCCAGGTATGCAAGGGAATCAACCAGATAATCCATTTGGAAATCAACCTGGATCACCACCAGATAACAATTTTGGCGGTCCTGATATGCAGCAGGACAATATGCAATTTGACAATTCTGGAGGCCCCTCAGGAATGCCTTCTGGAATGAATGACAGTTCTCCAATGGGAATGTATGGTCAGCCACCGCCAGGAATGGGAGGACCTATGCCTCCCAGGATGGGTCAGCCGCCGCCTGGGATGGGTGGACCTCCACCCAGCATGGAACAGTCCAGTCCAGACTTTGGAGCAATGGGTGGACCTATGCCTCCTGGAATGGGTCCTTCAGGTGGATCAGACTCAATGTCAGAAAGGATTGAAGAGATTGCTGAAGCAATTATTGATGAAAAATGGGACCAGCTCATCAAGAATGTCAATCGGATAGTCGAATGGAAGACTGTAACAGAGGCTAAATTGTCCCGAATGGATCAGGAATTTAACGATCTAAAAGGAAACTTTGATAGTCTTCACAAAGCCATCATCGGGAAGATTGGTGAGTATGATAAGAATATACTGTCAGTCGGAACCGAGATCAAAGCAATGGAGAAAGTATTTCAAAAAGTACTGCCAACATTTACGGAGAATGTTTCAGAATTGTCCAGAATAACAAAAATAATGAAAAAGAAATAAGGAGGTTAAAATGGACATAGGGCTTATAATTAGTGTTATTTTAGTGATTGTTATGATAGTGTTTATACTCAAAGTAATCAAGAAGGTTATAGTTGCAGTTATATATGTTGTATTACTAGTTATTGTATTCACAGGAATTGTAGGTTATCTTGCATATTCGGATATGGTCAGGATAGACGATAGTAAGCCGTACCTCCTTCTACTTAATGATAGAGGTGATATCATTGCCGGAAATCTTGTTTATGGCCCGATGAATTATTCATCCTTAGATGCGATGGAGTTGACTGAAATAAATAAGCTATATCAGGAGGATGGTATCGGATCCATACTTGAGACAGCTTCTCGTGCATTCATTATCGACTCCAGTATATTAGATTCAGAGGATAGTCTTGAATTTCAAGGTTATGGTTTATCAAACAATCAGATTTTGCAAGTATTGAGAAGCCAGTCACCATATGGTCTTTTATTGGCCACAATATCAAGTCATGATAATTCCAAAAATATCACTGAAGAACTTCTGAATCAAGAATATGGGGATGATGTGACCAATTTAAAAGGTACACTGTTTGCAGGAATGTGGTTTAATTACGTTGGTAAACATCCAGTTGAATCAATAAGTGCATTCAAAGAGGGAAAGATTGAAATCCATCCTCGGACAATGGCTGTTAGACTAGCTGATACTTTACCAGCGAGTATAGGATATATTAAGAATATGATAAGCAAACTTCTGGAAATCAAAAATGTCAATATTTGATAAAATTCAGTTTTGGAAAAAAGACGATGATCCGTTCAGTTCTGGTTTGGACACAGGATTAGAAAATAATCCTGTCGAGAGTTTTAACTCTGGAATCAGTAGCTCTAGCCATAGGTCTATGGGTAATCAGCCGGACCTGGGCTTGCCAGAAATGGGACAAGGTCTTCCAGATATGGATTCCCATGAATCTGGAGAACGTTTTGATGCACCCTTCAATCCAGCGACTGTTAGAAATGTACCAAACCAACAATCAACTCAGACCTCAAGCCTTCAAGGCGATCAACTCATATCAAAAGAGATTGAAATCCTATCAACAAAGATAGATGTTTTAAGAGCAGGGATTGAGAACATCAACCAAAGGCTGGTGGTTATTGAAGATTTGATAAAGAATGATAAAAAGAAATGGTAAGTTATATCTTACACTCTTGCTGGTTCTTGTTTTTGTAGACCAACTGACCAAAAGGTTTCTATTCACAGATTATCTTGAAATTGTTCCAGATTTAATCCGTATTAATCCCACTGTTAATACAGGTGCAGCATTTTCCTTATTCACTGGAAATAATTTAGTCCTGATACTAATCTCAGTAGTGGTAGTAATAATTCTGTTCCTGTACGCAAATAGGATCCAAAGTGATGAATACCCCTTCTGGACCCTCTTTGCAGCTGGTCTGATAGGCAATTTAATAGATAGAATTATTAGTGGAGGCGTTCTTGATTTCATAGACTTTTACATCTGGCCAATCTTCAACCTTGCAGATAGTTATCTTACTGTATCAGTAGTAATAATCTTATTGATGTATACTAACAAATTAATAAATAAGTAGAGTCGCCTTTTTAGAGTTTTTTCTTGGATATTACTGCTTTTTTCTTTGATGCTCTTTTAGCAGTCTTCTTGACTTTCGACTTAGCCGGTTTTTTAGTCTTCTTAGGCACAACCTTTTTTGCCTTTCTATCTGTTTTTTTAGTGGTCCTAGACTTAGTAGATTTTTTGATTGATTTATTTTTAACAGAAGATGTGGGTTTTCTGACTGTTCTGGCTTTTTTAACTATTTTATTTACTTTTTTGGTTGGCTTAGGAATGTTATAATCCTCAATTATTACTGTGGGTTTTTTAATATTAATTTCCCCTATTTCTTTTTCAATCAGATGTCTTTTCTTTGAAAATGCTACTTTTACAGGTGTAGACCTAGGTCTGCCAATCAAGAGTACAGAATATATCAATCCGATTGTTGATGATGCTCCGGCTATAAGAAGAAATACACCAGAGAATTTTGGAAGCATCAGTACTGAATTCATAAGTACAGCTCCAAACGCTATTGCCTCAATTATCAATCCTGTATTAGATTGGATATAAACACCTAAAAGACCAAGACCTCCCACAACGACAATAGCCATTAAAAAAATAAGATGTCCAATCCTATCCGGTCCATAAACCGGGACAATATACAGCGATAAAATTGCTGTTATCATCAAGAAAAATATTACAAAATAATTTTCCCCCTTCATAATTATATCTAAAATGTCATACTATAAATATTTTTTCATTTTACAGTAGTATCAGTTAAACCAGCATATGCTAAAAAAATAACTAGTATATACTGAAACAATATCTAGTATATGCAGAAACAATATATGGTAAAACAATATTGATGGATTGCCTATTTTTACAAACGCAGTGTAATTATGCCAAGCACTTGAACACCATGCACCAGAAAAGACTCTGAACTAAACCGAATTGTTTGCACTCTTGTATCTTTCAAGTGGTACTTTGTATCCTATTCCTTGATGTAATCTTTCTTCATTGTATAATTTTACAAAATGGTCTAATGCCCATCTCTGTGGCTGAAACTCCATTTTGT
>JAIPIC010000074.1 GCA_021734865.1 Candidatus Woesearchaeota archaeon | reverse complement strand
AAATGGAGTTTCAGCCACAGAGATGGGCATTAGACCATTTTGTAAAATTATACAATGAAGAAAGATTACATCAAGGAATAGGATACAAAGTACCACTTGAAAGATACAAGAGTGCAAACAATTCGGTTTAGTTCAGTTTCTCAATAATTGTTCCCTTAAGATCATATACAGAATGCTGAGTAATTTTAACTTTGACCAGATCACCCTGTTTGATATCTGAATCTTTATTCTTAATAATAATCGGCTTATATGATATATTCCTGCCAATCAATGAGTTGTTTTTTCCGATCTCATTGACAAGTACATCACCTTCCCATCCCAGCCATTCTGAATTATTCTGAAATGAGATCATTTTGAAAAGCTCAGTCATCTTCTTTGATCGTTCCTTTATAATATGACTGAAGACCTGATTCATATCGTAAGCCACTGTGCCTGGTCTCCTCCAGAATCTGGAGATATTGACAACATCTGGTTTCATTTTTTCAATAATCGACAGCGATGATTCAAAATCAGCATCACTCTCAGTAGGAAAACCACAAATCATATCTGTAGCTATGGTCAAACACGGTATCTTTTTCCTAAATTTATTGATCGTGCTCAGAAGATCATGTGCCTTGTAACCACGATTCATATCCTTCAGAACATGGTCACTGCCAGACTGTAAAGGCAAGTGCAGGAATTTGTAGACTTTAGGATGATTCAATATTGCAAATAGTCTGTTTCTGTCATTCTTAATGATTATCTTTAAGTTAGGTAGATTCATCATACCTATTCTTACGAAGAAGTTGCCTGGAATCTCGACAATATCACTCAATATATCAACCAAATTATTCTTTCCGAGACCTTGGTTAATACTAATATCATCAGCATTTGCAACATCTTGACAATCAGATTCATCCTTTGTAGAGCTCCGACTATCCATCCCATACGCCGCAACATCTTGACTTGTTATCCACACTTCCTTTGTTCCACCATCGATAGCGCTTCTAACACGAGACAATACCAATTTTTTTGGATAAGAGACCAGCTTACCCTTTACAATTCTAACTGAGCAGTATGAACAAATCCCGTTACATCCCGTATTAATTGGCACGACCGAAATCAAATTGCTTGCCCTACACGGAACCAGCCTATCATTTAGATTTTTTGGCCTATCAAAAAATCTGACTGATTTACCTTTACGAACTGATTCAATAGCGTTCGTAATCAGGTGTGAACAATACGAATGGACAAAACCACAGTAATCAGGGAATTTATCAACTTCATTTTCCATGATACAACCAGAGACCACAACTATCTTATCTGAATTCTGCTTAGCTAACCTAACAGCAGAATTAACACTCGGTCCCTTGACTGAACACATATTTATCACAATAGCATCAAAATCACCATCTATCGTAATTTGATGTCCAGCTTCAGACAATATGTTCTCTATGATCTCACCCTCATATATATTTGAAGGGCATCCAAATGTCTTGATGTATACTCTCATCAGATCATGAATATACTTTTTTTATATATGGCTTACCTTTATTAGGTAAAGTCAACTAAAGTGACTCTCTTAGCGCTTTAAGAGACATAGATTAAAAGAGGTTGGTATTGCAATTCAATATTCTCTATTAAGATTGGATATCATCGACTATTGCGGACCAAAATATTTTTATACAACTCTCTTTATAACGCTCCCATGGACATTCAAAGCCTAATGCGCATTCTGTTAAACATGGATGAAAATCAGACCAAAAAATCATCTGTTGTGAGTAAACACTTTGACAGATTAGATCCGTCTGCTGAAAATGAAATTATTGCACAAGATCGAGGAACTCAAATACTGGAATCAATGGTTCTTGAGACAGAAGTGTCTGAGATTGAAGATACAATAAAAGAAATAGCACTTGATATTGGCATAGATTATTCACCAGATATTCATAATGCTCAACATCTTTCTCACTCTTACCTCTCAAAAAATTTTTCAAAGGAGGAAATGTCACTATCGTATCTTATTAAACCAAAATCAGTTGACTACGAGTACATCTTTTCTTACCTATGGGATAATCCAGACAAAGAAAAAAGAGGGACAACAGAATATTTTGAATGGAGCCTCAATAAGAACACTGAAGAGAGGCATAAAGAAAGATCAGACCTTGGTGTTGACAGAATCGAAAAGATGATAACTGTAAAAAAGTTTGTAGAAAACCGTTCGGCTGTATATTCAGACATATACATTGCCACTACGACAGACATAGACTGGAATGAAATCGAAAAATACAACATACTCAAAAGATTATCATTTTTCTGGGCATTGACATCTGCTAAGTACAGTTTAGGCAATTGATTAGGATGATTAAATAGCACAAATATTATAAAAATGGAATTCATAGCCGACCTGCATATACACGGAAGATATAGTCAGGGAACAAGCAAGAATCTTGACATAGCGAGTTTGGAGAAATATGCCAGAATGAAAGGCATAGGTATGTTAGGGACAGGTGACTTCACACATCCAAAGTGGTCTGATGAACTCAAGACAGAATTAAAAGATGATGGTTCAGGCATATTTCGTACAAAAGACGACTTTCCGTTCATTCTCCAGACAGAAATTTCACTTGTATATACAAAAGCTGGAAAAGGACGCAGAGTCCACAATATCGTATTTGCACCCTCAATGGATGCAGTGCAATCAATAACTGAAGCCTTACTGAAACGAGGTCGTGTAGATTATGATGGAAGGCCTATATTCAAGATCCCATGCCCTGAATTTGTCGAAATATTGCGTGATATCGATAAAGATATCGAAGTAGTGCCAGCACATATATGGACACCATGGTTCTCACTATTTGGTGCAAAATCAGGATTTAATCGGATCGAAGACGCATTTGAAGATCAGACTAAACACATCCACGCATTAGAAACAGGTCTCTCAAGCGATCCTCCAATGAATTGGCGAATATCATCACTTGACAGATTTCAGCTTATAAGCAACAGCGATCTCCACTCATATTGGCCGTGGAGGATAGGTCGTGAAGCCAACATATTTGACACAGATTTAACCTACAAATCAATCATTGCCGCAATCCGCACAGGGAACGGCCTAAAAGGAACCATAGAAGTCGACCCTAACCTTGGAAAATATCATTTTACAGGCCATAGAAAATGTAACGTCTGCCTCAATCCAATTCAGTCAAAAGAGACAAATGCGATTTGTCCAGTCTGCAAGAAGCTTATGACCGTAGGCGTTACAGAACGCATAGAGGAACTGGCAGACAGACCTGAGGGCTATAAAAAGGAGGATGGGAAACCATTTTACAGTCTAATACCCCTATCTGAGCTCCTATCAATGTATTATAAAAAACCAGTTGCTTCAAAGACAATCTGGGATAAGTACAATTCACTAGTCACGATGAATGACTCATCATCTGACAAAACACATGGCCAAATATCAGAAATGGATGTTTTACTCAACATGGCTTCTGAAGATATTGCACGGATAACTGATGATGATTTTACCAAAATCATAATGAATAACCGGTTGGGTAAAATTAAAGTCAAACCAGGATACGATGGTGTTTATGGAGAACCAGTATTATCAGATAATGATACAGATAATGACTCTGATACTGTTATGAATAGTATAATAAAACAAAAAAAAATGAAAGATCTGACTGATTTTTTCTAGACCTATTAATTGATAGACATCTAATCTCACAATTAATGGACTATCAGTTTACCGATCATAGCTTCCTTCTCAGCACCGCAGTAAATGCCGCAGTTGTACTCAAATACACCTGATTTATCGGCTGTAAACTCAATGACTGCACTTTCTTCTTTTGGAAGTCTTTCTTCAATATCAAGCCCTTCAATTCGAAAACCAGTGTGCTCAGAAGCTGTTGCAACATAAAGTCTTACAGTGTCACCCTTATTAACTTCAATAGTCTCAGGTACAAATCCTTGCTTTAAAAGTCTGACTTCAAAAGTCTTAACTTGACCATCTGAACTGGCCGTTGCAGGTGCAGTAACCTTCCCTGAAATTGGCTCTTGTGCTGCAGGTTCAGTACTGCATCCGATAATCATTAGCAATACCAAAAGTATCATTATTTGTTTCATAGTACACCCCCTATTACCTCTGGGGTTGATTAGTCATATTTGATATTTAAACGTTTCTATTGTAGAGTAGTATATTTGTGTTTTTGGATTTATTGGAAGGTTATGCCCGTTAAAACAAATTGAATTAACAAATTACTAGATTTTACAAAAATACCCTAACCTATCCTTTTGAAGTCCTTCTCAAGTTCATTTATGGATAATTTTATCGTTGTAGGACGACCATGTGGACACGTCATGGGTTTTTCACATTCGTTCAATCTATCAATTAAGTCCTTCATCTGTACAGGAGAAAGTTCATCACCTGCTTTAATCGCCTTCCTGCAAGCCAAATAAATTAGTGCTTCCTCATCTTTGACCTTCAGTCGTGACGCAACCTCAAGTAAAGTTGTCTTAAGATCAATAACGTCAATCGCTCGTGGAATTGATCTTATCTGTAAGGTGAGTTCCCCAAACTCTTCAATCTCAAAACCAAGATCAGTTAATTTTTGTAGATTTTCAGAAACTTCTGCATATTCTGAAGAATTGAATTCAATGCTGATTGGATTAAGAAGATTTTGCAAAGCTATTTTCTTTGAGACCATATCTAACATCAATTTTTCATACCTGATCCTCTCATCAGCAGCATGCTGATCTACTATCATAAGACCGCCCTTATCTTCAATAATGATATATGTTTTATGTATTGCACCCAGAATTCTCCTAAGAGGTCTGGTATCATCGGACTCAGATTTGGTGTTTGTCGATGTAAGACCATAACTTGTCTGGTCTTTGTGCATCTGCCCGGATGATGAATCATTAGATATCGTAGTCTGCATGGAGGCTCGCGAGAAGTAATCTGGCTTTTCGTATTTGTGGTTGGTTTCTTTTGGTTTCTCAATGGAAATTTCACCATCCCTAAAAGACATCTGTTTTGTTTCAACTCCTTCAGATGAAGCTGATCCAAAAAGGTGCTTCTTTACAGTATAGCTGATACTATCATACACAGCTGCATATATCTCATCATTACGATCGAACTTTACAATCTTCTTTGAAGGATGAACATTAACATCAATACGTGACGGATCAATATCAAGGTTAATTACAACTATAGGATATCGATCCCTAAAAACTAGTGTTTTAAGGGCATCCATAATAGAATCCTCGACAATCTTGCTTTTAATATGTCTTTTATTGATATATACAGCAATATAATCCTTGGAATGTCTGTTTATTGTTGGTTTGACAATTGCTCCATCCACACTGACAGCATCCTGTTCTTTATCGGATTCTAATACAATACCTTCTTTTGCCACATCCTGCCCATAAATGTATCCAATATTATCGATAATAGAAGCTGTTTTCGGCTTCTGGACCAGGACACCATCCTCATTTACCAATTTGATCGAAATCTCAGGATGGATCAGCGCATACTTCTGGACCACACCAATCACAAGCTTCTGTTCATATGCCTTTGTACCTAAGAATTTCTTCCTTGCCGGGACATTATCAAATAACCTATCAACAGTGATGATAGTCCCTTTATTGCCACTCGCAGCTTCTATCTTACCTGATGATACATCAAAATTGTATCCAGTCTGTTCTCCTTGCATCGATCTGATGGTTAATTCTGATACAGCAGCAATACTTGACATGGCTTCACCCCTAAAACCTAAGGTTGTGATACCAAATAAATCTTCATGTGACCGGATTTTGCTTGTTGCATGCCGCAACACAGATAACTTTAGGTCCTCTTTGCTCATCCCAGTACCATTGTCTGCCACTTGGATATAGTCTCTGCCTCCATTGCGTATCTTAATAGATATATCATCAGCTCCTGCATCAAGGCTATTTTCAATAAGCTCTTTGATAACCGAAGCAGGTCTTTCAATGACTTCTCCTGCAGCAATCTTATTTATCGTATCAGCATCCAGTTGCTTTATTATCCCATGCGTTATTGATACTTCATCTGACTTTTCATCTGACTTTTCATCCAAAATCATTCAACCCCTTTTGTTTAGAAGTTATAGTATTTTCATTGTCTTTTTCAATATATGTCCGATAGGCAGAGTTACCATTTTCCTCCAACTTAAGTTGTATCTTCAGAGCAGTTGAAAGAACAGCCTTTGGAAGACCGGCAAGCTTTGCAACGTGGATACCATAACTCTTATCAGTTCCTCCAGCGACAATCTTATGTAAAAAAACAACCTCGTTATCTTTTTCAACAACAGAAACATTGTAATTTTTGACCTTCTTAATATCCTTTGAAAGATTATTTAATTGATGGTAATGCGTAGCAAATAATGTCTTTGCTCGAATATTTCGTGTAATATATTCAGCAACACTACTAGCAAGAGCCATTCCGTCAAAAGTCGAGGTACCCCTTCCAATTTCATCCAGAATAATAAAAGATCGATCTGTAGCATTATTCAATATATAAGCAGTTTGAGTCATTTCCACCATGAATGTTGACTGCCCGCTACTAATATCATCTGAAGCGCCAACCCTTGTAAATACCCTATCTACAACCCCTATTTTTGCCACAGCTGCAGGTACAAAACAACCCATCTGAGCCATAATTATTGTTAATGCTACTTGTCTCATATAAGTCGATTTTCCAGCCATGTTTGGGCCAGTGATAATAAATGTACTTCCATCTTCATCCATGAATATGTCATTAGTAATAAAAGAATCAACATTCCTTTCAATCACAGGATGTCTTCCCTCTTTGATATTAAGTCTATATTTAGTATCAATCTCAGGCCTGATATAGTTATTGTAAACAGATACAGAAGAAAACGAAGCAACCACATCCAGAACAGCTATCTTGTGAGAACATTCCTGAAGTTCTCTAGTGTATTTAGTGACCTCATCACATACTCCCATAAAGAGATCAAATTCCAAAGTTTTGATCTTATCTTCAGCATTGAGGATCTTGGATTCGAGTGTCTTAAGTTCATCAGTTATATATCTCTCCGCATTAGCCATCGTCTGTTTTCTGATATATCCGTCCGGCACTTTGTCCTTATGCATATTTGTGATTTCAATATAATATCCAAAAACCTTGTTATAACGTATCCTCAGAGACTTTATTCCAGTTTTGGCCCTTTCTGAAGCCTCCATCTTGCTTATGATCTGTTTACTGTCTCTGGATACGGACCTTAATTCATCCAGTTCATTATTATAGCCATCCCTAATAAAACCTCCATCTCTTACTAATACAGGTGGTTCATCCTTTATTGCCCTAGCTAATATATCATTAAGCTCACTAAAATTATCAATCTTTGATATATCATCTAAAATTGGCGATTGCACTCCTCTGAGCGCATTTTTGATATTTCCAGTTACAGAAAGAGATTTTGATAAAGCGACCAAATCTCTTGGATTCGAATTCCCAAACGAAATCCTTCCTAATAATCTCTCAATATCCTGAACCGAACGTAGCAGTTCTCTTACTTCCTCGCGTATCATCAAATTTGAAACAAATTCAGCCACACCATCCAGTCTGTAGTTAATCATCTCAGGTCGCAGCAAAGGCTGAGTAATCCACTTTTTGATCAACCTTCGGCCCATAGGTGTCTTGGTCTTATCAATTACCTGAAGGAGAGTACCCTTCGTACCCCCATCCATGATATTGGCTGTGAGTTCAAGATTCCTTTTAGTATTCGTATCCAGTTCCATATAATCTGTTATAATGAACTGCCTAATAGGCGATATGAAGTTTAGATTTGTTTTCTGAGTATCTTTTAGATAATCCAGAAGAGCACCACACGCACATACCATCTGTTTAGACAGCATATAACTCGAAATCGAAACCACATCAAACTGCTCTTTAATTAACTTTTCCGCGTGCTCGTAGAGAAAGTGCCTATCCTCATAATTAGTCATAAAATAACCAGATTCTTTGAGCCTTTTACAATATTCTGACAAAGAATCAGGGAAAATTATCTCAGCCGGAGCAAATCTCGATAATTCATTAATTAGTTTAGCTTCCTTAAAACTGTAACTGATAAATTCACCAGTCGACATCTCAATGAGAGCCATAGCGATAGACTGACCATCTTTAGTCAAACAGGCAATATAATTATTATTCCCACTGTCCAGAATCCTGTCTTCCATGACAGTGCCAGGTGTAACTATTCTTACAACATCCCTTTTAACAACACCTTTTGCAAGCTTAGGGTCCTCCATCTGCTCAACAATGGCTACCTTAAAACCCTTCTTAATGAGTTTTGCTAAATATGGGTCCAAAGCATGATACGGGATTCCAGCCAAAGGGATAGGTTTGCCGTTCACATTTCCTCTTTTAGTAAGTGTGATCTCAAGAGCTTCAGATACAATCCTCGCATCCTCAAAGAAAGTCTCATAGAAGTCGCCCATCCTAAAAAGACAGACACAGTCCGGATGCTTGTTCTTGATATCCATATATTGCTGCATAGCAGGCGTTAATTTATTCATAATATAACAAAATCCCCCATTTATTGTTAGTTACTCTATTATTATATATGGATACAGTACTTGTTGTCTATTATTTATATATTTTGTATTCGAGGTAAAGTCAGCTTAAGTGGGTTAAATGGTTCTTCTTTGTAAAAAGCAAAATTTATGTCAAAATTCATCGACGGAGAAACACAACGATGAATCCTTTTTGCAAAGAAGAATTTACTGTAAATAGAGTAATTTACAGTCCCAAAATCTGCTTTGCATATATTTGTTACCCAA
>JAIPIC010000007.1 GCA_021734865.1 Candidatus Woesearchaeota archaeon | reverse complement strand
TTTGATGATCCATCGACGAAGTCGAGGGGTCCATTTAGTGTATCTTCTTGGTTGCATGTTTACCTCCAACCAAGAAATAAGATAACATACTACTTACAGATATTTATAACTGTGCAATAATTACGGTTTAGAACAAGAAAACACAAAAACAGCAATATTTATAAGTATGTGCAATTATTTATATTTAGGTGGGTTAAATGGAACGAGAAAAATCAAATAATTTTTCTGGTGTTCACAAAGGTAGATTTTCTGAACAATCAAAAAATATCACATTAAAAGTAAATTCTAAACTTTATGATAAATATAGAGAGATTTGTAAGCAAGAAGGTTGGATAGTATCTCGTCAATTTGAAAAGTGTATGGAAGAAGAATTAAGAAAAAGAGGGGCGAGAAAATGAGTGATAATGAAAAGACAATAAGTCATCTCAAAGAAAAAGTAAGAACTTTTTGCGAGGAGAGAGATTGGGATCAATTTCATAATGCAAAAGAATTAGCTATAGGAATAGTTACGGAAGCTTCTGAATTGTTAGAACATTTTAGGTTTAAATCTGAAAAACAAGTGAATGAAATGTTTGAGAATACGAATAAAAAACAGGAATTAACTGAAGAGATGGCTGATGTTCTTTATTTCTTAATAAGATTAGCTCAAATATATAATATAGATTTGACTACAGAACTAGATAAAAAAATGATAAAAAATAATGAAAAGTATCCTGTTGATAAGGTGAAAGGATGCAATAAAAAATATTCGGAGTATTAATATGTTAGTTTATGAAGGAACAAAAGAATTGTTTTTGAATTCAGTTGTAAATGGAACTATTGATGAAGAAATTTACGAGTCTTACCAAGAAAAAGTAGGTAGAACCACAAAAAAAGAAATTGCTTCTTGGACAAACTCTATGAAAGATATGTATCTTGTTCTTGAAACTAAAGAAATTCCTGATGAAGCAGGTATTGCAATTGAGTTTAGAATTCCTTCCACAAGTAAACGTGTTGATTTTATGATTTCAGGAAAGTCTGATGAAGGAAAATCTTCAGTTATCATAATTGAACTTAAACAATGGTCTGAAGTTGAACTTGTTAGTGATAAAGATGGGATAATCAAAACACCCTTGGGAAGAGGTTTTCATGAAACAACTCACCCTTCATATCAAGCATGGTCTTATTATAATCTTATTAAAGACTTTAATGAGACTGTACAAAACGAATCAATAGGAATTCATCCTTGTGCTTATTTACACAATCTGAATAAGACTACTTACCCTGAAATTGAAGATGATGTCTATAAATTCTACATTAAGCAAGCTCCTGTTTATACTAAAGGAGATGCTATGATTCTAAGAGATTTTATTAAAAAATTCATAAAAATAGGAGATAATCGTGAAGCATTATATAAAATTGATAAAGGTCGATTAAAACCCTCTAAATCTCTTCAAGATTCTCTTAAAAATCTGATTAAAGGTAATAGAGAATTTACTTTGATTGATGATCAAAAAGTTGTATATGAAGAAGCCACAAAAATGGCAGTACAATCATATAAAGATAAAAAGAAAAGAGTAATAATAGTTGAGGGGGGTCCTGGAACTGGAAAATCTGTTTTAGCTATTAATTTACTCGTTCATTTAACTTCTAAAAATTGTGTAACTCATTATATTTCAAAAAATTCTGCACCTAGAAATGTTTACTCTGCCAAATTAAAAGGTAGTGTTACAAAATCTCATATTGATAATTTGTTTAAGGGTTCAGGAATATTTCACGATTGCAAACCTAACTTGTTTGACGCACTTATTGTTGATGAAGCACACAGATTAAATGAAAAATCAGGTCTTTTTAAAAACAAAGGTGAAAACCAAATAAAAGAGATTATTCGCTCATCTAAATTCAGTGTCTTCTTTATTGACGAAAGTCAAAGAGTGGACATTTATGATATTGGAAGAAAAGATACAATCATAAAATTTTCAGAAGAACAGGGTGCAGAATTCAAAATATTAAATCTAGAATCTCAATTTAGATGCAATGGTTCAGATGGTTATCTTGCTTGGTTAGATGATGTTTTAGAAATAAGAAGAACTGCAAATTATGATGGTTTTGATAAAGAATATGATTTTAGGGTTATAGATAATCCAAATGAATTGAAAAGATTAGTTTTAGAAAAAAATTCTTTAAGTAATAAAGCTAGGCTTTTAGCAGGATATTGTTGGAATTGGAATAAGGATGGAAGAAATAAAACACACATACATGATATTAACATTAAAGAGTTTGACTTTTCAATGAGTTGGAACTTAGGAAATACTTCTACTTGGGCAATTGACAGTGAATCAGTAAATGAGATTGGATGTATTCATACGTCACAAGGATTAGAATTTGATTATGTTGGAGTTATCGTAGGAAACGATTTAAGATATGAAGAAGGTATAATCACAGATTTTACAAAAAGAGCAATAACGGATAAGTCTTTGTTTGGAATTAAAGGGATGTTTAAAAAAGATCCTGAAAAAGCTAAAAAATTTGCAGAAGAGATAATTAAGAATACTTATAGAACTCTTATGACTAGAGGTCAAAAAGGCTGTTATGTTTATTGTTGTGATAAGAATCTTGCAGAATATCTAAAAAAAAAGATTAATCAACAAAATGACAAAAACCAATAAAGTAGATAGTTCTATCCACAAAAGTGGACAATTAAAGAAAGAGATAGAATTACTCATACCCTTCATCAAAGAGCCATGGAAAGATTTTACTTTAACAGAGATAAAAACAGCAACAAAAAATAAATCTCATCATTATGTTTATGAATCCTTAGAAAAATTCTCAAAAACAATCTTAAAAAAAGAAAAACGAGGAAATACAAACATATACAAGATTAATGAAAATACTAAAGAATTGGATCATTTTATCTTAGCAGAAACTGTTTTAAAGCAAAAAAACAAGCAAATCCCTTATAAAGTAATACAACAGATAGAGAACAAAATCAAAACTTCATTTTACACTCTCTTAATAACTGGAAGTTATGCAAAAAACAAGCAAACAAAAGATTCAGATTTAGATATTGCAATAATAATTCCTGAAACAAATAAAAAACCTTTTGAAATAGCTTTAAAAGAGGGAGAATTGACAATACCTGAAGTTCACGGATTCGTATTTACTGAAGAAGAATTTTACCAGATGCTGATAAATAAAGAATTTAATTATGGAAAAGAATGTGCCAAAAATCATATAATCTTTAATGGAATAAGTTCATATTATAAAATACTATTGAGAGGTCTTCAAAATGGATTCAAAGGTTGAATTATACTTAAAACGAGCAAGAACTGAGATGAATATGGGAATATTGCTCTTAGAATCATCAGGTAAGAAACTACTTAATGAATTTGACATTCCAGAAGATGAAACATTTTACAGTGGAGTTATAAGTCATTGCTATTATTCTATATTCTATTGTGCAAAAGCAATGCTCTTAATAAAAAACATTGACACTAAAGCTCCAGAAGCTCATAGAAAAACATTAGATGCTTTTAAAAAAGAGTTTATTGATACAGGAGTATTAGATACAAAATTGTTTATGATTTATAAGAAAATGATTGTAAAAGCAGAAAGTCTCTTGCAGATATTTAAATCAGAAAAGAAAAAGAGAGGAGATTTTACATACAACACAATCTCACAGGCAAATATTGAACCAGCAAATGAATCATTAAAAAATGCAAAAATATTCTTTAAACACTGCAATGCTTATTTGAATCAAGAATGATATAATTAAGAAGTTCAAATTATTGCAAAGTTCTGAGAATACCTTTCCACACTTTAGTGTGGAGATGAACTGGACGGCGACTAAAAGGAGCCTCATAAAAGCGTAAGCTTTTATCATCCTGTTTCTAGATTACTTACTAAGCTAATAAAATAAAGCTTCGAAGCAGACCAAAACCTTTTTGTGGGTCTTGGACACTATTCGTATAGCGTTAGACCTTTGAGCCTACCCGGCGAGCAGGTATGATCTAGCTTCTAGCAAATAATTCTATTTAGCTTTAGCTATAAATAATTTGAGGTGTTTTTTCATGAAAAATAAATTAAGACATAGATCGCACTCTGTCGGTCAGAATGCTTTTCACTTGGTTTGGAAACCAAAATATTCTAGTAAATTCTTACGTTTTGAAGTTGTTAATAAGGTTTGTAGGGGCGCTATTAATCTAGTTGCTTGTCAGTACATTATGGAAATCTACGAGTTACAGATAATGCCAGATCATATCCATCTTTTTGTTGAACTTCCTCCTAGTATTTCAGTAAGTAAAGCACTTCAATTGTTTAAAGGGGTAAGTTCTAGAATTCTTAGACGTAGGTTTAAGTTTTTAACAAAAATACCTATGATTTGGAGCGAAGGTAAGTTTTATCGAAGTGTTGGTAATGTAAAATTTGAGACAATCCAAAATTATATTGCCCAAAGCCAAGGAGAATGGAGTTTTGCTGAAACGTAGAGTATCTTATAGGATACCTCAGACATTTGTCTGAGGAGTATCATTTTTTCTCGCCCCCTTCTTTTTTTTAATATAAATTTTCGAGCAACGAAGTTGCGAGTGTAGATGTCCGTTAGGACTAGGAACTCCCCCTTAAATTAAAGAACTCCCCCTTCTACTAATAAAATATCGAACGAAGTGAGTGAATATGTGCGTAGCACCGGAACTCCCCAAAACTAAAAAAAAGAAATGGAAATTTTATTGTATTTAACATCGCGATTAAGAGAAGTCCGATTTTCCTCGAAAAATTCTCCTCGTGAAGTGAGTGAGCCCTCACAAAAATCCTCCCTCATTGAGCGGAGGCTGTCCGTATTATAAATTACAGAACCCCAGAAAATCCTATCACATTACAGAAGCGGAAGATTTATATATAAGTACTACTTTAAGTCGTATCAAGGTGGTATAAATGGAATTTAAGAAAGTAACAATCTCTTTACCAAAGAACCTTTACAAGGAAGGTATGACTTTGATACAGAATGGATTATTCTCTAATTTTAGCGATTTAGTTAGAAGTGGCATTAGGGGAGAGTTCAAAGAATTACAACCAGTGATGAGAGAATTTGATGAAAGAGCTATTTATGAAGATAAAGAGTTAGTTGCTGGTGTAAAGCAAAGTATGATAGAAGCAGAATCCGGGAAAGGAAAGGTTCTAAAGTCTGATAAAGATATGGATAAATATTTTGAGGATTTATAATGGAATACAGAATTAAGTTTACCCCTTTTTTTGAGAAGCAGTTAAAAAAGCTCAAGAAAAAGGATAAAGTTCTGTTTCAAAGACTGGGCAAGAAACTTAAAGAGTTGAGAGTAAATCCAGAGCATTATAAACCTCTTAGAAATATTTTGAAAGGAAATCGAGCAGCACATCTTGATCCTTTTGTTATAGTTTTTGCTATTGAAGGTGATTTAATCACTGTACATTATGTAAAACATCACGATAAAGCATACTAGATTTTCTGGGGTTCTGACTAAAGTTTTTTTAGGACAGCCTCCGCTTTATAGAGCTGGAGGATTTTTGAGAGCTGGCGAGCGAACGGAACAGAGATGAGAATTTTTCAGAGTTGAAAATCGAATTTTGGGAAATTTGGTAAATCGCTTGGCGATTTAGCGTAAGCGACCAAATTTTCCTCTTAATCGCTGAAGGACGTCTTTTCACCTGCATCCTTTCTCGACGGTAAAAGCAGTTTCTTTGGTTGTTGATACCTTGGATCTGGCTAACCTAGTGGCGAGAAACGCCGATTCTGGTTGCCATAGTATTAAAATAGTCGCATTCATTTATATATATTGTCCCTCTTAAACGGGTTTTCTCGCCATTTTGAAAATTGTACCCAAATTTGTACCTTTTTTTGTACCCTTTTTTGTGGACAAATTTGTTACCTAAGTCTATATTAAGTATGGCGACCTTTAGGTTTGTATGGTAAAGAAAAACATATTATTTGTCAGGATTAATGAAGAACAGAAGAAAGTCCTGCAATCAAAATCACGGGCATTTGGTTTTACTAAGATGTCTGATTATGTTAGATTTACATTATTCATGAGCATGCCAATCGAAGAGAAGATCAACAAGATATATGAGAAGGTAGTTGAAGATGAGTGACAATTATGAGGATCTGCGTGGAGAGAGAAGGAGCTTTCATTGTCCAAATAAGCTCTGGAAAGAACTCAATAAGAAATGTGGAGAGGTTATGCCTGCATCTACTTATATCAGATTGGCGATACTAGAGAAATTGATAAGGGATGAGCCTGAGAAAGAAGAGTATTTCAGAGATTTGATTATGCCTTGATACAGTTTCTTCAAAGGAGTTTTTTGAAAGCTCTTAAGAACCATGTTAGGTATGGGTTATTTATAAGCCAGAGATACTAACATGGTATTGAGGTGATTATAATGACTCTAAAAACTAAACAAATTTTCCCGTTTGCATTATTTATTTTGATGTTGATAACAAGCATTTCTTTTGTATCAGCTACAACAACCTATAGTTCAGATTCGCCGTATATAAAGCTATTATTGGAAGAGGTCACTCCTGAACCAGTTGAGCCAGGACAGGATGTTACAGTAAAGATAAGGATTATCAATGAAGGAGGAGAGACTGCAGAGGATGTCTCAGTCAAACTTAATTATGATTTTCCATTTTATCTAAAGACAACCAGCGATGATGAAGAAAAGACAAAAAATCTATGTGTTGGTTGCTCAATGGACAATACCTATTACCTAACTGTCGATGCTGATGCCAAATCAGGTCTTTATCCTCTTACTTTTGAGATATATGAAAGTGATATAATAATCAAACCTACAGATACGATAGATATCAAGATAGTAGGTAAACCAGATATTGTCCTTTATACTAATGATCTCAAGACAAGTGTGACTTCTGGAGAGACCTTTGATCTGGAACTCAAACTGGATAATATCGGTACAGGTATTGCAAGGAACATCAAGATAATCCCTCAGTCTGATAATATTCTTATGATAGGATCAAACATAAACCTTGTGGATGAACTATTTCCAGAAAGTAATGCATCATTAACATCTGAATTCATGATTAAAAGCACTCTTGCTCCTGATACCTACAAGTTTCCTATGAAATTATCTTATCTTGACGAACAAGGAAATGCTTACGAGACTACATTTGAGATTGGGTTGAATGTACTGGAAAAAGCAGACGTTGGCATACAAAGCATAAAGATAACACCAACAAATCCCACTCTTGCAGATGAAGTGCACATGGAAGGGATACTAGAGAATACAGGGACAGGAAATGCAGAAAAGGTGACAATAGAGTTGCTTACAGAATCAGGAAAAAATTACAAGACATTTGTGGGACAATTGAAAGCTGATGATGATGCTCCTTTCTATTTTGATGCCAAGCCTGAAACAATAGGCATGCAAAAAGCGACATTAAAGATTAGCTATACTGATGATTTTGGAAGTCATGTTTTTGAAACTACCTTAGAGAAAGAAGTTGGCAAGCCAGCCAATAAGATATTTTCAATAATCGCAGTACTTGTAGTGATTATTGGAATCGTGGCTTATTTTGTATTTAAGAGTAAGAAGAATAAAAAATAAGGTGGCAAGGATGAACAAGCAAGATCTCAAAGTCATCAGCTTTTTGGCATACAAGAATATTGCCAAGAGCAAGTCAACATTCATCGTGATTATTGCAGTGATGGCTATGAGCTTCTTATCCATAACCTTCTTTGCGGCGATAATAGATGGGTTAGGATACGAATTTGAAGAGGGTATGATTGAAGGGCTGACTGGACATTTGATGATTGAACCGACAAAAGATGATCTATACATCACAAATTCTGACACGCTGGTCAAAAATATCAAGAGGATTCCAGGAGTTGTCGGTGTTGCTCCCAGACTTGAATCAAGCGTGATTGCCACATATAAGAATACAGAGATGGGCATTCCAGTATTCTTCATTGATGCAGATGAAGAGCTTAAAGTATCAAATTTTCATGAGAATATCCTCCTCGGAGAATATCTTTCATCAAAAGACACTAATGAGTTATTGATAGGAGCAGACTTGATAGAATCATATGCTAAGGAAGATGATACTCAAAAAAGGCTGGATGTCAATGTAGGAGACACTCTTTTGCTAAGCTTCAGCAATGGCGAGGTAAGAGATTACAAAGTAAAAGGGATATTCAAGACAGGCTCAAAATTCAGTGATGACAAGATACTTATCAATACTAATGAATATTCTAAAATCTTTGGAAAAGATGATATTGCAAGCAAGATCCTTATACGACTCCCAGACAGGGGGAGCGAAGGATATTACACCCAGAAGATAATCGATCTTGGTGTTAGTGAGCAGATCAATCCCTGGCAGACAAAAATGGGTGCTGTCAAACAGTTTGTCGGCAGTCTACAGATCACCAATAAGATCACAGGATTCATAGGATTATTGACAGCTTTTGCAACAATCTATATCATCATATTCATCAACGTAACCAATAAAAGGAAACAGATAGGGATATTGAAAGCTGTCGGAATAAAAAAGGAAATAATTCTTGGCTCATATGTCCTTCAGTCACTGATCTATGGAGTTGTGGGTGTTGTCCTTGGAAATATTGTTATGCAGGGGCTTTTAGCATTGTTGACAATGCATCCATTGTCCATGCCCATAGGAGATGTTGTCCCTATATTGACATTTGATAGGTTGATCACAACCTCTGCAACACTGATCTTCGCTTCAATAATTGCAGGTTTTTTCCCTTCAAAAAAAGCAGCAGATGATAACATACTGGAAGCAATATTTGGTGGATAATATGGCAAAAAAGATAATCATCAATACAAGAAACATTGAAAGAGTCTATACTAATGGTATGATCAAGACCTATGCCCTAAAAGACATTAGTGTGCAGATAAACGAAGGAGAGTTTGTAGCGATAATGGGTCCGAGCGGAAGTGGAAAAAGCACATTGCTTCATCAATTAGGCTTGCTAGATATACCAACCAAGGGTGAGATCACTATAGATGGTGAGGATGTCGTGCATCTTTCAGATTCAGAAAGGACAAGATTCAGGCTTGAAAAACTAGGATATGTATTCCAGTCATATAACTTGATACCTGAACTGACTGCACTTGAAAATGTTTACATAACACCGATGGCAAGAGGACAGAATTCAGAAGAATATAAAAAGAATGCAACCGATATACTTGATAAAGTTGGTTTAGGAGACAGGATTCATCATTATCCTTCAGAACTTTCAGGTGGGCAACAGCAAAGAGTAAGCATTGCAAGAGCTCTGGTAAACAAGCCAAAAATTCTGTTTGCTGATGAACCAACAGCCAATCTCGATTCAGATTCATCAGAAGATACTGTCAGGCTTTTTAGACAGCTTAATAAAGAGATCGGACAGACAATAGTAATGGTCACTCATGAACTTGAAGAAGGAAAGAAGGCTGACAGGATAATTTGGGTAAAAGATGGATTGCTCGATAAAAATAAAAAATGAACACAAAGATCAAACATATAGTAATTGAGGCAGAATTACCAAAAGGTGTGCCTATCGCAGATTTAAGCAGGAAATATCCTGAGACCTCTTTTAATATAACCAATGGGCATTGGATGAAAAAAGATGAACGGATAATCTATATCACAAGCAAAGAATGGAAAGAAGAATTCTTCTTATTCTTGAAGAAACATAAATCCATAATTGCAATAGACAGGATAGGAAACATCATCATGCACCATATGAAATCAAGACTTCTTACAAATCTTGAACAAAAGAACATGACATTGATATATCCAACAATCCTGAAGAATGGGAAGCATAAGATTGAATTCCTCATAAACGAAAAACAATTGCTTGATCTTAAGAATGCCCTGCCTGAATGCAGAGTATTACAGATTAGCGATTCATACAAGCCAAAAGTTGAATTGACTGAAAGACAGGAAGAGATAGTATCCCGAGCACAAAGTTTAGGTTATTTTAAATATCCTCGGGAAGTGACACTTACAGAACTTGCAAAACTGTTTAAAATATCTAAAGCAACTTTAAGCCAGACATTAAGGTCTGTTGAAAACAAAGCAGTCAATAATATCCTTAACTGGAGAGGTGAAAAATGAAATTACATAAATCATTGTTATGGATTACTATAATCTCATTCATGGGTACAGCACTGACAACTATCCCCTTGCTGATAAATTATCTAAGGGGTGTCGAGCCTAAATTTCCATTGATCACCCATCTTCATGTCATCTTCGGGACTGTCATGATCATAGTGGTGCTTATCAGGATAATCATGAACAGAAATAAGTTGAAAGTTATGCTTTAATGAAACAACATTTTAATAAAATAAGTAAATTTCAATATAAAGAGGTGAAATTATGGTAAAATTTAAGATATCAGTCAATCATAATCTGTGCATTGGATGCGGAGCATGTGAGCAGAACTGTGACAATTTCAAGCTGACAGATGGGAAATCAAGCCCTGTCAATTCAGAAGTGGATGAGATAGGATGCAATCAGGAAGCATCTGACGGCTGTCCTGTAAGTGCAATAAGTGTGGAGGAGATATAAGATGTTTTGTTATCAATGCGAAGAAACAATGAATGGTTCTGGATGTACCAATGCTGGGATGTGCGGAAAGAAAGGTGCTGTAGCTGATGCTCAGGACAGGCTGATATACCTATGCAAACAGATCGCAAAAAAGGGAAGCAATACCGAAGAGGAAAGCGTATTCATCATGAGATCAATGTTCTCTACAATCACAAATGTCAATTTCGATCTTGAGTACTTCAATAACAGAATCACAGAAGGGAAAAAATTCATCGAGATAACAGATGAAGATATCTACTCAAACGCAGGAGTACAAAAGGAAGAGAATGTCGATCTGAAGTCACTGAAAGAGACCATAATCTATGGTCTGAAAGGATTATGTGCGTACCTTGATCATGCATATGTCCTTGGATATAAAGATGATGAGATTTTCAGCTTTGTCAGAAAATTACTGATCACTACTACGGAACAGAAATCTGCTGAAGAACTGACTGCTATGGTATTGAAAGTAGGAGAATTTGGTGTCAAGACTATGGCACTTCTTGACAAGGCAAATACTGAAACCTATGGGAATCCTGAACCTACAAAAGTAAATATAGGAGTCAGGAACAATCCTGGAATTCTTATAAGCGGACATGACCTTAAGGATATGCATGAATTATTGGAGCAGACCAAAGGAACAGGTGTTGATATATATACTCATGGAGAGATGCTTCCAGCAAATTCATATCCTGCTTTCAAGAAATATGACAATCTTGTAGGGAACTACGGCGGTTCATGGTGGAAACAGAAAGAAGAGTTTGAAAGATTCAACGGTGTTATTCTCATGACAACCAATTGTCTTGTCCCTCCAAAAGATTCGTATAAAGACAGAGTATATACAACAGGGCTAGTCGGTTTTGAAGGACTCAAACACATACCTGATCGTGATGAGAATAAACAAAAAGATTTCTCTGCATTGATTGAACATGCAAAATCATGCAATCCTCCTGAACAATTGGAAGAAGGAAATATCATGGGAGGATTTGCACACAATTCTGTCCTTTCTGTTGCTGACAAGGTGGTTGAAGCAGTGAAATCTGGTACAATCAAGAAATTCATTGTCATGGCTGGTTGTGATGGCAGGCATAAGGAAAGAGAATACTATACTCAATTCGCAGAAGCCCTGCCTAAAGATACTATAATCCTTACTGCAGGATGTGCTAAATATAGGTATAATAAATTGCCTTTGGGTGATATCGGAGGTATCCCTAGAGTCCTTGATGCAGGGCAATGCAATGACAGTTATAGTCTGATTGTGATTGCTCAGAAACTTGCTGAGGCATTCGAACTTGATGATATCAACAAGCTTCCAGTCTCGTACAACATTGCATGGTATGAACAAAAGGCAGTCCTTGTACTTTTAGCATTGCTGTCGTTAGGTGTCAAGAATATCCATCTCGGACCGAAACTTCCTGCTTTTGTATCACCTGAGGTCTTGAAAGTCTTGGTTGATAAATTCGGGATCAAAGGGATAACTAATGTAGAGACAGATATGGAAGCCCTAGTATAGATTTTCTTTTATTCTTCATATTTTTATCTTGATATATTTTCTGCAACAATCTTGCTCCATTTTCTGACTGTAACTTCAAGAACCCCACTTACATTTGTGATTTCTCTTTGAGGTCTGTAATCATCATTTAGCCTTGTAGCTATGTAGAGACATGTTGCACCAATTGTGGCTGGACTTTTTCCATTCAAAAGATTGTTCTGATTAACTTTCATAGCTATCTCTATTGCAAGAGTTATTGTTTTATTTTTCAAATACAATCTTGAGCCAAACCTAGGTATGAGGTCTGTTGGATCGATTGGTTTTGCATTTATGTTAAGTCTCTTTTTCAGTAATCTATAATGCCTCATCATCTTGTTTTTGCATACACTTGTGAATGCAACAACCTCATATGGGGTTTTTGGAATACTGTGTATTAAGCAACTGGCATATACTGAAGCATAAGCTAATGTGACATTATCCCTTCCAACAGATAGATCTCTTTCTATTGCCATCTTGAATATTCTTTTTGCTTCTTTAGTTGCATATTCTGGAAGATTCAATTTTGATACGATCCAGTTGATTCTGCTTAAACCTTTATTGATGTTCTTTTCTTTTGTTGAATAGAACCAACTGTCCTTGAATATCTTTCCATTATTGTTGTTTGTTCCAGCCCTTAACATGTAAGGCTCAGCAGGACTATGTCTGACAGTTGTGCTTCCAAAGGTATTGTCATCTATTGGAGTATCATCTATCACAAGCCCACAATTATTGCAGAACATTTCATTCTGCTTTGAAAAGCAGGCTAGGTTCACGCTTCCGCATTCTGGACATTTATCCATTTGATTCACCTTTTCATGAAATACAATAATACTGGCAATACATTCTTGTTTTCAAGCTCATCAACTCTCTGAAACAATTTCTGTTTGCTTAAACACACCTCCATAATATACAGTGCTTCAGCGGTGCTTGTTTCAAACAGGTCACGTATAGGTTTCTTCAGATCAATTCTTCTCCTGCTATCGCTATAGAAAACTTTACCTTTAACAGATATTATCTTGTTAATTGTTTGTATCGGTCTAGTTTGTAACAGCATTTTGCACCAACTCCAAAGCCTTTTATTATGAAAAAAAGAAAATTTGTTTTGTTTGTTATAAGTATCAGTCCCTTGTTGGAACAAGATTACTTCCGACGGTAGTCATTGTCGTTGGTACGTATTTAAGGAGAGCACTGGCTGATACGTTACAGAAATCCTTGAAAATTAACCAATGCTGTTTCATTTTATTCCCCCTGTAATAGTAATAGGTCGCCATAATATATAAATGTTCACATCAAAATTATGAAAATCTTTCAATTTCATGACCCCCAATATAACCCCCTAAGACCGCCATATTCTCCGCACACAGCCAATAATGACCCCCTAAATCAGCACCTAGTTATGTATTCTTCAGCTTATTGATCAGGGCAGTCATGTCTGTTCTGACGAGGATCGGTATGTCTTTGATTAGATTCTTGTAATGGCTTTTGTATTTCTTTTTTGTAAGGACAATGAAGACTCTTTTTCCCCAGTCCTCTTTTACAGCTTGAAATTTCTTTAGGATCTTTTTCTTCCTTTTACCGAACTCATGTCCTGTCTCTATCTCAAGTGCATATTGCTTACCTTTTTTGGTCTTGAAGATTATATCTGGTTTGTTTACTATATGGATTTCAATATCTTTGAAATCTTTAAGGAGATGCATCTTGATATTCTGTACCAAAAATATATGATCTATTGATTCAACCTTGTTCATCTTGACCCAGCATTCTTCTTGTCTTGGTTTTCCAATGGGCACAAATTTGTCAGGAAGATATCCATTATTGTTCAGGTCATTCTTCTCTTCTCTAGTGAGGTCTTTTGCAAAAAAGAGTCCTTTGTTATAATCAAGTTTGATATTGATATCTTTTCTGTCATCTTCAACTGTTGCATCATTTATCTGTTCATTTGGATTTGTGGTTACTATCTCATGCTCTTTTGGAGATGCAACAACTTCCAATTCTTGATGTTCATTATCCATTATCAGGATTCCTTTTCCTTGGGTAGCTGTAAGCAAGTATTCTTTTTCCATTTGTGATAAGTTGAAAGTTCTTACAACTGAATCAATGACTGCTGGCTTTTGTCTTAATAGGAATGAGTAAGAGCTATTGGCTAAGACTGCATGTCCTGCTTTGGAATTTATGAGGTCTGCCACATCCTGAGTGATCAATAGAAGACCAAGATTGAACTTCCTGCATGTCTTTACTATTTCAAATATATAGGATGCATCTTCAGCCCTTCCAAGGAGACTCCATGCTTCATCAATCACAAGAAGCTTCCTGTCTTTTGACTCTTTCATTTTCATATAGACATAGTCAAGTATGAGGAACATGACAATTGGCTTGACTTGTTTTGGCATATTACCTATATTGAAACACACAAAGTCTTTTTCAAACTTGATTGAGCTTTGCCTGTTAAGGAAACCAAATACTCCATCTGTGTACATGTATAGCCTGTTAAGAAGTGCCCTGTATGTGATCTTTTCCATAGAGCTTGCTTTTTTATCCATTCTTTCAAGTTCATCATAAAGGTCTTTTAGGATTGGAGGTTTTTTCTTCTTGTAACTATCAGCACTAATTCCTTTCTTGGAGTATGTTTGGTTGATTGCCTTATCCAAAATAGCTTTTTGGACTTCTGTCAGGTCACCAAACATTATCTTGAATAAGTCCATAAGAGCCAGACGCTTTTCAATATAATCGTGTCCCATTAGATCAAGGGGATTTATGATTGTCTTGGATGTTCTGGATATAGTAACTTGTTCTCCATTGCAATGTTCAACCAGACCATTGTATTCAGATTGAGGATCAATGACCATTACTTTGGTATTATTGAGCAGTTGTCTTGATATCAGGAGCTTTGTAAAATAGCTCTTACCTGAGCCAGATGTAGCAAGAATGACTCCATTAGCGTTTGAAAGCCCAAAAATATCCTTAATAAATGGCACTCTGTTCTTATTTAGCCCTAACATTACTCCACCCTGCTCAAGTGTCAAAAATGGGCTTGTAAACGGGAAAAAGGCACTTAGAGCCTTTGTGGTAATATTTCTTTTGACTCCTAATTCATCCTTGGCTATTGGAAACATCGCTTTATATCCCGAAATCTGGCGGAATAAGGGTATTTTTGGGACTATCATGATAGAATTAAGCTCAGACTCCACTTTCTTGGTCAGTAGATCCAGTTCTTCTTGAGTCTTGCCCTTACAGTTGAAATAGAGGGAGACATTGAATAGCTTATCGGTTCCTTTCTGTAGCTCTTCGAGTACTTTTCTTGTGTCTTTGTACTTGATCTCTAGGGATGGATTGATGGATTTCTTGAGTTCCTCAGAATAAAGGTCTGCCCTTTGCTTTTGAAGTTCCCGATTAAGCATTATCATCATTGATTCTATTGAAAATGGCTCAATATGGATAGAGATGTCAAAATCATCATTTGATGATATAATCTTATCAAGGAAACCTGATTCAACCATCCTTGGAAATCCACTGGATGAGATTATTCTGCATTTCTTCTGGTTGATTTCCAATGAATCCATGTTTACATGGATCTTGTTTGGAGCAATGATATAATGCAGACCATCATCAACGGTTTGTTCTGATTCTCTCTCATCTTCAATACTGTTGAAAAAAAAATACAAATTATTGAGGATCTGTTTGTTTTTCAGCCTTTGAACCTTGAGTCCAACACTTTCAAGCCTTTCCTGACAGATATTACATTGGATCTCCAAGTCAGAGGATTTAGGAATTACCAAATAGAATGACCTGTTCCTCATCTGATTCTTTTGGATATTATTGTTCAGAAACAATGAGAAATCCTTGAAGAGTTCCTGATTATTGACTCTTTTTTTTAGATTGTTTAGGTACTGATCAAGGTTCAGGTCATTGGTTGTGACAACGAACTGTATCGGGAAATCAAGGCTATTAAGAAATCTCTGAAATCCATAGATTATACTCTCTTTTTCATCTGTTGTCTTAATACTGAAATTGATTGGAGTTACCTGAAGGATTGCAATCTCTTTATGACTGTAGATTATATCATTATCTACTTTCTTAATATCAAGCAGTCTTTTCATTTTGTCTGACATAAAATCTGCGTCTCTGAACCTGAAGAAATTATAGAAATTTTTCATCCATTTGCTGATGTCAAAGAATATGAAGAAGATACCGATAACTGTTGGAAACATAGCAATAATCAGTTTAACTGTAAGTGTCAAATTGCTATTGGTCAGAATGATTAAATCAATGGTTCCGAATAATGTAGCCCAAGCTAACTGAGAAAATGTCAATCCGAAGATGATCTTTTCCTTGTGTTGAAGTTGTTGTGGAATCTCATAAGCCATGATAGAAATTAGGCTGTGATAATATAAAGAGGGATGTCGGAGAAGTGCTAGCTTTTGTTAGACACATTACAATTGAGGAAAGTTAAGAACTTGAAAATGGATTAAAATAGTGAAAATTATATATTCAAGGTACATTCCAAGTAAAATGGATGGTTTATTTTACTTTATTTGGTGGTGTATTTTTCTTAGTCCTACGATTAAGGTGGGAGTTATGCTATATAGTATCTTTTCAATAAATGCAGACCATGAATTAAAATTACCTAAGCCCATAAAGAATATTCTAATGTTTCTAATTACAGTGTTAGTATTTGTAGTTGGAATATACACTGCATTAGAAGGATTAAATTTAGTAACATATCTTCTTATTATGGTTATATGCTATTTAATTCTTTTTTTAGTAGCTGATTTCTTCAACAATAAGTTTAGTTACTTAATCTGGTTAGTTATGCCCTTATTTGGATTTTTAGGATTATGGACTGGGTCTCTTGCTGTAAAAACACAGAGTACTGAATTTATGGAATTAATTCTGATTACGATACCTTTGTTTATACCATATATCCAGTATAAATTGATTTTTTCAGACGAAAAATTAGTGCAATATTTGAATCATTATCTTGAATTTATTGATTCTCAGAAGATTAAAATTAAATTTATTGAGAAAATAAAAAAAGAGTTAGTTGATTTTAAAGAGACTTATGCTAAGTATCTTGATTCTAAAAACCTATTAAGCAAGACAGAGAAAGAGTATTCAATTGCTCTATCTCAAGCAGAGAACATCAGAGAAATTAAAACAGAGGGCTTCGATTATCTAAATCATAAAAAATATTGGAAAGCAAAAAAACAATTGTTAGGAAGGGATGCTAGTATCAGGCTGAACTCTGAACTCATGAGTCTTCTTGTACCTGTTGCAATAGGCGGGTCTCCAGAAGAAAGTATCATTAAATCAATAGGTCATATTAATACTCATTTGATGAATAATAACAATGTTTCCCAAATAAGTAAATTTTATCTTGAATTTACTAAAGCTATGTTAGAGATCTCTCAGAATACCGTACATAGACACATGTTAGTCTTATTTATTCATTTTAGGATAAATTCAAGTGACCTTGATTCTGTTGTCTCTAGATTAAGTAAAGTAATAACACAACATCGGAGAATATTATTACTTCGTCATAATTGTTCTAGTTTTAGTTCAAAGGATTTCAACAAAATTGCGAATTCAAAAATGAAGAATTTGGCTGATTTTAGGGAGGAAATTTCTCTTAAGCAGAAAATTAAAAGATGACAAGAAAAAATCATTTTATTCCTGCATTCACTTTAAGAAATTTTAAGAATTCTGAAACAGATAATCAAATTTCATATTTAATAAAGAATAATAATGCTATTGAAAACAGAAACATTACATCACTTAATCAATATTACAATATTAAGAGATTCTATTCTTTAAAGTCTTTAAATCAGATAAAAGAAGAATGTGAAAATCTATTGATCATTAATCCTAAGTTTACTTTATTGGATAATGATTTAGAGGATAATCTGTCATCTCTTGAGTCTAAGAATGCACCAATTATAGATAAGATTAACCATGATCATAATTATTCTCCTACAGAAGATGAATTAATTCTATTAAAAGAGTTTTTCATCATACAACATCTTAGAACAAGAAAATTTAAAGAGGATTTTGGGAAATATTCTCAAGAATTTCCCACAGATTTTGAAAAAGAATTAATCGAGGATATTCGTAAATCCAACATTGATTTTAAAGAATTGATTAAACATGATTACCCTAATAAGAATTCCAAAGAACGAAGAAAATTGTATATAGATTTCATGCGTTTTAAGAAAAAAAATCCAGATTATAGGATTGATTCATTAAAAAATAATCCTTATGCGATTAAATCTACGGTGGAAAAGTTCCGAACGATGTTTAATAAGGTATTTAATTCAGATGAATCACATAGTATATTTATTATTAATAAGGAATCTAGAGATAATTTTGAGAACATAACTAAATTAAATGAAAGGACATATTCATTATTGGTAAATCAAACTGAAGTTCCATTTCTTCTTTCTGATTCAGGAGTCCTGGAAACTGATGACCAATCAACTAATCAACAGGAATACTTCTTACCAATCTCTCCAAGATTTTGTATTGCATTTACTAAAAATAAAGCCTTTCTTCAGAATGTTGATGCAGATTTTGTTCAGAACTTCAATCAATTCATATATGAAGAATCGATGTTTGTTGTATTTGGTGATTCTGAAATTTTAGAAACATTCAAGCGAACATAGCGATATACTTCACTGCTTCAGCAACTTTCTCTCCAGAGTCAGATATTGAACTCTTCCCGATTACATGCTTTGTCAGGATTATGAATAGGAGATTGACTATACTGAAACAGCAGATCATGACAAGTATCTTGATGTTTTCAAATAATGGGATTTCTATAAGCATTGAACAAGCAAGGATAATTATTGCATCAAGAAATGTTATGAATGTGAACATGCCCAAAATGTTTAATGTCAACCTGCCATAGCTTCTTAATGGTGGGATGAAATAACAAAATATTCCAATTGGCACAAAGATTACTCCAAAAGCTACAACCAAGTATCTTATTATCAGGAAGAATACTGTCAGGAATAATGTAAGCACATAGAAAGTGATGAAGAGGAATTCAAGTCCAATATTTACAATATTGTCTGCTGTAATAAGGAAGAAGTGCTCATCAACCATTGAAAGGACTGATGTTGTAAGGACTGATCCTAATTCCAATACCAGTTTGTACAGATAAAATGAAGCATTGACAAGTACTATCATTATGACTGTGTTCTTGAGCCAGTCTTTTGCAATCTCTCTTTTGATGACATTATGACCTGAGAAAAGGAACTGGAATCCTGAATAGATGAATAACAGACCATAGAACATGGATATACAGTAAAGTATTATTGCCCATATTCCATGGAACATATCTGTTTCAGGTGGTGTTTCAAGTAGTGTCCTAACTAGCCATAATAGTGGTTGAAGTGGAGCATTCAATAGATCAATGAAGAAATCATACATCTTTTCAGGGATGCATGATGCCAGATTTGTAAGACCGCATTCTTCAGCTGATACAAGAGGAACTGCAAGCATAATTACAGTTATTGGAATGAGAACCTTGCCCCAGCTTTTCTTGATTGCTATGTAGATTATGTAGTTGATGAAAATGAATATTACAATTTTAAGAAGCAGATTCCATGATTCAGAGAATCCTGTTGTTTGTATTTTATCGACATTTTCTTCTTGAAGATTGTATATGCAATCTTTTGTGCCTATTGAAAAGAAATCAGAGTATTCAATAGAGCATCCAGATATGTCTTTGATAAAGAAGGTGTAATTATCATTGATCAGATTTTGATAGTCTTTGTCATTAATTCTCCTTGCTGTAAGTTGCAGGAGATAATATGGCTTATTTGTGAAATTTGCTCCATATTCAAATTCATGTTCATTAAAATAACTGTTCTGAAAAGCTAATTCTACAGAGGTCTGGTTGTCTTTTGTCAGTTTTCCTTTGTATGAACCATAATATTGACTTATTATTTCAAAATCAGATACTGGCTGATGATCATAACTGAAAACTTCTTGTGTTCTTTCAATTGTCAAACTGTCTGTTTTGTAAGATGTACTGTAGTAATCACAATCATAACAGTATTTAATGCATCTTCCATCATATCGTCTGCAACAGTACCTGTCCCATCTGTATTCTCTTTGTTTAATTGTTGCCTGAATTTGAAGGACTGCTTTTATTGTTGAATCATCATCAATTGATACAGTGACTAATTTGCCTGTGCCTTCCAAAGAATTATCATCATATACACTGACAAAATCCTGCTGGCTGTTCAAGGAATAAAGTATCTTGCATGTCCTTCCATCACGTTTGTAGTTGCTGTAATAATTCTCAGGAACTTTGATATTGTATCCATATTCAGTCCTAACTTTTGATTGAGATGGCACATATAACTTGTTCTCAAACAAAATTGAGGGTTCAATTGTTAGCAAGGAAAACCAAGTTGACTGGATGACACCTTTGTAATGAAAGCTCGAGCCACTAGGTGCTGATGTGACTTCAATATTTGAATTGTATTGACTGATAAAACCATGATTAGGATCAAGATATTCTGTATAGATAAGATTTGCAATCAGGTTTTCGTCCACAGAATTGAGTTCAAGACAATCTTCTGTTTTGTCAATAGTTGAACAATCAAATCCTATTACAGTTTGAGCTAATAGAAACAGAACAAAAAAAGAAAAAAGAATTTTTCCAGCCATGTTCATCCTACCAAGTATTGGACTATCAATGGAGCAACCCAGATTATAATCAGTCCAATCACGATGTATGTCCCCATCATCTTTGCAGATTCTCTTTTTGCCTGATCGTTGCCAGACATGATAAAGGTCACACCAGCAAAGACCAAAAAGACTACAGCAAGGACAGTTGCTGAATACTTGATGAAGTTATAGATCTTCATCACAGGCTCAAGAATGTTGTCAAAAGTTGCTTTGTCTTCTTCGCTGATGTCCTCATCAAAATCAACAGCTAGAACCATAGGCAAAGACAACAGCAAGAGCATCACCAATAGTGCTTTATTCATCTTTCTTTACCTCCCCGTTTCGGATTTTTTCGAATTTCTCAAGGCTACCATATTTCCATTCGATGAAGCCAACGCAGGAACTGCACATAATCGCCTCACCGTTCTGGAGAATTTTGTCACATATCTTGCAGTTCATGTTTTTCACCCTGCAAGACTTAAGGCTGGGATATGTAAAGAAAGCATCTCGGAAGAATGCAAGCAGAAGTTAGATAATATTAATAATATCTTAATTCCAAGAAGAATATCCTAAGATGCCTGAATTTAATTCGGCTTTATACAATTCCCATTGAGGAAGAATAGATTTCATAAGATAAAAGAACTTGTCTGTGTGGTTTTTCTCGGTAAGATGAACTATTTCGTGAATCAGGACATATTCAAGGCAGTGTATTGGCTTTTTAGCAAGTTCAAGGTTTAGCCATATTCTCTTAGCCTTTGGGTTGCATGTCCCCCACTTTGTCTTCATCTTTTTTATTCTTATATCGGATACTTCTACCATGATTTTCTTTTGAATCTTTTTTAATACCTGAGGGATGTTCTTTTTTAATTCCTCTCGATAGAATTCATCAAATACTTTGGCTCTTTGTTCAATTTTCAGATGAGGTTGAATATACAGATCAATCCTCGTCTTTCTTTTTAATTCAATCCTTGGCTTAGAATCAGTCTCAATTACATTAAGTAAGTATCGATTACCTAGAAAATAATGGCTTTCTCCTGAAACATATTCTCTCTTGGACTGTCTTTCCTGTTTTTCAAACTTTTTTCTTTGTTTCTTTATCCATGGAATCTTTGAACTTACCAATAACCTTATCGAATCATCAGTTGTTTTATTTGGTGCTGCTACTCTTACTCTTCCGTCAGGAGGATAGACACCTAAGTGAATGTTCTTTATATCTTTCTTTACAGTGTCAACTTTGAGACTGTAAACATCTATCTCTTTTTTTTTAGTATTCATCTTGTTCAACAGCAAGGTCTAATGCCCTTTCAACATTTTCAGATTCATTTATTCCATATTCTGCCATTGCTTCTTTTATCACTAGTCTTACTTGTTTCTTTTTGAGATATGTTCCTCTCCATCCATCAGGTTTACTGTTTATTATGTTTTGATGTATTTTTACTGCAAGATTTTCATTGTTCCCAAAATTATCATAGAATGCTTTTTGAGCTTTTGACTTGATTGTTTTCGGATACTCAACAGGACTGGAGATACTTTTTACCTGTTTGACTAGCTCTACTATTTTCTTTAGATATCTTGCATAATCAATTGCTTTCTGTTTTCTTTCCCTGATAAGATCATCCAGAAGAACAGACATCTTCTCAAAATATTTAGGGTTTGTTGGTCGCTCTTCAATAATCAATCTACGGACATTATTTTCTATCACTTCTGCAACCGCATCTTTGTTCTTTCGGATATTTGCTGGAAGACTATTAAAAGCATCTTCGCCATTTGAGACTATCAAATCAATTAACGTAAGATTTTCAAAAGCTGAAATCGTCTTGCTGTCTTCAGCAGAGATATATGAATCAATTAAATGTCTCATCGCTGGCTCATAAGCCTTGAGATCAATATAATCTCCGCTTGCAAGCTTAATCTCTGTTCTTATATTCTCATAGTATTGTACTTCCTTCTTAATGTCCTCAGCTTCTTTTTTGGTGTATCCTGCTTCAGACATCTCATTCGCAAGATTTGCATAAGCTCTTAGCAATTTAGAAGTCAGTTTGTATAACACAATTCTTCTCTGTTCGTTATTCTTCAAGTCATCTGGCTTATCAGTATTACCACAAAAATATTCTATGAATTCAACTGACCCTTTTGGAGGTTTTACAGGTTCGCATAATGCCTTGACACTTTCAAGAGCATTATCTAAGTTTTCTTTTCCTGTATTCATCCTGTCCTTAAGCAATCCAAGGACATCATCCTTATCAAAACCGTCAAATGCTTCAGAAGTATAATCTGTAACAGCCTTATTGAGGCTCTTGAATAAGTCTTTATAGTCTATAACAAAACCATATTCCTTATCCTCACCATCAAGCCGATTGACCCTGCATATTGCTTGGAACAAGCCATGATCCTGCATACTTTGGTCAATGTAAAGGTATGTTGCAGGAGGGGCATCAAATCCTGTAAGAAGCTTATTAACAACAATCAAAAGCTTCATCTGCCCTGGCTCTTTTATAAATTTCTCTTTTATGACTTCTTCAAAACCTTTTGTCTTTATGTCAGGATATAGCTCTTCATAATGCTTAAGCATCTGCTGGTAAATCTCATATTTCTGAAGGTTTTCAGTTTCTTCTTCAGGGTCAGAAGTCTCGCCCTTAATAGAATTAACATCTCCTGAATATGAAGTGACTATTGCACATCTCTTTAATCCATGTTTTTGGAATAATTCATAGTATTTACAGGCTTCATATATGCTCCCTGCTATTAGCAAGGCGTTTCCTCTACCGCTTTGAAGCCTGTCTTTTGTCTCCATATCAAGCATGATATCAGCGACAATAACTTTAAGTCTGGATTGAGAACTAAGGACTTTTTGCATTGTTCCCCATTTTTTTTTAAGCTCAGCTTTAGCAAAATCAGTCAAGCCTCTTGTTTTAGCCTCAAACCATTGGTCAACCTTATCCTGAGAACTGAGTTTCTGGTCAATCTCTCTTGCTTCATACTGCAAGTCAAGAACAACTTTATCAGCTACAGCTTCGTCGTATTTGTAGGTGTGGATATACCTGCCAAAGATTTCAATGCTTCTTTTCTTGTCTTTCTTCAGCAAAGGAGTCCCAGTATAACCTATGGAGATTGCATTCGGTAAAATCTCTTCCATTGCATCATGGAGTTTACCAGACTGTGTTCTGTGGCATTCATCAACAAAGACAAAGATATTGCCTTTAGCCTTAAAATTATCAGGAAGACTGCTCTTAAGCTCTTCCATATATTTTTCATAATCTGTCTCAGTATTGTTCTTGAATTTATGTATCAATGAGCATATTAGCCAAGGAGCAGCATTGTTTAATTGTTTTATCAAGTCTTTACCGCTCTTTGTCCTGTAGATTTCTTCTTCTACACCAAAGAATACTTTCTCAATCTGTCCATCCAACTCTTCCCTGTCTGTAATGATCAGGACTCTGGATTCGTCAATATTCTCCTTAATCCATTTGGCAAGCCAGACCATTATCATGCTTTTTCCGCTACCTTGCGTATGCCAGATAATACCGCCTTCTTTCTTCTTGACATGCCTTTGTGCTGCTTTCACACCAAAGTATTGGTTATGCCTGCAAATCTTTTTTATTCCTGAATCAAACACAATGAAATCATGGATTATCTCGATTAGCCTTTCCCTACTGCATACCTGAGTGAGATGTCTGTCAAGCTTTTTCTTGATATCAGACTCTTCCTGCCAAGTCAAATAATATTTTTCAGGAGTTTCTATTGTAGCATATTTAAGACCTTCAGAATCATTGCCTGCCATCACAAGCTGTATTGTCGAGAAAAAACCTCTTATGAATATCTCTTTTTGATTGTCAAGGTTCTGCCTTATCCCTTCAGAGATAGAAACAATGCTTCTCTTAAGCTCTAAGACACCAACTGCAATCCCATTGACATAGAGTACAACATCGGGTCTCTTATTATGCTGACCTTTGACAGTCACTTCTTCAGCAATATAGAAATCATTCTTCAATGGATGTTTCCAATTGATCAAATAAACTGTCTGCTTTTTATCTCCAATGTTATCCTTAACCTTTGCTCCGTATCGCAATAACGAATATACTTCTTTATTAGCGTCGTAAAGTGACTTGTTCTGGAAAATTATTGCTTTCTTAAGCTCATTGATGGCTTTTTTGATTAATGTATCTGAGTACTCAGCTTTTTTAAGGTATTTCTCCAATAGCTCAACTTCAATATTTGAGTTCTCTCGCTCTTCCCAATTGCCGAGATATTTGTATTTCATGTCAGTGAATAGCTTGACAATCCTGTTTTGTGTTTTTCTTTCGATTTGTCCGATATTCATTTTAACCTGATTCTCCCAGTTAATAACTGTTGCATCATGCCTATTTTAATTTTTAGGTATTTATCCCTCTTTTTCTCAAGTTCCTCAATCTCTAAGTCCATGTCAGTAAGGACTTCTGCGATAGCTGATTGTTCTTTAGGATCTGAAGGGAATATTAATTTATATTTAGATATTTGAGGTGCTGTCAGTTGAGGAACACCAGTACTTTCTATTGAAAATACAAGGTTATTATTAATATACTCAGCTAGAAAAAAACAATCAACATTTATAATTGGCTTTAGGATTAAAATTCTTCCTATCGCAGAAAACTTATGATATCTTGAATTTGCCCAACCAATAGTTCCTCGAGCAGTTATCGTAATGTGGTTGGATGCATATTGGTAACTTGAAGAATATCCATATAATCCTTTATTGGATAATGAATTTGAATATATTGGATATTGGCAGATTTCATTTTGTTCTTTTGAAAAATCGTCTTTATCCAAATCACCCCCTGCTGAAATTGAGAATACTTCATCGAAATATTTTGTAGTCCATTCATTCTCAAACCCTGGCAACCTCTTTTTTCCAGTCAAGAGCTGTTGCATTGCTCCCTGCTTTAGTTTCTTCTTCTTGTCGATGAGCTTGTTTAGGGATTCGATTAATTCTTGAATGTCTTTCGTGGATGTGCCTATCGCAATTTGCTCAGTTATATCTGGAAGAGGTATCTTCATGTCCGCAATCATCTCCATTCGTACAGAATCAACTGAAGATTTTGCAGTCATCGACATAATTCTATTATAGAAGTTATTGCTAAAATATAGATAAAAGAAGTATCCATCCAGTTTCTCATCAAAATGACTTATCTTATAGACCCTCTGATGAAAATCAAATTTTCCTTTTATGTAATGAAAAATCTTACCTGTTCCAACTCCATCTCCAGCAGTAAGAACAGCTTCTCCATCAAATGAATAACTATTGATTTTTTCAACTTTCTGCGACCTAACAAAGAAAGGATATTTACCATCATCGATTTTATCCTGAGTGTTCTTTGCTCCAGTAGTAATTGAAGCATGATTCTTTATACTATCAAGATCCCAATCCTTGGGAATCACTCCTATCTCAGTTTGTATACATTCACTTTTTGTCATTTTTCTCTAAGGATGAAACAATACACTTCCCTCTTTCATATAAATCATCATATGTTAAAATTTCAATATTATGGAAATAATATGCCAATTGTGCAATCTTTTGTTTGATTTCTTCATTTTTTGTTTTTCCAATAATCAAAATCCCTTTTGGTTTTAAGAAATTGATTTGTAGTTTATTGCTGATTCTTTTACTATCACCCTCAATGATTGCATCATCAATATATTCTATTAATTGTTGCAAAGCATCAGCCAATGGTTTTGACATTTTTCCATTCTTAAGGAAGAGGTTTTCTGAAGACTTTTTTATCTCAACTATATCTGCGTATCCATCATATTTCTCTACATAGAAATCATATCTTTTACGGACTCCTATCTTTTGTGGTTGTGCATTTTCGTATTCTAAACCTAAAAGCCAGGAGTTTTTTAAAAGGAATGTCTGAAGTTCTTCTTCTTTTCCTTTTTTATCAATTTGCTTCTTGAATTCCACAAGGTTTTTTTTGTATTCTGGAAGCCTAAGTTTTCTTGCTTCTTTTACATATCGCCTAAACCCCTTTAATTTCTGTTTAAGTTTCTGATTATCTTTCTTCATAATTTCAAATTCATGATCATCAATCTTCTGTAAAGCTTTCTCAGAAAGCTTACGACCCTCATTCAAATCTTCTGAAAGTTCATTGTCAATGATTAGTTTAATCTTATCCCAAACTTGCTTATTTGTAATTCTGAAATGACTGTGTTTATATCCATTGTCTAATGGTGCACCAGAATACAGTTCAACAAAAGGTTTACTATTTCCATCATCCCATACACTCAAAGAAACTCTAATAGGATAAATACCTTTACGTATATCAAATTGTCGAATTTTTTTATACATTGATTTTTTCTCTTCTTTGACTACCATCTAAACCCCATCTTCTCTAGATGCCCATCGACTTTCTTTGATAATTCATCAACTTTCTTGACAATCTCAGGAAGAGGGATGTCATACCTTTCAGCAAGCTCCTTTATTCTTCCTGCAAGCCTTTGAGATATCCGCTCCATCTCGCCTTTAACAAGCTCGTGCAAGGATGCAAGCCATTTGTTTTCTACAACCAGCTCTTTAATCTCATCTTCCTTAAGGCTTTTATACTTGAAAAGAAGTTTTTTGTCAAGCTCAGAATCATATGCCTTGATCTTATCCTTCAAAGCCTTCTCTTTATCTAGAAGCTTTTGATATCCATTCAATGCTTCTGCTTCATCAGCATATTCAGGATTGCCTTTTATCTCCTTTATCCTGTTGCCAATCTCTTTTTTGGTAATCTTGCCAGCATCAGTCCTTGCATCAGAGAATAAGTCATCATCTCCAGAGTTTTCTTCATCTATCGACTGCATCTCTGAATTTATGCTCTCCAATTCAGAATTCAATTTATCAATTGCTTCTTGATCTGAAGAGAAATATTTCTTGATGACAATCTCTTTGGGTAATAAATCACAATCCCATCCAGTCTCTTTACCTTTCTTGTTCTTGATGACATTAATCTCGATTTTCCAGCCATTGACAGCAATCAGATAAGCATCATCCTGCATGATTTCAGCCCAATAATTCATCAGATGCTGATAGATATCATATTTGTCAATCAGGTCAAGTTTTGAAAATAACTCAAGGATATCTTCAGATATATTGAATATCAATTCCTTTGGTTTTGCACCAATCTCAATTGACTTCAATAGCTTTATGTTCTTTGCTCTCCATTCCTGGAACACTTTTTCCAGCTTTTTTGAGTACTCAATAAATTCAGGGTCACTGAAGACCATTGATTTGATCTCCTGGCTCTTTACTTTTAAGACTGAATAATTATTTCTCTTGCTTGAAGAAAATAGCTTCTTCTTGAGGTTTGGGTAAACCTTCCAATACCTTGCTAGATCATCAACATCCTTATTGGGTATATCTCCTTGAAGATGTGCGTCAATGTCCTGCAAATCCTCTTCCTCCTGGCTGTCAATATACCGTGGGATGTTCAGGTTATAATCATTTTTCTTATCCGTAATCTCAGTAATAGGAACCATCCGAGAATATTTAGGAATCTCAAGTTCTTTCGTGAACACGTCAACTATCTTGTGAAGGTCTCTTGACCTTAACCTGTTCTTGTTGCCATCTTTATAGAATCCTTTGCTTGCATCAATCATAAAGATGCCTTTCCTATCCTCAGCATTCTCTTTATCGATGACAATTATACATGCAGGGATTCCAGTACCATAGAACAAATTAGGTGGCAATCCAATTATGCCTTTGATATAGCCTCTTTTTATGAGATTTTGTCTGATTGATGCCTCAGCATTGCCTCTGAATAGAACTCCATGAGGAAGGATCACTGCTGCTTTTCCTGTTCTGCTTTTCAATGATTTCAACATATGAAGCAGGAAAGCATAGTCACCATTTTTTGCAGGTGGTATACCAAACCCTTCAAATCTATTGAACTCATCATTATTCGGGTCTATCCCACTGCTCCAGTTCTTGTTTGAGAATGGTGGATTAGCTACAAGGAAATCAAACCTTTTCAGTGTTCCATCTTTCTCTTTCCAGTGTGGTGTAGAGATTGTGTTATCTCTCCATATTTCAGCCATTGGATACCTATGAAGCCACATGTTCATAACAGCCAAAGACCTTGTTGCTACATCATTTTCCTGCCCATAGATTGAGATACCATGCTTTGTCTCATCAGCTGCTTTGATAAGAAGCGAACCTGAACCGCAGGTTGGATCATAAACAGTCTGGTCTTGTCTTGTTGCATTAGCAATTCCAACAACTTTGGCAAGAACTCGAGAAACTTCGGCAGGTGTATAGAATTGACCTTTGCTTTTACCTGATTCTGTAGCAAACTTTCGCATAAGGAACTCGTAAGCATCCCCGAGGATATCATCTCCTTCAGCAGTATTCTTACTGAAATCAAGGCTTGGGTTTTCAAAGATTGCAACAAGCTTTGAAAGCCTGTCTACCATCTCTTTTCCTTTGCCTAACTTATCATCGTTATTGAAATCAACTTCCTTGAAAACATCTTTTAGATTATTTGCTTCGCCTAGTTTTCTTATGATTACATTTATCTGGTCGCCAATGTCTGGCTTGCCTTTGAGTGCAATCATGTCTTTAAAGCTTCCACCTTCAGGAACTTCTATCAAGGCATCCTTCTTTCCGCCATATTTGTCAGAAACATACTTGACGAAGAGAAGTACAAGTACATAGTCTTTATACTGCGATGCGTCCATCCCTCCTCTTAATTCATCACAGCTTTTCCATAATGAACTGTATAATTCACTTTTTTTGATTGCCATATTCCACCTTTTAAACCTCAATCATTTGCATTTTTTAAACATTATCATAAATTTTGATTTTGAAATTATCCATTATTGGCTCTGTAAAATTTGTAAAGTCCTTGTCTAGAGAAAGTATCCCTATGTCTCCGCCAATAGTAGCACATTCAGCAAGGAGAAGAATATCTCCTTCTTCAGGAAGCATGCTTTCTCTTTGTGCTAATTTCCTAAGTTTATGGGATACATATTTTCCATGTATTTTCGCAAGTAATATATCCTCGAGCAAATTCAAATGGGATAAATACATTTTCTTGATATTATCAATTAATTCTTTTTCAATCTTGATATCATCACAACCATATTTTGAACATAATTTTTCAAGTCTTTTTTTCAAAGTATTTTCAATTTCATCAGCCGAGAATCTAGGATTTTCCTTACAAAAATGCCTAATCCATACCATCTTATATTCAATATGTCTGAGAACTTCCGCTTTAACCGAGGAAGTAATAAGGAATTTATTGTCATTTCCAAGTTTCTCAAGATCAAATCCCCTTTCAGCCCTTATCCTATATTCTCCAACATCTTGGAATATATGGGTAATTACAGCGTTTGAGTCCAAAGCAAGGGTCATTTCCTTAGGTTCATCAAAATCTCTCTTTTCTGGCGAGTTTTTGCCCATATTTGAGCGAATTTCAGCATAACAAGGGTCTATGTCCTCATTGTCAGGTTCAATCAACCTAACTGCGATTAGTGAATATAAAGCTTTATCCCATAATTTATCCTTAACAAATTTTTTCATTAGATAAGTCAAATAGCTGACATCATATGTTAATCTAATCTCATTCATCTGATAGTTCAAAGGAATCATGTCTCCTTGATCTTCTTCTGAATGAGTGAAATCTTCAATAAGCTTCTTCTTTAAATCTTTTATATCCTGTCTCTTTGTTTGATAGATGAGAATCTTATTACAAATTATCAATATATATCTATAGATAAAAATTTTATTTTGGTCTTTGATATTCTTTTCAAGCTGATTAAGTGCTTTTTCTAGTAATTGGATTAATGAATTGACATTTTCCCCCCTCTTTGACACTTTCTCATGGACATTCTGGATGTGCATAATAAAGAGATCATAAAGCCTCTCTTGAACATCATTTTCTAGCTTTTCAAGATATTTTTTTTCATTCGTCATTATCTTCCTCTAGCTTGAACAATACTTTCAACATCGCCATATGTGTTGGCTTGAATCTTAGCTTATGCTCAGTTTTACCTATTTTTAGATGCAGAGTATTACCTTGAATTTTCATATTCTCATAGTCTGTAAATGAGTGTTTTTTCATAGCCGAATGATTAGGACATAAGCATAGTTTATTTCCTGTAAATCTTACTCCACCATATCTTTTTGGCAGGATATCGACAATCTCACAATAATTTTTGCCTGATACATCCTTAAAGCTCCATCCACAGATTTGACACTTTCCATTATAGAAGTTCTTAACTTCTTGAATCACCTCTTCATTCTTGCCTATTGATTCAAGAACTAACTTATAACCCCTTCTTTTATTTTCACTTCTTACATTAATTATTTCTTCTTCAAGTTCTTGTTTAATCTTTTGCTCAAATTCTTCTTTCTCTTCTAAAGACATAGGTTCATCAGTTTCAAAATATGTTTGTGGATTCTCAGGTGCGGATGATTTCTTTCCGAAAACAGTTTTCAACTTGTCCAAGAAATTAGTATCTTTTGAAGGGCTGGTCGTCCTGCCTCTTTTAATCTCTTCTCTTTGTCGCCTGATAATTTCCTCGTGAGTGGACTTTTCCTTTTCAAATTGACTTTTCTCTTTAACAAACTCTTTCTTCTTTCTACTTAATTCATCCATCTCTTGGATAATCTTTTGCTTAGTCCTTTCAACTTCTTCTCTTTCTCTATGGACTTCTTCAACTTCTATCTTCTGTTTTTCCTTAATCTTCTCTTCCACTGGTTCTTCAAATGCATCCTCTTCTTCAGGTTCATCAACATCAGAATCAAAAATGTCCTCAATAGATTCCTCTTCAGTACTGAGTTCTGGCTCCTTGTCTTTTGCCTTACTCCTTTTAGGTTCAGCTTTTGGCAATTCAATATCTTTGTCATCTACCTTCTCATGAATTATCTCTTCCTCCTGATCTAAGAATGAAATATCAAACTCATCTTTTGGAAGATTAATTCCTTCTTTTTTGTAGAATTCAAAAATATCATCGCCATCAAGGACACAAATCTGGATTATATTGAAAACATGCCCAAATAAACTAGGTATTCCGCAGACTTGGGAAATTCCTCTCGATATTTGTTGCTTGTATTTTTTAATATCTTGACTGTTTTGAAATTTCAAGTATATTGATTTATCATCCTGATTATAATATTGGTCGGTCTCTATTGTCTTATCAAAGTTCTTGATTGAGAGCTTTAGATTAATTTTATCCACAAATTTTACTGAAAGCTTAGAGATATTCGCCTTTGCGTTTGAGCCGTTATAATGCTTTAGTATATATTCCCCCAATCCTCGTTCAATGATACTAATCATTGGAATATATTTCTCAATGGAAATTGAATGCTTTATTGATGGTTTTATGAGCTTCTGTTTCACAGAAGAACTTATGGTTTTTAGTTCCAATCTATCCAATAATGCTTGAATCCGTGGTTTGATGCTTAAAGTTGGTATAAATATAAAATTCAAATAATCTTGAAATATCTCTGCTAATTCTTGATTGTCATTCTCATAGATATCTTTCCTGTTTTCAAAAGTCCCTTTTGAAGTGATTATATAATTGCCTTCTAAAAATCCTTTTAACCAATGTGGACTTTCTTCATTTTTATCGCATTCCTCAAGTTCTCTACTTAATTGTTTGTATATCTTTAAAGTGGTTGTCATTAATGCTTTAGTAGGTTCTGTTTTTGAGAACTCCTTTAGCATCAGAAGATAATCATCTGTAGATGGTCTTTCCTTAATATGAAAATAATCTTCAAATAACCTTAAGGTTCCTTTATTTTGATACAGGTTGCATATTCCATGCAGATACCCATTTACAATATCATCTTTATAGAGAAAGCATTCTTCAGGACTCTTCCAAGATTCTCCAAGTTTATTAGGTACAAATATCAGACAGTTCTCATTGAAAACTGAATTAATCTCTTCAATTTTTGTCTTGGTCTGGGTTGAGCTTATTGATGATGCAATCTCAGAATATATCTTCTCTAAGGTCAGAAGATCAAAATCTTGTTTGGAATCTTTCAACCTTATGAGGTGCTTGATGTAAACATTAGAATCTAATCTCTCTCTGATGCCTAATGCTTCAATCATCTCTTTATTTTTGAAAGAATACCCTGTCTGTAATCGAGGCAAATTTTTATCGTAATCTCTTATTGCTTCTTTATCGAGATATACTTCATCTGGGCGAAATAATGTCTTTGAAGAATTAGGAATCCAGTCACTGTTTCTTAACATGGACAAGAATTGGGTAGGATTCTCAATGGAGTCACATCCTACTTCTTGACCCATCTCAATTTTTGGTTTGTATTCATGGGTTATTAGTTTATTTCTATAATGCTCCCAGTTGCTGTCAATACTTGCAAATATTTTTGTTGCGATTTTATGACTTTCATTTTCATCAATTTGTTTTAGTTTCTTGAATATCTTCCTTAGGATAGTACAATCAACGGAGTTGGAACCATGATCAATCCCATTATGATATCTATCAATCTCTTCAGTTTGAAAATAATAGTTGACTCTAGCTTCTCTGAAAAATTGAATCCATTCTTTTATCTCGTCTTTTTTCTTCACATATTCCTCAGACAGAATATCAATATCAAAATGTTCTGAGATTAATTCAAAAACATCATCCTCACCATATGATTTTGAGAAATAGACTTTTGCGGGCTTAATCCATTTGCCTAGAGAAGTCTTTACTAGTATCCCTTCCCGTATGGCTCTCTTTGAAGAATCATCAAGTTTTGCAAGATTATTCATGATGAATCTTGTTACTTCAAAAAACCTTTCAGTATTTTTCTGATCTCGAAATAATAGGATTAGATGGTTGCTAACATAAGAATTTATGTCAAAGGTTTTTACATAACCTGCCTTATCTAATGCATCAAAAAAGGATTTTAAGTTTATATCAGACGAAGCTTTAATTTTATTTGTGAGGTTCTTATCAAGGTAATTAATCTCAAGATTTTTATCTTTGGCAAAAGAATTATCCGAATCATCTGCTAAAAATAATGGGTTAGATTGCATCTCCCCCAAATTTGTGAATCCAGAATCCTGTGTTTTAAATATATCTAATTCCTTGATACTATCTAGTACCCTTGTATGGAATATTGAATAAATCTTTGAATAGAGTTTTTGTAGATTTTCATCAGATAATCCCTTAATGAAACTCTTATGTTCCTTTAGGAAGGATAGTATTTTAGTTTCGTTGAAATATTTAACACTAAAAGTTGAGATTAATTGTCTGAACTTTGTTGGAATCTCATTAGAGACAAATTCTCTTCCTTCAAATTTTTGTATTATCTCATTTGGGATTACATCTATTATCTCTTTATCATCAAAATAGCACTTCTCTCCTTTCTTAAACACTTGGGAATGTGTCAATACTATCTCGCTTGATTTACAATATTCCAATACGTCATTATAGAATTTGATCAGTATCTCTTTTCCGTGTGGACGTACACTCCATTCTGGGATTATACCATAAAATGTTTTTTTATAATCCTTATGATTCTTGAAAAAGTCAATTGATTCTTTAAATAAATCAAACGCACAAGAAAAGATGAAATTATTCCAACTTGAATCTTCCTTAATCCTTTCTCTGTCTCCAGTTAATTGAAAATCTGAATTAATAATGAAAGGTAAGTTAGTAAGGTATTTGGTTGAGAGGAAGGAATATAATGCCTTATCTTTTTTCTCTACTAATGAATTATCTCTATCTATCTCAAATGCCAAATCAACACAGATACTATTTGCCTTAATACGCCTGTCTCCTTCATTTAATGATGTTGTGTATGATTTATTTATCTTGAAATTATTACTCTTAATTAGCCATTTGCTGGTTAACTGCTTTTGATTATCCTGAGTCCGATATATACTGAGGATCTCATCATTTTTCTTCTTTTCAAATGTAAGCTCCCCTAATTGGTAGTCTATAATCTGTATTCTTCTTAGGTTCTTTAGAAAGAGAATTAACTCTCCAGTTTTGTTATAATGCCCCCTTATTGACTCTAAGATTGTGCTTATTAAGTTCTTTTTTAAAGGTAGAACAACATAAGTCTTTTTTGAATCTATACCTTCTGGTTTTTGAGTCTCTAAATAAGGATAAATATAGGTCTTTGTATTAAAAGAGAAATTGAATTTCCCAGAAATAATCCTAGGAGCATCTGATAGGAGAAATACTGATTTAAAACCTAAACCAAACATTCCAATTGAGTCGCTTGATTGTTTAGTTGAATTGCCAACAATAGTGATTGCTTCTACATCTTGTTCATCAAATTGTTTTCCATTATTTTCGATTATAATCTGGTCTTTATGGACATAAAATATAATCTCAGAGGATCTAGAATCTTCAGCATTCTGAATCATCTCTTCAATAAATCTATTGAATTCTGAGAAATTGTCAAGTAATGCTTTTGTTGGATTAATAGCTCCCATACCTGCTCTTGTCAATCCATTACTAGGGTCTCCATCAATGAAATAGGAGCTATATTCTCCCTGAATCTTCCTTATCAGCATTTCTGCATCAATTGACATTCAAGATACCTCCACAGATGAACTCATGGCTGACAATTACTTTTTTATCCTCTTCAAGTGCTGCTTTTTTTCGCTCATAGTTTCTAATAAGATTAACTTTTTGAGACTCTTTCATGAGAATAACTTTGTTTGATTTCTCGCTTTGAGATTCCTTAAGTCTTTCAATTATTTTTTCTATGTTCAGAATACGATATTCATGTGTCTGTTTTAGACTGCTTAACCTATCGTTTATCAGAGACTCATTTACTTCTAGCAACTCCTTTTGTTTACTTTTTTTCTGCTCAACTACATGTAGGATTGCTCTTTCTTCTGCTGTATGAACATTGTCAATATCTGTTGGTTGACTTTCGGAAGAATCTTTTGATTCTTTTAATATTTTGAAGATATTATCTGACAACTCTGTTGAAACTTCGTTTGTATTTAAATCAATGACTACTGGAATAAAAGTTAATGATTTTGTGTAGCTTTTTATTTCAAGAAGGTATATAAAAAAAGCATAACTGCCTAAATTAGATGCTAAGCTTCCAGTATATTCTATCTGTGTTGCTATGTCAACTTCTTTTTTTGAGTAATACTTAATTATTGAGGTAATCAGTTTATGACGGAGAGTAATAAATTCAATATGTGGATTCTCATTTGCAACACGATAGTCAAAAGTAATTTTAAAACTGTCTTGGGATAACAGTTCCAAAAAGTGTTCTGAGAATTCAGTACTTACTTCCTGTTCTCCAAAAATATAATCTCTTACAAACTCCTTAAATTCTTCATCAGGTTTGACAATATAAATCTGAGAATTTTTATCCTCAAGAGAAATCTTTGATTTTGGAAAATTGTCCTTTATGAATGACTCAACAAGGTTCTTAATTTCTAATGGTGTTATAAACCTTTCTTCCTTTTTAATATTTGATATTTCTTCAGTAAAATATTGGTCTTGTCCTAAGAACTTTTTTCTATCAAGGTCAAAGATTTCCAGTTCTTTCTTTCTTTTCTCAATGACTAAGGCAATTTGATCTGCTTTTTCTTTTTGTTGTTCTGAAGTTAGTTCTGTATTGATTATCTCCTGTGATAATTGCCTCATTACTTCTCCTAGAATAGGTTCCAGTTCTCCGATATACTGTTCAAACACACCAATCCTATTACATAGTCTAAGGAAGATATTTGATTCTATTGTGCCTTCAACAGAAAAGTTGTATATGTGGATTTTTGGATGTTTCTGACCATACCTATCTAACCTACCAATCCTTTGCTCAACTCTCATTGGATTCCAAGGAAGGTCATAATTCATCATGCAATTGCAGAATTGCATATCGAGACCTTCTCCTCCAACTTCGGAAGATAAAAGGATTTGATACCCATCTGGTTTTGAAAATTTCTCAAATATTTCTTCTCTTTCAATGAATGGAACATCTCCATCTATTCTTGCAGTTGATATATTTAATTTCTTCAATTCCTTTTCAAGATATTTTAATGTTCTTTTGAAGAATGAAAATATAATCATTTTTTCAACTGAGCCATTCTTAAATATCTCTTCTATGGTTTTTAGAAAAGTCTCAGTTTTGGAATCTGGGAAATTAAGATTCTCTTTACCATACTCAACAGTTTCTTTAATCAGATTGATATCTGAAGCAGTTAATGAAATCTCCTCTGACTCATCCAGATCATCAGCTAATTCTTCTTGTTCTAAAGCTATAATTCCTGATGTTGCAATATCATTAAGATATTGTATTGATGCAGGAATACAACTTGCCACCTGTCTAAGAGGCATTTGTAGGAGGAAGCCTGGTGGAACACCTGGATTGAGTGTCATAATCAAGTCTGCTACCCTTTTGTAATACTGCATTTCAGCTTCAGTAAACTCTACTTTGATGGTCACTGGCTCTCTGATAGGTGAATCTACACTGATCTCTTTTTTCTTTGTTCGAGTGTAGATGTTTGAAAGAACATTTAGTTCGCTTAGTTTTTTTTGGAGTGAAATTATTGTATCACGAGATAATACCCTCTCTGATTGGAGTATAGTTTTTGCTGAAACATAATTTGGATTTGACAGGAATCTTTCTCTTTGTGAGGTTCCCTCAACCAGTGTCAGGGAATCAAGTATCTTATTGCAGTCTTCTTTCTTAGAGAGCATAAGCAATGCCATGTTTATGAATTCATTAGGTTTAACTTGCTGTTCAAATGTATCAAAATTGTCAAATTCTTCAGGAAGCATGATTCTCAGAAGATTAAATAAGTCCCTATTACCTAGCTGTAATGGAGTAGCTGACATAAGTATCATACTATCAGCAGTATTTGATAGTATTTTTCCCAATGAATTACTTTTTGTGCCTTCATTTCTTAAATGATGTGCTTCATCAACTAATATAAAATCCCAGGGAATTTGAAGTCGCTCAAGGTTTTCCAATATCTCCTCATTCCTTAGAGTTTGAATAGAGGCGATTGCTTTGATATTAACACCATTAGGATTCCTTTCAAATTTCTTAAAAAAAACTTTAATATCCTTTGAATGTAATATTCCAAATTCTTCAGAGAATCGTTTTCGCATCTCTTTTTGCCACTTGAATCTTAGCCCAGACGGACAGATAATCAAAGCATTTCTCATCCTATGTCTTGATAACAGTTCAGTATAGATTACTCCAGCTTCAATTGTCTTACCAACTCCAACTTCATCTGCAATCAATAATCTTTGATATGGAGAATTTAAATACTTCAAAATAGGCTTAAATTGATGGATCAAGAATTCAGTCCTTGATGATAGAAAGGCATACAGGTTATTTGAGAGGGGTCTTTCAATCTTGATATATGTCAAATAGCTCAAGAAATCTTTTAGATTAGAAAACTCATTATTCTTGATTGATGAAGTCAAATCATTACTTGTCTTTGCGACAAGTTCCAAACTTAGTTCAGAATAAGTCTTCTGCGAACCCTCAATAAAAACTGCATAATGAACTTCTCCAGCTATTATTTTTGGTTCTTCGCAGATTACACCTACTTTATCTGAGTTTACAAGCTTTACAACTTGACCTTTAGTAAATTTAGGATTCATTTTATGATAGAACTAATCATCCTCCCTATTCTTTCTTTTAGAAACAGAGATTCTATAATCAGTTTCCTTTGATGTTAGACTAATTATTTCAGGGTCAATTTGATTCTTGTTTATCCTTGAGGTTAATTTAGGATAACACAACATGGAGACCTCTTCATAAATGCCTTTTTCTTTAATGAGATTCAAAAACGCATCTTTATCCTCAGGATATACAACCTTATCATAGGACTTAATAGATGCTTTTTTATTAGAACCGTAAACAATATCTACTTCTTTTTGTTTTGAAAACTCTATTAATCTCGATTTGATATCTTCTTTTTTCTTCTTGATATCTTTTTCTTGAATGTCTAATTGAGCGTATTCGTCAACCAGTTTTACTCCATCATCTTCCTTGAATTCTTCAACTGTTTTTTCTTCAAGTTCAAGCTCATGCTTGAATGATGGACATATTGATTTGAAAACACAATAATTACAGAGTGCACTTGTGTTCTGAGGGAAATCATTGCAAGCTTCTATTGTCTTAATGGCTTTAACTGTATCATTCTGAAGCTTCTTAAGTTCATCATCTGACCTTATGGAAACAACTTCCTTATTGAATGCAAGCATATGCCAAAGTAACACCACTTTCTCTGCATCAGGGAATTTATCTTTTACCCATACTGAATAAAGAGCTAATTGTCTGTCAGAATCTGCATCTTCTTGATCTTTCATACGACTATTAGTTTTGTAATCACATACATAATAGGTTTTATCCTTACAAGCAAGCTTATCAATCCTGACGTGCCATTGATTTCCATCAGGAAGAGTCATCCTATCTTGAGTTTCAAGTCCAAGAATAGTCATCTGGTCAAATGGTTTATATTGGTCATAATAATCTGAGATAAACTTTACGCCCATTTGTTTATAGTTATCGGCAGAATAATCCTGTTTTGCAATTAGTATTTCTGAGGTATATTCTTTATCCCAGAGATTATTATAGAATTTCAATAAATCTTCTTTGGAGTTCAGTTTTTGGAATTTTAGGTCTGCATATAATTTCTCAAGAGTTCTGTGGACAAGGTCTCCCATGAAGCATTCAATAGTCGTTGGCACATCTACCTTAATCTTGTCGATATATTGAAGCTTGTATTTGTATCGACATTGTTCAAATGTGCTGATTCTTGAATGGCTGTAGCAAGTCATTTTTAGTATATCTTAATTATTTTGTAATAAAACTATATTCCCCATCTCAGTTATTTGATTTTTGTCATCTAAAAATCCTTCATCTCTTAATTCCTTCATGTGAACATAAACAGTTGCAGGCTTAATATCTAGTTGTTTACTAATCTTTTCAATATCTGTTAAACCTTTTTTTATTTTTTCTAACAAAATAACTTTTTTTGAAGAAAGTTTCAATTCAACCAAAGGAAGTTTTATTGGTGTGTTTGTCTCCTCAGTGATATAATAAGCAGCATCTACAGATTTCCTTTTGACATAGGCTCCAAAAAGTAATCCTAGGCTCATTGTTTTTCGACCTTCAGAAATATGTATTGTAATCTTATTTCCTTTCTCTTTATCAATGATATCAATTACAGATTTTGAGATGCCAACAATATCATAAATCTTAGCAGATACCTGTTGATATTCAATCTCTGAGAATAAATCTTTGATCATAGCAATAGAACTCCTTCTTGTTTCTTCCAATGGTTCATCAACAATAAAATATACCTTTTGTGGTTTGAATAGTTTTATAGCCTGAATAACGGCAGTTCCTTTCCAGATTGTAGATATTAGTATTTTCATTTTTTTCACCCTCTGATAGTATTGTTTTTTAATTGAATATATAAATTTATCTGATTTTGAGTCAACTAATTATTTAAATTTATCTGATTTTACTGTATTCTTTAGGCATAATATAAAGAATTCAAGCGAAAACTATATAAATACATATTCATTACCCTTTCAAAAAGGGGTGGGATAGTGATAAAAATTTGGATGAGGTATACAAATGTAAAAAATGGTTCAGTATATTCCAATAATCAAAATAAATCAGCCAAGTATTGTATCAGTATGGCAAGAAATACATCCTTCTATGATAATTATTAGGCTCCAAGATTTAGTGTCTCCAGTAACATATCAATTCAACAAGGTTTTTTCTAAAATAAAAGAAAGCAATTCCATAAAAGAATTTCTGAAATACCATGGAAAAGTGATTTTATCATTCATAATGAAGGATGATATTATCAAGAATTTTCCTATAAATAGGTATGTGGAAGCAATAAATACCCTCAAACCAGATTTTTTCACCACTGTTGATGGTTGGACATATGAGGGGGAATATGAAATATCTGAACAGGAAATAATTAGATGTTTTCTTGAAACTAAACAAATTATAAATCAATGTCCTGATGCCACTCCTATTGGACAAATAAAAGGATGCTCAAAAGAACAGATGAAATATCATATAGGTCTTTTGAAAAGTTTAGGGATCAATAGGTTTGTGTTTCATGTAGGTGACTATTTTAGAGATACAGATGAAAAACTAATTGGTAAAGCTAAAGTTTACAGTTCATTCATTAAAAAAAAAGTTGAATCCTTAATTTTATATGGTATGGGTTCACAGAAAAAAATTACAGAATATTCCTTTGCAGATGCATATGCATCTATGAATTATTTTATCAAAGCTAGACGAGGGATAAGGATAAAACGAACTAACGAAACTTCAGGTCATAAATATTGCTATGAATTAGTGTGCAATAATCTTGTTAACATTAATGAAAATATCCTTAGAATAAATTCTCAAACAAAATTAATTGGAGGTGATGCTTTATCGGAGGAGGAACAAGTTATGGAAGACCTTCTTTCACAAGAAGCAGTTCAGGTTACAATAGCACATTAGATCAATATGATAATAACTCAGATGAAAAGAAAAAGATATTCATTAGTTATTCTATGAGAAATAAAGCTCAAGTTGAATTATTGAGATATCAAGCAGAGAATGAAAATTATGAAATTGAGTTTGTAGATACATCCTTAAAAAGACCTGTAAAAGGAAGAAGCTGGAAACCCGTTGTTGGAAGAAAAATAGAAAATAGTGACGCTGTAATATGTATGGTTGGTAAGGATACTCATTCCAGAACAGCTGTATCTTGGGAAGTAAATTATGCTTACAAACACGATATCCCAGTGATCCCTGTTTATATCCATAAAGATAACACAACGAGAATGCCAACCACTATCACTTACCATAATGATCAAGGCATATCCTGGAATATGGAGGAGATACAGTATCACATCAATACTGCATCTTAATAACAAATGAAAATTGACTTAATTAAGAAGAAATCGGGAAAGGAATTTGATAGAATTTTATTTGAACAATATAAAATTATAACAACCAGTGCAGATAAAATCACAGATAAAAGACACAATACAAACAAATTTTATCTAGGTATTAATTCATTCCTATTCACTGTTTCAGCATATTTGACAACTATTAATAGAACAATAATTCCACTCTTAATATCTATTGTGGGATTTATAATCTCGATAGTCTGGAATAAAAACATAGAATCATACAAAAGTCTTAATTCAGCGAAATTTAGAGTCATACATGAATTGGAACAACACCTGCCTGCCAACATCTATAAGAAAGAAGATGAATATCTTAAGAAGAATTATTACAAATTAACTTCAATTGAAAAATGGATTCCATTTATTTTTGCATTATTGTATGCAACAATTATCATTATAATCTTGTGGTCAATGATAAAATGGGTATAGGAACAGGAGCTATCAAATATATGATATTTACACCACTTACAGTAGTTGGTTTTGTCTGCATGTACATATTTGGAGGATCAATTATCACTCTATTCAATACCCTTAATCAACTATTTTCTGGACATTTTATTGAAGCATATTTAGAGTATTTTATTTACAGTGCACTTCCTCCAAATTCTATTAGTCACGTTCTATTACAAGTAATAGTTGGGACTGTTGTCGCAGGTAGCAAATGGTTTATAGCAATGGTAATAAAAGGTTAATTATTTTTTCCTCTTTTCCATAAAAGACATCAGCATCCCAAAGACGATAAACCCAATGCCTATGTAATTAAATTGAGCCTGATTTACAATATATCCAACAAAAAGGGATAATGCTCCAAAACCAAACATTATCAATTCAAACAAATATAGTGTCTTGACTATTTCATTTAGTTCCATTTTTCAACCTCCAGTTTGCGTATTTCACATATTTCTTATCAAATTCACAGCCGATAAATCTCCTTCCAAGTTCTAAAGAAGCTACAGCTGTACTTCCTACACCCATGAATGGATCAAGGACAATATCATCAGGATTTGAACTGATCTCAATCAGCTTTTTCAGTATCGACAAAGGTTTCTGAGTCGGATGCACAGCTTTCCTATCGACCTTGAGCCTTTCTTTTCCTTGCAATGCAGATGTTATGAAGATATTCTTCATCTCTGAATGCTTACTGAAATTAAAGACTGAATCAGTAGGTCTGCCTTTTTCATTTATTGCATAGACAATATACTCATTAGCAAACACAAAATTAGTCTTGCTCATTCTTGGAGCAGGATTGACTTTATTCCATACAAGCATATTTCTGAAGAACCATTCTTCTTCAAAGATTGAGATGTATTGTGGGATCTGCTTTGTAGCACAGAACACATAGATCTGACCAGTTGGCTTCAAGATTCTTTTTAGTTCTTTTAGAACAGGAACTGGATCAAATCCAAAATCCCAATCTCCAAAATTCTTGACAACATTAAGATTCTTGTAATTGATATTGCTCTTCTGTGAAACATTGTATGGTGGATCAGTCACAACAAGATCTACAAAATTGTCAGGGACTTTCTTGAGATATTCAAGGCAATCCATACACTCAATCTTGTTTATTTCAACCATACAAGGCTAAAGGTTGCCATTCTAGAAAGAGGCATCTCGGAAGAAAGCAAGCAGAAATTAGACAAAATGTTAGTAAATATTATTCTCGATTAGATATTGAAGATTATATATACTTAAGGCATTTATCAGATGAAACAATGCAATTGTATCTTTTCCAAGATCAATCAATTTAATTTTATGTGTTACATCGTTAATATCATATTCCATATAATCATCTATTAATAAATAAGATTCATGTGCTATTGCATTTCTAACTTGTCTTCTCATACTTATAAAAAAGGGAGCTTGTACTTTCCAGTCTCTTTGGATCCTCTGCTCTATAAGAAACCATTTCAGAAATCCATCTATTTTTAGTATTTTTTTGAAATAAGGTAATAAAAATCGATATACAATCTCAAACATTGTTCTGAAACAATTAACATAAAGATATCCATCAATTTGTGTATGTGCTGATTTTGAATCTAATTCTTCAAGAATTCTTTTGACTAAATAAGCTTTAATCATAATTCTAGCGTAACTCTTTTGACAATCAAGAAAATAGGAGTGAAAATTGTTTTTATCAAATAAATTGGCTTTTTGGTTTATCTCTTGGATAAAAATACCTATTGATTTCCATTTTGAGTCAAGAGATTCTGTAAGTTTTGGACTAGAAATAATGTTATTTATCATGGGGGTTGATTGCTGTGCAAAATCAAAATCATTCAAGTTAAGCAAACGAATAATTTCATCAATATCTTTCTGTGTATTATTCTCTACCATTCAAGAGATTAAGAATCTTTGATTCTTAAATTTTGCCACAATTATTGTCTCAACCGCCACTTACCATCACCCAACTTCTCAAACTTTGGATTCAATGTCAGTTTTGATGTGATGCTTTTCCTTGGATATGTTGGCATGGCATGATGGATCTCTTTTAGTGTTTTCTCTCCGTTAAGAAGAAAGCTTGTAATCTGTTCTGATATTGTTCTTCTCTTAGGTTTTCTGACAACAGTCGATGCTTTAGCCAGTTTATATTTCTCTATCAGCCATTCATCTCTTCCAGTCCTGCCGATAACTCCTTGTGCAACTCTTATGAAAAGATGTGGCATGACGTTTACTGTTGCCCTAATCGAGACTTTCTTCTCATCAGGCATTGCTTCATAGAGATCTTCAAGCCTTCTTTCGCCATGAGCAAGGAGATTGACCATCTTCTTGTACAGACACATCTTGCCAGATTTAATTGGTCTGCCAGTCACCAGATGTTCATCCCTATTCTTCAACCCAGTCAGTCCTTTCTCTAGTCGGAGAAATATATCCTTATTCAGGCTTATTGTGGCAGAGATTATCCTTGTGCTCTTGTCAGGAATTGCTTCATGCAGTTCCTTGTTGGTTTTTGGGCTGTCCTTGAGGCATTCAAGTATTCTGTCTCTGACAATCATAGTAGCACCCTTTCTTCCCAGCCACGATGCTTGAATTTTATCGCCAATAAAGCCCTCACGTTCGACTTTCTTGCAACATCGACCATCCTTCCCAATTGCTCTCTAATAAGGGCACGTTGGTAAAATACTGGCTCTTTTGTCGCCTTCACTTCAACAAGGAACACCTCACTATCTCGAAAAAGGATGCAGTCGCAGACAGCTTGCTGACCTGAACCACTGCCTGCAATCCTTTCACAATGATAGCCTTGTGCAAGCATCCGCTTGACAAACTCATTCTCATACCGCTTGTTATTACAGATTGCCATAGCACTCAACCTCCTGCATAACCATTCCTCCTGTCATCTGAAGCCTTGCAAGTTCCAGTTGTTTCTCAATGATTTCTTTTTGGAGTTTCAAGGTTTCCTTGTCAATGCTTATCTCCATTCTTGGCATCTTCTGTAAACCAAGGTGGCTTTTTGGGTAAGCATATGCTATGTTGCTTGCTTCACGCAGATCATCCCTTGTCAGTTCAGTATAGACCTGAGTTGTTTCTATGTCTTCATGCCCAAGAAAATCTCTGATGTCCTCTATCTTCATGCCTGCTCTCCTAAGATTTGTTCCACAGACGTGCCTGAAACTGTGCATGTGAAACTTGTATCTTGGAGTTCCGTTCTTCTGGTAGAAATCAACCTCCAGAAGTTCTGCTTTCTTCAAAGCATCCCAAAGTTTCTGCTGATATCTTCTGATCAAGGTATGATTTGGAGCTCTTACCCCATACCTGTCTTCATCAGGGATCACATGGCTCTGTTCAGGGTTCATCAGTCTCCAAGCTTTCCAGTGCTTGAGAAACATCTCATTGATTGGTACAATTCTGTCCCTCCCATATCCTGATTTGTATCTTCTGGTATTCTTGCCATCTACAATTTTGAGTTCTCCATTAAGGAGATCTACATCTGACCAACTAAGGTTTACTATCTCTCCTATCCTTAAGCCTTGGAAAGTTCCAACAAAGATCATGAAACCAAGGCTGACATCGTCAACATATGCCAAAAGTTTCAATAACTCTGGTTTTGATGGAACATATGGCAGTTTCTTCTTGCCACAAGTATATGTCCTCTCAGATTGCTGTAGGTTTTTTGGATTTATTTTCATTCTTGCCTCACCTCACCACGTATTTTTGGATTGCCAGTTTTATCTGGTACAACATTTCAGTATCTGTCTGCGTCAGTTTTCTTTGATACTTTGGCATTGCTAATGCTTTTTTCAGACTGATCTCTCCATTCTTGAGTTGCCTTTGCACTTCCTCATTTGAATTGCAGGCAAGAATCCATTTGTAGACAGTTGAAGGATTGTAGCCATTGTTGATGTAGAACTCATAGAGCATTGCCTCCTCCTTTGTCAAGGTCATCTGCTTTGACCTTTTATTTGGGTAGTGCCATGTAGCCAATTTTGCTGTCAATTTGAACAGCACTCTATCTTCCATCTTCTTGAACTCCCGTTTCACAGATTCCCTGACAAGCCTATACTTATCATATACTGTGCCTTCCATTTTTACACCTCAAATACACTGAGTTTATGATGCTTAAAATACGCATCTCCTCAGTTCGCTAGCAGGCATCTAACAATTACAGAAAATAGCTTTTCTCGACGAGGTATTCCCGTTTTGCGGGTGTTAAATCCGCCGACGAACGAAGTGAGGAGAGTGCAACGTGCCCGAGCGGAATGAAATGGAGCGAAGGAGTAATTTTTCTGGGCGTTATCATCGAAAGCTTTATAAACTTTTTAGTAGTAACTTATTGCATGGAAACATTAGAAGCCAAAACTGACAGAGAAGAATTAAAAAAAGTAAAAGTCAGACCATTATCTTTTTTAATGGGAGTTGGAGTTGGAGCCCTTGATGCAGTAGTTCATCCACAGGGAGAAGGATTGAATAAATTAATTAGTCAAGATCCTTCGTTGCTTCAATTTGGAATTTTTGGTGGATTAACTTCTGCGATTATTTATGTTGATAACATCAAGGGCGGAAGAACAAAAGAGAATGCAAGATATAATGCAGGAGTCTTTTTTGGCAATTATACAGTAGGTTATGCAATAGGTTACTCTGTTTCTAAAATATTTCAGTAAGCCCAGAAAAATTATTGGATTTAACATCCGCATTAACTGAAGTTCTTAGGGTGCCTCGTAGGTTAGGGTGGCGTAGCTGGTAGAATTTGGAAGAGGCACGGAAGAAAAAACCTTTAGAGTTTTTTCTGAGTACCGAATCAGTTAATGCTTGAAGGACGTGCCACCCGTAAACTTGTCCTCGACGATAAACAAAGCTTTCTGCGGTTTTATTGTTTGATATTTCTAGGAGCAATCTGCGAAACCCACATTTTGGCTCCCATACTATAAAAATGCAGGCTTTTATTTGGGTGTGGGACATAAACAAATAATCAATCTTTAATGATAATTACAAATGCTCTTTTCCCAATATCTTTTTTCTGAACAAGAATCTTCGCACCGTTTCCATGCGGAACAACTTTTCTTTCAAATATTTCTTGAACA
>JAIPIC010000073.1 GCA_021734865.1 Candidatus Woesearchaeota archaeon | reverse complement strand
GCACATACGAGTATGGACTCGTGTGAGCAGTTTTTGGAACTGATAATCGCAATTATCAGTACGGAAAAATGGTACATTTTTTGTACAAGAAATGCATATGCATTTCTTTGTATTGAAAATCTCGCACTAAAGTGCGGGGCATTTGAATCCCGATGAAACCCTCGCAAGCGAGATTTTCAATAAAATTGATATTTTCATGAAGTGCCTTGCATTGGCCAGATCTATCCATTCAATTCTTATTGTGAAAGCAGTTTTCAATCAACAGGTTTCAATCAAAAATCCGATTGCAGAAACACTGTTAATTCAGGTCCTAACCATTAGAATTCATGACTCAATTGATATCAGTCATTTACGAGCTAAATAGGCTTTTTTGGCCATTGCATAAAGCATCGGTGCGTGTTGTTTATCTGACGAATACAGCTTTTTGTGCGGATCAAGACTCATTGCCATATTTGCATTTTCCATCGCAGATTTATGCTGACCAAGTTTGAATTCATCTTTCCCTAGCCTATAATGAGATACTGCAAGGTGTTTCATAAGAGATTTCTTTGCATTGCCAGATGGGGTCTGGAGCATATGGGAAAAACCAATTATTACGTGGTATTTTGAAGTCGCTTGTTTAAGAAATTGGTTAGCTGCCAGGTAATGTCCTTTCTTGCGTTCCACTGCACTTCTATTTTCGAGTCTATGAGCCTGCATTTTATATTGGTCTATAAGATCATTAGCCTTTCTCCAAAGCATTTTAGTCATATATTCCTGAGTATTGCTACTCTGATCATACATCTTTTTGAAACCCCAAATCCTTTCCACATATTGAGCAGGTTCATTGTATTTTGAGTCTTTCTTTGCTAAGGCTTTAATGCCAGCTTTGATCTTTTGGAAATCGTTACCCCATTTTTTTACATAGTTATCAAAATTTGTCTGGCCAGCCACATATTCAAGTTCGACCATCCCTTCATGACCCTTGTGCTTCTCCAAGAGTAACCTAAGATAGAGTGTCATCCCTTTAATGTTTTCAATCCTACCTTCCTCAGTTGGTTGAAATATCAGTTTTTCATCTAGATCAGGTTGACCCATATAAAAAATATCTCCGGCCTTTCTCTTCTTTTCCATCATTTGGTTGACCTGATCAACTGCGATTGGTCTAAACATACTCAAACCAGCGGCATCATCAGTCGAAGATATAAGCGTGTTGTTTGAGAGCAGGTGCTGAAGTCCTGATTCTTGACTAGCTTCTGTAAGAAGAAGTCGCAATAGTTTGGATCTTGTAGTATCTGGATTACTATCATTTCCATAAACCTCTGCAAATTTCTCCAATAGAGGTACATTAGTATTAATTTCATTTTGATAATGAGTCATTTCTTTTGCCGCAGGATTCGTTATATCATCAAGGGATGCAACTTGTGTGGACTTGAATATGGAGATTGGAGACATTTGACTATCAAAATAATTGACTTCATCGATGCTGTTTGTATTTACTTCAACAATGTCTACATTTTTCTCCTGTGTGGATTTGCATAAATTATTCAATGTATCCCTCATCCCATAACCAGCTATAAGTGTGGCTAGAAGAGTTGTTCCAATTATTGCTCTTTTTCGGTCAACCCTAGGCACATATGCAGCAGCAGTTGAGACTCCGGATTTGATATTCTGACCTAGCTCACTAGCATAAGCTATCATCTGATGCGGAGTATTACTCAGGGGGGCCGTTATTTCAGCTTTTAAATAGGTGCCTACACTCTTAACTTTACTAACTAGGTCAGAGACTGATAAATGCCTGCTGATAGGCTCTCTTCTCCTTTTATTAGGTTTTGCTCTACTACCTTTTATTCCTTTGATCTTCATAGAGGTAAGAAATACAGTTTCATTTATAAATATTATGTTTTTTACCACTTTTACGTGACAAAATAAACAAATAAGTTAAGTTGGTAAATTGTGGGGCTGTGGGGAATTAGTAAAATATTTATAACCAGCGTTCGATTAACAAATACGAGGTGGTCAAAATAAAGAACCTATTCATTCTGATGCTTGTAATCATATCTATCCCAACCATGTATTCACTAGAGTTATACGGTGATGAGATTCATGTTGGTTCACAGCAGATTATAAATGAGGACCTAATAATTAGTGGAGCAAATGTAGTCATAGATGGTATTGTAAAAGGAGATGTATATTGTAGTGCAGCCAATGTTGAGGTCAATGGGGAAATTGATGGTACTATGATGTGTGGGGTTGCCAATCTTATAGTTGATGGATATATAAATAATCTTAATACTGGTGCGTCTACAATTACGATCAATGGTCGAGTTGAAAATATTGATACAGTAGCTGCCTTGGTCACTATTAATGGCGGTGTGGAGAAAGGCAGGATTGCCTCTGCAATTCTGGATATTAATGGAAGGATAGGAACAGTTGAATATTTTGGACCAAATCTCAGAAAAGGTGAGAATGCTGTTGTAATGGATGATTTCAACCAAAGAACAAGCCCTAGAAGAGATGTTCCATGGATATTTGCTATCCATTGGTTAGCTGGTCTGATCGGTTTGCTTTTAACAGCATGGATATTATATAAAAGACATCCTGACATCACACAGATCTCTTCCAAAAATATATTGAACAATGCGCGTAAAACATGGGCTCACGGACTACTGGGAATTCTCTTTTTTATCGCAGGGATCTTATTGTTATTGCTGTTTGGTCTTATAGCAATCAAAGGGGTTTTAATACCGCTTATACCACTTCTGTTGTTAACTATCATTGCAGCTGCATTGATTGCTCCACTGATTATTGCGTGGCCTGTAGGTAACTGGCTTGGAGAAAAGTTAAAATGGCCAAAATCTGAGTTTGGAAAGCATGTACTAGGTATTGTCTGCGTGTATACTTTTCTAACAATACCTATCTTAAACATTTTTGTATGGTTATATGTTGTCCCATCAGGCATTGGTGCTCTGATTGATGCTAAGGTTCATCCAAAGGATCACAAAGTAGATAAAAAAATTCCTGCTAAAAAGAAAGCCACAAAAAAACCAAAAAAGAAGAGCGGTAAAAAAAAGAAAGCCAAGAAATAATCACATTTCGGTTTTTAGGGTTGTAGTTGCATCTTTTATTGCAGATAGGAGCATTGATCTTGCTCTTTTATTGACCTGAACATCTTCCAAAAATAATTTTTCAAGGGATAGGACCTGTTTTTTTACTTTGTTTGTATAAGCTACGGGGTTAGTCTTAAGTTTTTCGTTTGTAACAAATTCTTCACTAAACTTTCTGTCTGAACAGCTATTAAGTAGCGTAATCATATCTTCAATATGATCTTTTATCTTCTTTTCCACTTCAAACGGTGTGGAATCCCTGCGATCAAATAGTATCATTTCAGCTCTCCGGGTGTTTAATTGTTTTAAGCATTTCCATCAGGAAATAGTTCATCCGACGCTTCAAAGCCATATTTAAAGCTTCCTCATTGAGGTTGAGTTCTGCCATTTTGGATAAAATCTTAACAATGCTGGTTCCAAGCATCTCAAATTCTTGCAGTTCGTCTTTCAGTTCCTCTGTGCTACCTTTTTTTGCAAGAGCATTGATATTCTTAGATTGTTGTGACATCCGATCAATCTTTTGCTTTATGCTGCTCAGATGATATTCAAAATTAATCTCAATCTGCACTACTTCATCATCCGGCATCAATCCTTTCTTAAGCATCTGAATTGAATTTAGCATTTTTAAGATTATAAAGGTTTTGGAAGATTTCCTGATTTTTTTGGGTTTCATTCTTAATGCTTGTTGGCTTATTGATATTAATGAAGATTACGCATAATGCATTCACCAAGAGGTCTTCTTGGATATTTTCAAATATATGTGAGCATACTGTATGGAGTCTAATTTTTCTGTTTATGGTCCCTGTAGTAAATGGTCAATCAGTCTGTAATCTTACTATTGAAGACAACCTAAATAATCCCATGTATGTTAATCAAACATATGATAAACCATTCAGGATCACAAATAATAACTATTACAGTGGTTGGAATGATAGTCTAAAAGTTCTAATCCAATACCATATTTCTCAGAACGGGAATATTCAACAGCTCGCAGATCTGTCCCAGACAACTGGATTGTCAGATGAGCCATCATACCAGTATATTAGCAAGTGGGTAGATAATCTATCAGAATATGAAAACACTTATGAAAATTATTCAATTATATCTGTAAAGAAATATCGGACCGCTGGAACAGGCACAATTTTAGCGGGACATGCTGGTAATTATTCTATATGTGCTAAGGCTTCGTGTTTGAATAATAATAAGACAACAAATGAGACAATATCAAATATGTCACTGAAATTTGATTCAGAAGAGGCAGCATCCTGCTGGGTCAGGGAATTCATAGATTCAAAAGAAATTGAGTGTAATGTGACAATTAGGATCAGGACAGATAAAGATTCATACAATCCTGGCGATAAGATGAAGATCTATTTTGATATCAACAATGAAAGCTTTCCATTCAAAATAACATACTGGATTGAGGATTATTTTGGACGTACTATCAAGAAACCTTACATCTCTGAAAATTCCAATACAAAAAGATTTACGATTGATGGTTTTTATGGAATCAATATGTATACAATCAAGGCAAATTATACTGTAGGATGCAATATGACCAATATATCTGCCATCGACAAGGATATTCTTATTAAAGGCACAGTGCTTAACCAAAGCAGTGCATATTTAGAGAGTTATGATATCAAGCAGAAACCTGGATATGTTGTTTTTGAAGGGCAATTATTTGTCTATCCACAAAGCGACAATTGCAAGATTGAATTATTTTCAGATAAAAAGATTGCTAGTGATGTTTTTGAGGTGATCCCATTCCAAAATGTCAGCCTCTTTTTCAGGTTTACTGTTGACAATTCAAAAATAAGAACATCAGATAGCTATATCAAAATATCTGGATGTGTAAATGATTCTTATAAAGTCAGAATCCCTATTCCAGAAACGAAGGAGATTGAGTGTGCAAGAGATGAACTGACTGATCCGATTAGCTTCAATTTAGATAATATTCCTGAGAAGATATATTCAAATAGATCATTTAGTACAAAGTTATCTATCAAAGGTAATGATAGAAGGCTAAGAATATCAAATTATGTCTACCGGGCATCCAAGTGTTATTCTGTCAATTGCAGAGATGATTACAGTTATACGGAGTTTATTGGTGACTCGGTTGTGCAGTTGAACAATCGTGCTATTGTCGCTAAAACAGGGACCTATGATTATAGATTGATTGTTGAGAATAATAAAGAGGTACTTTTTGATTTTAAGACAAAAATAGTCATTGATGAGCCTGAACATAAGGAAGAATGTCAACATGCTGTCCTCAATACAACCCAAAAAATTGAACCAACTGTGAAAACTCAATCTCCAGATGCGATAACCGGTATGACAATATATAGGTCAAAGAATGAAAAAATAAAGGATTTGATTCCAATCGGAATCATTGTTGTATTAGTGCTGGTCAATTTTGCTATTATTGTGCACTATTGATTTTTTGCCAGTGTGTTATTGATGTCTGTTCACAATCAACTTTGTCAATCCAGTTTCCAGCTCGCTCCCTGTTTTGAGTCGTCAACGATAATGCCTAGCTCTTTGAGGCGGTCACGGACTTCATCTGATCGTGTCCAGTCTTTTTTCTCACGAAGATGGAGTCTGTAGGCAATTATTTTTTCAGCTATAGGATTTATTTTATTCATATCGCCAGTCTCCTTGGCTTTTGCAATCGCTCCTTTCAATGCTGTAAACTCTTCGTCAATGTTAATAGATGTCACATCGATAGCCTTGTCGACTGATTTTTTTGTGTGCTTGTCCATTTGTATTCCCAAGACAGAATCAAATTTCAACATTGTCTCTTTAACGAGATCTGCTCCTTCCTTAGATACTCTCCCGTCTCCGATCAATTTGTTAATCTTATTAACAAACTCAAAAACAGATGCCATTGCTCCGCTAATGTTCAGGTTGTCATCCATATTCTGTTCAAATTCATCCTTAACTTCAATAAGAAGCTTCTTGATGCCATCCAGTGGGCCCTCTTCTACTTGCACTGTATTTAGATTTGAAACAAAATCATATAAACGATTTATTGTCTGCTTGGAACTTTCAATACCATCAAATGTGAAGTTTAACTGCTGCTTGTAACTTGTAGCAAGAAGTGTGTATCTTATTGCCATTGGATCCATCCCTTTGTCTAACAAATCCCGCAGGGTGTAAAAGTTGCCCATGGATTTTGACATCTTCTTGCCATCTACTATCAGATGTTCACAATGTGCCCAGTAGTTCACAAAAGGCTTGCCGGTTGCTGCTTCGCTTTGGGCTATCTCATTCTCATGGTGGGGAAATACTAGATCAACTCCGCCTGTATGTATATCAAAATTATCTCCAAGATATTTTGTTGACATTGCACTACACTCAATATGCCATCCAGGCCTTCCTTTTCCGATTTCTGTTTCCCAGAAAACATCTCCGTCGTTCTCATCCCAGGCTTTCCATAAGGCAAAATCACTTACATTTGCTTTTTCGTACTCATCATGAGAAACCCTTGCACCAGCTTTGAGGTTTTTTACGTCTGTTTTTGAGAGTTTTCCATACTGATCATATTTTGATATATCAAAATAGATTGAACCGTCATCAGACTTGTATGCGTATCCTTTGTCCATAAGAGTTTTTATCATCTCGACCATCTCAGGGATTGTCTCTGTTGCTCTGGGGATGATGTCTGGTTTCTCAATATTTAAGGTCTCAAAATCTTTGAAGAAGGCATCTGTATAATAGTCTGTGAACTCTTTTAGGGTCTTGCCCTGTTCTTTGGAGTTTCTGATAGTCTTATCGTCAACGTCAGTTATATTCATTACATGGGTGACCTTATATCCTTTGTATTTCAAGTATCGCTTGAGCACGTCTGCAAATACGAAACTTCTGAAGTTTCCGATATGAGCGTAGTTATAGACTGTCGGTCCGCAGCTGTAATACAGCACTGTGCCTTTCTTGAGCGGTACGAATTCTTCTTTTTCCCTTGATAATGTATTGTATATTTTCAGTCCCATTTTATCTTTGATAAAGAGTGAGGTGCTTATATACTTTTCTCCCCTATCTGGAAAGATAGTCACGATACGGCCTTTCAGACCTTTTTCTTCCAGCCGTTGTGCAAGCTGGAGTGCTCCATACATTGCAGCACCTGACGATATCCCTACCGATATGCCTTCCTCTTGTATCAACCTCCTTGCAGTATTGTATGCGTGTTTATCTTCGACGGTCATTTTTTCGTCGAGGACAGTTTCATCATATATTTTTGGCACGATTGCTTCATCTAGGTTCTTGAGTCCCTGTGTTTTATGTCCCAGTGTGGGCTCAATCCCAACAATCTGAATCTTAGGATTGTGCTCTTTTAGGCGCCTACCGATCCCCATTAGGGTACCGGTTGTTCCAATTCCAGACACAAAATAATCAAATTCTCCAATATCTTTGACTATTTCATCTGCTGTAGTCTTGTAGTGGGCCATTGGATTTGACGGATTTTCAAACTGATTTGGCATATAGTATTTGTCTGGGCTCCTTCGTATCATTTCCTTTGCAAGTACTATTGCTCCGTCTGTTCCTTCATTAGCCGGGCTTAGGATGATTTTTGCTCCATATGCTTCAAGAAGTTTCCTCCGCTCGATTGATACAGCTTCACTGAGGACTATTTCGATATTATAGCCCTTCACTGCTGCAATCATGGCCAGACCTATCCCTGTATTGCCACTGGTTGCTTCTATTATTGTCTTGGTTTTATCCAGAAGACCTAACTTCTCTGCTGCTGTGATCATCTCAAGGGCTATGCGGTCCTTGATGCTACCCCCAGGATTCCATCCTTCTAGTTTTGCAACTATCTCAATGTTTGTGGGATTTAATTTGTTTATCCGCAGGTACGGGGTATTACCAATAAGGCTTATGATATCATCATGGATCATTTAGATACCTCTAATATTAACAACAACAGAAACAATCATACGTATACATAGAAATAGAGTAAGAGTAAAAAGTTAATAAAATTTACTCTTTTTCAATGTGATTTCTTTTGACCATATCCTCTTCGAGTTCTGCTTCGACTTTTTTGTCTTCTGCTTCAGTCTCTTCGAGGTCTTCTTCAATCTGTAGTCTCTTACCTGGATCTTCTACCTCTGCTTCGATTTTTCTCTCGGCGTAGATATCTTCATCAAGGTGCTCCTTTTCTTTCAGTTCTTCCTCAATCTTCTCATCGAGCTCAATTTCACTTTTTATTTTTTCGTATTGTTGTTTTTCTTTTAAGAGTCTTTCTTCGACTTCTCTTTCCATTTCTTTTTCCTGTTCTATCTCTGTTCTTGACGGATCTGTCATTTTTTTTCCTCGTTTTGCCTTTTTTTCTGGTTATTTTGACATTTTTTATCGTTCCATCTTTTGGTTTATCTTCTGGCTCAATCATCTTGGCAGCTTTAAAGAATAAAATAGCTTCAAGTACCGATGAGACAGCACCTATGAATGGAGTAATAATAAACAATATGACTGACATAAAGAAAAGACCTTCGCATATATACAATAAACCCAAAAAAGTTGGGACCATGCCGTAATATTTGTTAAGCCTAAATAAAGCGGAACCAAAAATAATGTAAGCAATACCTAAAACCACAATGACTGCTATTCCAAAGTATGTTGTTTCATAACTTTCCTTAAATACTGAGACAAAACTGTAAGTTGAAATAAATACAATCAATATTGCAAATACCAAGGACATTATCTTCAGAAGCTTGACATTTCTTAAATATCCTAAATGATAATATCCTCTAGCAATGACGATTGCTACTGGTAGTGTCAGGATTATTATTGCCAGATTTATAAATTTCAATAGTGGGCTTGGGCTGACAATCCCCATAAAAGAAAGGAAGAATGCTGGAAGCATTGTCAATGCTGATACAACTGCAGCATAACCGGAGAGTTTCAATAAGCGGTCCATAAGTACATTTCATTAATAGAGGTATAAATAATTGTCGGTTATGATAGGAAAATGTATAGTACCGAAATTACGTAACATATACCTATATTCTAAAGAACAACAATTTCTCAATCTTCTATATAAAGAAAAACGATTAATTAGCAATCATAGTTTTTTGCCAAAAATGTTACTTAATATTGTGGCACTTTATTGTGGCACTTGCTTCTTTCCCCCTCGACAATACCTATAGTCCCGATATTACGTAACAGCCACGAAATTGCGTAACATTTCTTCGCCTTTTTAAAGGCGTTTTTTGTATGC
>JAIPIC010000072.1 GCA_021734865.1 Candidatus Woesearchaeota archaeon | reverse complement strand
ACCAAAAATTGCCTATGGATTGTGAGCCCTTTAATACGGAGAAAAGCAAAGCTTTTCTTGTACACAAAAATGCTTTACATTTTTATTGTACCCCATGCTTTAGCTTGGGGTCAGGGCGAACGGCAATTTTTGTTATTTAAGGATGTGCATAACAAATATTATGTGATCCAAAAATAAACAAGAAACAAAAAAATTTTATGCAAACAAAAGATAGTGTAAACAAAAGATAATGTCAACAAAAGATGGTGTAAACAAAAGATAATGTAAAGACTTAAATATCATTATGACTCATGATGAATCATGGCTAAAAAACAAACCGCAAAACCTGTTAGGTCGTCAAATGAAGATGCCTCCGCAGTCAAAAAAGTACTGCTGGCAATAGCGATTGCAATAATTCTAGCATTTTTCTTAGGATATGGTGTTGTGACATTCTACAAAGAAAACTGCTCAGATGATAATTATATCCGTTATCCTGAGAAAATCAACTACACGCTCTGCAGTGAAGTTGAATCAGATTATTCTCAAACTCAAAGCGATTGCTACAAGGATGGTGGTAGGCCGAGATTTGATTATGATGAGAACGGTTGTGGAATAATGACCGAATGTAATATGTGCTATGCTCATTACGAGAAGACCGTGTTTATCCTTAATGTGATTCTTGGAATCATATGTGTTATCTTGGGTGGAGTAGTACTCAAACATCCAAGTGTATCATCTGGGATAATGAGTGGAGGAATTCTTGTCCTGATATATTCCACAATCAGGTATTGGGGTCTGTTACAGGATTATCTGAGGATCATAATACTTGGCATTGTGCTTGCTATCCTTATTTGGATGGGGTACAAAAAGCTAAATAACTGATACGGAGATTTAGAATGAAGAATGTTCTTTCTTTTTTATTTGAATCATTACAGCTAAAAAGAGTTAAAAGATCCGGCTGGTGGATAGCTAAGGTCAAAGACCCTGAGACTGTTGCTGAACACAGTTTTGGTGCGACCATTACAGGATATATGCTAGCCAAAAAAGAAAATGTCGACGAAGAAAAAGTTATCAAGATGTGTATGCTGCAAGACTTTCCTGAGGCGCGTCTTAATGATCTGCATAAAGTAGGTCATCGATATATCGATTTCAGAAAACATGAGACAGAAGCATTTACAGAGCAGGTGCAGAATCTGGATCCAGACATGCGGGATGAAATGTCTGCCCTATTTAATGAATATCAGGAACAAAAAACACCTGAAGCGATTGTTGCCAGGGACGCAGATCTCCTAGAATGCCTTATACAGGCAAAGGAATATATCGATTCCGGCTACAAGGATGCTGAAAACTGGCTGAAAAACTCAGGACCGCTTCTTCGAACAAAGACAGCAAAGAAAATCTTTGAACAATTGCGAAGTACAGACTCTAATATTTGGTGGCGTGGACTTAAGAAAGTCGACCGATAAGTACTCAAATTTCTTCTATTTTCGTCCATATTTACAATAAATTTTAAAACAAGTCTTAAATCTAATAGTCTATGGACAAGCCAGTAAATGTAATTCTAGATAAGTGCATGGGATACAAAGATGGAGAAACAGTTCTTATAGTAACAGATGATGGAATGCACGAACTAGCAGATAAGTTTTATCATATATATAATAAAAAGGGAGTTGAAGTATCATTTATCAGGATGAAAACCCGCAAGGTCAATGGTGAGGAGCCTTCCACACCAGTGTCCTCTGCTATGAGATCAGCTGACATAGCAATTCTTCTGACCTCAAGGTCTATTAGCCACACAAAAGCACGAAGAAGAGCTTCTGAAAATGGTGTTAGAATTGCTTCAATGCCTACTGCAACCAAAGATATGATACAAAGGACTATTGACATTGATTATGATGCAATGTTTAAACTGAATAATCAGCTTGCTGACCTCCTCGAACAGACAAAGATAGTTAGAGTGACATCCAAACTTGGTACTGATATCATAATCCCAAAAGTAGGAGTCAGACTGCACGGCAGAACTGGCGGTTCATTTATTAAAAAAGGAAGCTTTGGGAATCTGCCTGACGGAGAAATTTGCTTTGCTCCAGTACAAGATAAAACTCAAGGAGTGTTTTATATCGACGGAAGCACACGCACAGGAATGATAACAGAACCGATTAAGGTTAGTGTTAAAGATGGATATGCTGTTGCTATAGAGGGTGATGAAGCAGCAAAACAGCTTAAAAAAGTCCTTGACGATACACAGGACAAAGGGGCCTACAATATTGCTGAGCTTGGTATTGGTACAAACCCTAATGCTATATTGACTGGCAATGTATTAGAAGATGAAAAAATATATGGAACAGTCCATATTGCTTTTGGCAACAATTTAAGTTTTGGTGGCAAAATAGATGTGCCTTTACACATAGATAATGTAATACTCAAACCAACAATGTATTTTGACGATAAATTAATCATGAAGGATGGGGTGTATAAAATATGACTTGGAAAGATAAAAAGGTCATGATCGGATCGGATCATGCGGGGTTTGATCTCAAAATACAGGTTATCGAATACCTGAAAGAAAAAAACATCGACTACGAAGACATGGGGACATACTCAAAGGACTCGTGCAATTATTCAGAGATTGGACTCGATTTGGCAGAAAAAGTTGTTAAAGATGATGTGAGAGGAATACTTATCTGTGGAACTGGACTAGGAATGTCAATCGCAGCAAACAAGGTCAAGGGTGCCAGAGCCACTCTGTGTTATAGTGATTTCTCGGCAACAATGTCAAGAAGACATAACGATTCAAATGTACTTTGTCTAGGAGCAAGAACAACAGAACCTGGAATTGTGATGCTTCTGGTTAAGATCTGGCTTGATACAGAATTCGATGGAGACCGCCATCAACAAAGGATTGATATAATCCATGACTACGAAGAGAAGCATAAAAAATAAAGTTGAAAAAACGATGAAAATAGCACCATCAATACTATCGGCAGACTTCTCCAAACTGGGAGAAGAGATCAGAGCAGTTGAAGATAGCGCAGACCTTATCCATGTTGATGTCATGGATGGTCATTTTGTGCCAAACATAACATTAGGTCCATGCGTCCTTGCATCCTTAAAGTCCAGACTACCAATGGATGTACATCTTATGATCGAGTCACCTGAGAAATTTATTGATGAATTTGCAAAAGCAGGTGCTGATTATATTACAATCCACGCAGAAGTGTGCAATAATCTTAAAGCATGCATAAATCAGATTAAAGAAGCAGGCTGCAAAGCAGGTGTTTCAATAAAACCAGCTACGCCTGTATCAGATATAATTGATATACTCCCATACTTGGATCTCATACTCGTAATGACTGTGGAGCCTGGATTTGGAGGACAGGAGTTGATTCCTGCTGCCTTAGAGAAAATACAGATGTTACGCAAACACATCGACACAAATAACCTTAAAACATTGATTGAGGCTGATGGAGGAATCAATGAAAAAACAGCCCGCATAGTCGCAGAAGCGGGTGTGGACATAGCGGTTGCGGGGTCTGCAGTATATAATAAACAAGATTATAAACAGGCCATTCTGGCTCTGAAAAATCATAATTAATTATTTGGTGAAAAATAATCATAATATTTATTTATGTCCAAATTTAATAATCCTCAAAATAATTGTGAATATAGGGAAATAACTTGAACCAATTAAAAAACATCACAAAAAGCGCTGTCTTGACAATTGCAGCTGTAAATTGTATTATTTTCCTAGTCCAGGCAATAACAGGTGGTTTGGAAGGATGGTTTACACAGATGTTTATTTTGGTAGGAAGCGATGTTTTCACCCGCCCATGGATTCTTCTCACGTCAATGTTCCTGCACGCATCTCCGATGCATCTCTTTTTTAACATATGGGCATTAGTCATGTTTGGCCCGCTTGTCGAGCAGAGAATTGGAACACTAAGATTCTACATAATATATTTCCTGTCAGGACTTCTTGCATCATTCATTTCCAGCTTTTTTTACAACAGCGCACTTGGTGCTAGCGGTGCAATCATGGGGATAATTGGAGCGACTATCATATTATTGCCTCAGCTTAGAATACTATTCTTTTTTATCATACCCATGCCGTTATGGGTTGGGGGCATTGTATGGGCAGCTATGGATTTCTTTGGTCTCTTTTATCCGTCTGGTGTGGGAAATATCGCCCATCTGGTAGGACTTGGTTGTGGATTGATATACGCATTGACTCTTCGCGGCAAAAAAATCAGACAATCTGCAAAATTCAGTCAGAAAAATCATCTTAATGATGAGGATATCGACGAATATTTCAGGTATGGTCGTATCTAGATTTCGTATTAATCCATTTTCAAAGCCCCTATTGGAAAATCTTTATTAATAATTTCATCTAAGGGATTAATGTGATATCGATTAGACGGATGAGAGAACTTGAAGATGCTTCTGAATATTTTGGTGTCAGCAAGACCATGCTCATGGAAAACGCTGGTAGAGCTGCAGCTCAAGAAATCAAGCAATATATTAAACGAACTAAAAATTTTGAAGGATCTATGGATCACAAAACTAAACAATCCAAAAACCCGATAATTTTATCCATTCCACCAACTTCATCATCCAAGAGATTATCCAAAGGCATATATCCGTTAGTAGTATGTTACCACGGAAATAATGGAGGAGATGGATTTGTCATCGCAAGACTGCTTGGTTGTAAAGTATATTTCTTTGGAAAAATTGACAAACTTAAACCAGAGGCTCTGCAAGCATATACAAAACTTTCTAAGAACCAATTTGCATCTGAAAATGATATTGATGATGCTGATTTGATCATCGATTGTATCTTTGGAACAGGGATAAAAGGAGAAGTCAAAGGGATCTCAAAAAAGGTAATTGACCATATTAACTCCAGTAATGCACTTAAGATATCTATTGATGTCCCGTCTGGTATAGATCCAGACTATGGAAAGACCCAAAGTGTCCATATAAAAGCTGATAAAATAATTACTTTCCATGACATGAAACCAGGATTACGTAACATGAGGAAGAAGACAACGACTGTTGAGATAGGTATTCCTCCACAGACTAAAAAGGTAGTTGGTCATGATTACATCAAGAAGAATTTTCCTATGAGAAAATCCAATTCACACAAAGGTAAAAATGGACGATTGTTAATCATCGGCGGTTCAAAAGATTATATTGGAGCCCCTGCCCTGGCTGGTCTGGCAGCCCTCAGATCTGGATGTGATCTGGTTACTATTGCAGCTCCTGAGAATACTGCTTATGCAATCAATGCTATCAGTCCGGATCTGATAACATATAAACTCAATGGCGACTATCTTAAAGATTCACATATTGATGAGATTCTTGAATTAGTCACAAAAAACGACTGCGTATTAATTGGACCAGGGCTTGGCAAAGGTGATGTATCAAATCTATTAAAACTGATAAAAAAGAAAGCCGTGGTTGATGCAGATGCAATCAAACAACTGAAATCAATGAAAAACAGGATAATTACACCGCATATCAGAGAATTTAAGCAATGGGCTGGTTTTGAATTCAAAGATTCCAAACAAATTCAAAAATTGGCGGGTACAGGCATAATCCTGTTCAAGGGATCGATTGATCGCATTGTTACCAAGAATGGCATTAAATATAACATCTCAGGAAATTCTGGCATGACCGTTGGTGGGACCGGAGATCTCCTTGCTGGCATTACAGCAGGATTGCTAGCCCAGACAGACGCACTCGAATATTCAGCTGCTGCTGCTGCATATATACTTGGTAAGTCTGCAGACCGAGCATATAAAAAAATGAGATATTATTACATAGCAAGTGATTTGCTTGATGAACTCCCTCCAGTTATGAAAGATTTTTTATAATCGACAGAATTAAATAAGGATATATTTAAAAATTTTAATAACAAAGTCAGTAACAAATTAAAATTGAGGTGAATAATGGATATTTTTATTGAAATAGGGATTATAATCATATTTGCTTCAATTCTCGCATTTGTAAGCCGGATGTTTAAGCAGCCACTAATCCCTGCATATATCATTGGAGGAATAATACTTGGTCCATTATTAAGTATTGTCACGAACAAATCCATTATCTCCACACTGTCTGAGATAGGTATAGCATTTCTTCTCTTCATAGTCGGGCTTGAAATAAATTTGAAGAACCTAAAAGAGGTGGGTTTTGTATCTTCTATTGGTGGTGTGATAAACAGTACAATATTGTTTAGCCTCGGTTTTATTGTTTCACTTATGATGGGTTTTGAGGCAATTGAGGCTGGATACCTTGGACTAATAATTGCATTCAGTAGCACCATGGTCGTCATTAAACAGCTCTCGGACAGTCGTGAAGTCAACACCCTTCATGGACGAATCATAATTGGGATTCTGCTGGTCGAAGACCTTATTGCTGTAGTTGCAATCACTATTCTCAATTCGATGCATAACATTTCAATTGCAGTATTTATCTTCAGTATCCTAAAGGGAGGATTTCTCTTCTTATTGATAATGCTACTCAGCAAACATGTATTGAATCATCTCTTTAAATTTGCAGCAAAGACGCCGGAAGTCTTGTTCCTGCTCTCAATATCAGTCTGCTTTATGTTTGGAATATTCTTTTCAGAATTTGGACACATTCTTGTATTCCTGCTAAGGGATGTATTGTCTATCAATCTCAGTGAACACATGGTAATGTTATTGTCACCTGGCTTTTCAATAGCTATTGGAGCATTTGCTGCCGGAATAGGGCTGGCAAACCTCCCTTACTCGATTGAGATAACAAGTAAAGTCAAACCACTGAAGGATTTCTTTGCAACAATATTTTTTGTTTCCTTAGGTCTAGAATTAGAATTTGGGGTGATTAGCAAACAATTCATCCCGATTTTTGTAATTACTTTGATTGTTATGTTCATAAAACCTAGTATATTATTTTTTATGACATATATATTTGGATACAAACAGAGAACCTCATTTCTTGTTGGAGGTAAAATGAGTCAGATAAGTGAATTTGCATTGATAATTGTCTTTCTGGGAATATCCCTCGACCATGTTTCAAGCAGCATAGTAAACATAACAATAACGATCGCAATAATTACAATAGTATTTACATCATATTTTGAGAATTACAAAAATCAGTTATACAACTTTTTTTCTCCTTATCTGAAATTGTTTGATAAAATACCACTGAAAACAACAGTAGATCTTGAAAATGTTGATGATAATAATAATCACGAAGTCATCTTAGTTGGATATGATAGGATAGGATATAGCATATTCAATACGCTTAAGAAACTCAAAAAAAAGTTCCTGGTCGTAGACTTCAACCCTGAGGTTGTCAGAAATTTGATAGCTCAAAATGTCAGCTGCATATATGGAGATATTGGTGATATTGAAGTTATCAATAAACTGGATCTTGGAAAAGTGAGAATTATCATTTCAACTGTACCGCATTGGGAGAACAATCTCCTGCTTATATCAGAAACAAAGAAATTAAACAATGAAGCCACAATATTTGTGACAGCTGATCACGTTGATGAAGCACTATCGCTTTATGATGCTGGTGCAGATTATGTTATTTTGCCGCATTTCCTTGGAGGAGAGAGAGTTTCTTTCATCCTTGAGGATTATACTGAAGATTTTAAATCAATAACCGACCTCATCGCTAAGAAAGTAGAGCATATAAAGGAGTTGAGACGACGAAAATCCCTTGGTCATTACCATCCGAATAGTTATCACCTTTCTTAATCCATACTTTTTTATATCCTCCCAAAGACCCCATAATTTATGGATAACGGATTAGATAAAAGCCTGCTTATTGCAAGAGCAAAGACATTAAAACCAATAATGCAGGTAGGTAAATCAGGAGTAACTCCTGGAATAGTTGATGAGATAAAGAAACAGCTGAAAAAGCGAAAACTCATCAAAATCAAACTTCTTAGATCATCGTTTGGTGATCTTGACAAGAAAGAAATAGCCACGCTGATATCTGAAACCACAAATTCAGAGATAATCAATATGGTTGGATTCTCTCTGACGCTTCTTAGGAAAGGATAACTTTCTGTCTGTATTTGTCCAATGATGCTTTTAATGCATCTGATAAATTGTCATCCAAGCCATCAGTTAGAGAGATATCAGATAGAGAGAATAATGAATACGTCCCCACTTTCAAGCACCATATTTTCCAAATTTTGATAAGGTCCTTTACCATAATTGTAATCCTTAAGAATTTCTTATGCAATCTTCTGAACAAAAATCCAGACTTGGTGCTTTATTGGCATATTTAGATTCATTGCAGGAAGCCCGTAAAATATCTTTGTCATCCATATTATTATCTAGGATAATTAGCTTTTTATATTCTTACATTCTAATTATGGATATGGATATTGAAAAGGAGATAAAAGAAATAAAGATCAGGAACAGCAAGGTTGAGAAAGACAAGGCTTGGGAAACCAGTCTGACAAGGAAGGTTATAATTGCTACTCTTACATATCTGGTTATAAGCCTCTTCTTTGTGTTTGCTCATCTACCACAACCGTTCATTAACTCTATTGTACCATCCGCAGCATTCATGCTATCGACATTATCGCTTCCGTTCTTCAAAAATGTATGGATGAAGTTCAAAAAGATATAAAAGTTAAAATTCTAGCTTAATTCCTACAGGACAATGATCTGATCCCATAACATTTGGGAGAATGAATCCATCCTTAAGGTTTTTCTTAAGCATCTTTGAGATTAAGAAATAATCAATCCGCCAACCAATATTCTTTGCTCTGGCATTGAACATGTAGCTCCACCACGAATAATTTTCCGGTTCTTTATTGAATTCTCTGAAAGAATCAATAAATCCAGATTCAATGTATCTGTCAAATCCATATCTCTCTTCTATAGTAAAACCTGCATTCTTCTGATTTTGCTTAGGTCGTGCGAGATCAATATCTTTATGCGCAACATTTAAATCACCACAAAATACAACAGGCTTAATCTTTTCTAGATCAAGCACATAATCTAGGAAATCAGCATCCCACCGCTGCCGATAATCCAAACGAGTCAACCCTCTCTGAGAATTAGGAGTATATACATTCACAAGAAAGAATTTGGCAAACTCTAAAGTTATGATCCTACCCTCGTTATCATGCCCTTTCATATCATATGAAACCTTCAATGGCTTAATATTAGTAAAAACGGCTGTTCCTGAGTATCCTTTTTTATCAGCCGAATTCCAATATTGATAATATCCTTCCAGTCCAATTTGTATCTTATCTGACTTGGTCTCTTGAATACATAGGATGTGAGGGTTTTCTTTTTTTATTATATCAACAAATCCTTTTTTTAACAAAGCCCTGATCCCATTTACATTCCATGAGATGAATTTCATTATCTATTTCTGCCAAGGTTTTTATATAAACCTTTGGTTCAATGACAGTGTTTCCTTATGAGCAATAGAATTTTGGCTTTAGCCAAATTCTCGCTTTGCAAAAAGCGAGCAAAAGTTCTATCATACTTTTGAATCGATTCCTTTTCAGATTTAACTCAATCTTTGCTGCTTGAGCAGGAG
>JAIPIC010000071.1 GCA_021734865.1 Candidatus Woesearchaeota archaeon | reverse complement strand
AACCCAACTTTGTTTTTCCGTAAACCAGCTTTTACGGCAGAATTTGTTTTACAGTGCTTACAATAAAACATATTTTCACCTCTAAGAATAACTAAAAAAAGCTTCCATATATTAATCTGCCGATTAAGAAACACTGTCCTGCATTGTCATTGCAGAGTAATAATCTCAGATTTAATATTTGCCTTGATTTTTGTAAATTGATAGTAATTATATTTGACTGACAGTTAATCTTCCAAATCAAAATCCTTAAATAGTTGAGATTAATTTATTCTTAAAGAAATGGATACACAATTTGAATTAAAAAAGAGGGACCTAAATGAATTTCTTGCAAACATCATTCAGGATTCTGAGTTAATAGCTCCAGTTAAAAAAGAAGACAAACAAGTAATATTCTCACAAGTTGTGGATCCTTCGTCAGTATCCTTGAGCAACTTATCACTGTTTCCTGTTAAGAATTACTTTTTCTCCAAAAAGGAAGTGATATTGAAGTTTAAGAATAATAAAATAATCGACACATCTGAATCTATTGTGGTCAAAAAACGAATTTTCTTTGGATTAAGGAAATGCGATATCAATTCAATAATGCATCAGGACATCGTATTCTTAGAAAACGATCCAGACCCATTCTATAAAGCTAGACGAGAAAAGTCAATCCTTATAGGTGTGCACTGTAAGGAAGGGGATGAATACTGTTTTTGTAACTCCTTTGAACTTGGAGATTACCAAGATCTCATGTTCTATGAAAAAAATAAATCATTTATTATTGAAGCATACACACAAGAAGGACTTTGTTTTTTAAACAATTACAGAAGATTTCTTGAATTAGTGAGTGGAAAATTATCAGAAGAAGATAAACTGACAAAGAATTCACTTAATCTTAAAAATACTGATATTGGTCCATTATATGATAAAATGGAATGGGAAACAATGGCAGAAAAGTGCCTCGTATGCGGAGCATGCAATCATTTATGCCCAAACTGCCACTGTTTTGTCATAAAAGATGAGACTGACTTTAGTCTGAAAACTGGAGAAAGGGTCAGAATTCCAGCTTCTTGTATGCAGAGAAGATTTACTAGGGTAGCAGGTGACCATGTCTTTCGACGTGAAAAAACAGCTAGATTTAAACATAGAATCTACCACCAGATTAAATACTTCCATGATAGACATCATGTAATCTTTTGCACAGGATGTGGAAGGTGCATTAGGGGCTGTCCAACAAAGATAGACTGGGTAACTAAAATTAATGAAATGTCAGGTGAACAATGATGACTAGTACAAAAGCCAAGAACCTTATCAGAAAAAACCCATACCTGCCAGAACCAAAGAAGGTTATTTTTTATAAAAGAGAGTCCCATGATTCATTTACAATAAGATTAAAGTGGAAACTAGATCATGGTGTAGGTCAGTTTGTTTTTGTCTCTATTCCAGGAATTGGTGAAGCACCGATATCAATCTGTTCTCACACCAAAGATTATGTAGAATTGAATATCCGTGAAGTTGGAAATGTGACAAGAAACCTTTCTGGCATAAAAAAAGGGAGTATACTTTATGCAAGGGGACCTTATGGAACAACCTATCCTATGGAAGATTTTGCAGGAGATGATTTAATAATAATTGGAGGGGGTTGTGGTGTTGCGCCTTTAAAGGGTGTAATAGAGTATATTGAAAGTAACAGGGAGTTATACAAAGATATATTTTTATTCCTTGGATTTAGAACACCTGATGATACTCTTTTTGATTACAGACTATCATCATGGAAAAAAGATTTTAACTTGCATATTAGTTATGATAAGATTGAAAATAAAGGTAAAACATGCATACTAGGAGCAGAAGGATTTGTTACAACCCTTGTAGATAATAACATACATAACAATAACCAGAAGATTGCCTTGCTTTGTGGTCCTCCAATAATGATAGATAAAACAATAGGTATATTGAAGAATAAGGGTTTTAATGATGACCAAATATTTCTCAGTGCTGAGCGTTTGATGTATTGTGGGATAGGAAAATGTGGCGGATGTATGATACATGGAAAATATACTTGTCTTGATGGCGCGGTGTTTAGATACGATCAGCTAAGAGACGAACCAAACGATGGGTGACAAAGCAATAGGATGGCAAAGAAACCAATAGTTGGATTTTATGGAATAACCGGATGTGCAGGATGTCTGCTAAGCGTTATATTTAATGAAGATGAAATAGTCGATATCATCAAAGCAGTTGATATTGTTGCATTCCCTTTTATAAAAAGCGACAACAGCAAAGGACCTATGGATATCTGCTTCATCGAGGGAACAGTTGTGTCTTTGGACGACGAAAAGATTGTAAAAGAACTTAGAGAACGTTCAAAGGTAGTTGTTGCACTTGGGACTTGCGCATGTGAGGGTAATATTCCAGCCATCAGAAATTACACAGATGACAAGAAACTATCAAAATGGTTGTATAAGAAAAATCCTCAAAACCAGGATACTAGAACTCCAAAACCTATTCATGAGATTATTCAGGTTGAATATAGACTACCTGGTTGCCCTCCAGACAGGGATGAGGTTAAGAGATTCATTAAAGACCTTCTATTGAACAAGACATTCAGAAATGTCAGAAGTGCGGTATGTGTTGAATGCAAACTCAACAAGAACGGATGCTTACTTGATAATAATTTAGTGTGCTTGGGACCAATCACAAGTGGCGGATGCAATGCTATATGTCCAACACATGGACTGAAATGCTATGGATGCAGAGGGTTGGCAGATGATGCAAATTTTGATGAATATTTCGAACTGCTTAAATCAAAAAAAATCAAACCCACTGAAGTTAGAAAGGTAATGGATACTTTTATGGCACGGGCGGTCGATGAAAAACTCAAAGGGACAAAATGGGAAAAATATCATTAAATCATATCACAAAGATTGAAGGCCATGCAAGACTGGACCTTGAGGTAAAGGGCAGCAAACTTGTCAAATGTGAGCTTGGATCAATTGAAGGATCAAGATACTTTGAACCTCTCCTAAAAGGAAGAGATTACAGAGATGCTCCTGAAATAACATCAAGGATCTGTGGCATCTGTTCCTCAGCACATGGAGTAGCTTCAGTAATGGCTATGGAAAATGCTCTGGGAATCAAAGCAACACCTCAGACAATTATTTTGCGTGAACTTCAGACAATCGGAGAGCGGATAAGAAGTCATGCAACACATCTCTATTTCCTTGCACTTCCAGATTATTTGGGATATGAATCTGCATTAGCGATGACCAAAAAGTATATGCCAGAAATACAAAGAGCCCTCAGACTGATCAAAATTGGTAATGAAATGGTCACAGCCGTATCCGGTCGGGTAATGCATCAGATCTCAACAACGATTGGTGGATTTACCCACTTCCCTGAACAGGAGAAACTAGATGAATTTAGAAAAAGATTGTTAGCTGCAGAAAAAGATATTATTGATACAGCAAAATTAATTTCTTCCCTTAAAGTACCAAAACTCTCAACAGAGGGGGAAATGTTTTCACTCTCTCATGAGACTGAATATGGAACATCACATGGATTCATTAAATCTGGTGACAGTACATTCGAACAGAAAGATTATTCAAAACTTTTAAAAGAATATCATGAACCATACTCAAATGCTAATTTTGTAGTTAAGAAAGGTAAGTCTTATTATGTCGGTGCATTAGCTCGAGTTGTGAATAATGGAGACAGACTCAGCACGAAAACTCAGGAATTCATCAAGAAGAATAAGATAGATTTTTCAGATATGAACCCTTTCAAGAACAATCTTGCACAAGCCATAGAACTTATTCATTATTGGGAATATACAGCAGATTTACTGACGGATTTCAAGGTCAAGTATGAATCAGTAATGAAGCCTAAAAAGAAATCAGGACATGGAATAGCTGCAAATGAAGCACCACGTGGAACCCTCTGGCATGAATACAAAGTAAGTAAAGGAGAAATTACTTATGCAAATGTAGTAACTCCTACAGCTCAGATGCTAAGGAACATGCAGGATATGATAGCAGTGTACGTCCAGCAGATGCTTACAAAAAAGACCAAGAAAGAAAAGATAGTCTTGGAAGTGGAAAAGCTAATCCGGAGTTATGATCCCTGCTTCTCATGCGCAACACATTTCTTGACAGTAAATTGGAAATGAATATTGTGTTAAAGGTTTATTACAATTGTTTATTCTGATAAACATTGATTAATAAAATAAAATTCTTATTATTTATTTATAATATTGTAATTATTTATTAAAAAAATTAAAAAATGAGAAAATTGTCTGACATCGCCCTCCCCAGAGAAGAACATCTCTCTTTCAAGGAGGTTTGATGTCAGAATAAGCTTGTGTTATGTTTATTCAACAGTCTTACACAAAGTTATTCTTGGTCAAATTTCTGACCTTTTTTTTCTTCTTGTATTTGAGAAGTTCCCAGAGGATAAAAGTGGCAACTCCAATAGCGCTGACGCCCCAGATGATTGCAATTATTTTTATCATATCATTACTCCTTAGAAAAAATTCATTTAATATTTGACTCATATCTTTACTCAAATTGAATAACTGACTTTAGAAGCCTCAAGATTTTAGCCATCAGACTGCTTATTGAGGTATTCATAAACCCTTTGGATGGCGTTAGCAAAATCCCTAAAGTTATCTAGTGTTGGATTATTGACAAAAATGTCAGAATATGAGCTTAACTCTTTTGCATAGAGTACTGATTCTCTCTTCTTCTGACCTAATGCGCTTTGAAGTCTACTCATCTCTTCATCAATATCTTTAAGCTGTTTTTCATCCATAAAGTGACTCCTAATAAATATTCACAACCCATGATTTCTTGAAACATGACATAATAATTGTCTATTACAGTAGTACCTGATGAAATCGAACAGTAAGAGAAGGCACTACTGTATGTTAAAGATTAGAATGTGAACTGAAGCTGAACATTCCATTATGAACATTCCATTAGTCCAGTAATTTAGTTATTGCCAAGGCGTATTTCTTGGACGCTTGATGATGAGATACTTTTTGTTTTTTCTTTTATGCATGTATGCCATAATCAGAAATGGTAAGAATATACAAAACAATAATCCCTTACCGATAATTCCAATTATCTTGTTCATAATCTTATTTATTATATTATCCATAGGCTACCTCTTCCAATTTTTGAGAATTTCATCAGCATTAAACTGAGCATCATCTGTGAAGAATATATCCTTCAACTCGTCGAATGGGGTTAAAAGCATCATACCTGATTTGCTGACCATGAACGACTTGTCAACATACTTCTCAGGATTCCACAAATCAGGAAACATTTCAGGACCATGCTGGCTATACAGTTTGGAATTCTCAACACTCGTCTGGATCGTTATCGTTCTTCCATTAACTTCCAGATCGACTGGAACACCAGAAAAATCAATCTGATTCATGGGTTCCAAAAAATCGTAAAACGGCCTTTTTTTTATTACAGCTAAAATTACTATTATTAATATCACAGCTGCAAAGAATACTAAATATATTCCAGTATCCATAATTTCTCCTTTAAATGCCATTATTATGGGGTTTTGCAAACGTTAGCTTGCTTATCTGTGAGAGGTTTTCTTGGTCCATCAAATCGGGCAAGCACATCAGTGCATTCGTTGCACTTTTTAATGTGTAATCCCAGAAGCTCGTAGCTTTTTGGACTTAATCTGGAAGGCTTTATAATCAAAGCCTGAGCCACAGAACAATCCATTTTTTCTCTTGGTTTGCTATTTACAAGCTTCAATGTATTCGAAGATAACTTCTGAGAATCGTTTCTCTTTGTCATTCTTATCCTCCTTTTGAATAGATTTAGCCAGCTTTCTCCCTTAATTTTGTAATCCCCCTATAGCCAAATATTAGAACAATTTCAGCAAATAACAAGACTGCCAGCTCGTAGTTTTTGATTTTTCCCAAGATCCATAATTGGAAAACGAGATACGGAATTATTATGGCCAAGATTATTAAGATAGTTTTCTCTATACGCAATGCAATCCTGCGTACTTTATCCGTTGTATTAATGTTAAATATGACTATAAAAAAGAAGGTCAATAATATACATAAACAAATCAATATGAATTCCATTCAAACCTCCTAACTACAAAGTCTGGTGCAAGTAACCCATTGGATTACCTGCACCGTACTGTTAAAATTTAATTGCGAGGCCGGCTTGATATGTGAGAGAATCATCACCTTCGTCGTAGAATTTTTGCTCAATACCCGTCCACGGCATCACACCTTTCAATAAATTGTATGACAACCCATAGATCATTGTGTATTCACCCATTTTTACATAATCGTAATGTATGTTGTACACATCGTATCTGAAGAAGGCTCTTAACTTTTTATGGAAAGGAGCGCGTACATAGAATCCCACATTCCAACCGTCTCGATCGTACTGATCCGCAAATCTTGGTCCGGAAGTACCATAATAATACTGGCCCAGAAGTGTGAAATACTCATGCTGGTAGGAAATCATGAGCTGGTTTATATCAAATTCAGGATACATACCATTTATCTCTGATTCACTTTGCCCCCGGACCAATTGGACTGCTACCCGTAATCCTTTTAGTTGATCCAATGACCAGAATGGTCTTATGAAAGCCAGTATTTCCACTATTTTATTGTTGTTGACCTCTGAATGGTTATAGCCGGAACCGTTGTATACCCCTGCTTCAATGCCACATTTTTCAGCATATTTCTTTGACAATTTCAACAAGTCATTATCCGCACCGCCATAGTAGATTTGGATATTACCTCCAAAATCAGCTGTGGGAAATATCTTGTGACGGTCTAGGAAATGAGATCCTTGAGGTCTGTAGGGCCACAAATTGCCGTCATATTTGTCGGATGCAGTAGGTACAAGTCCAACCTGGCTCTTGAAATCTATACCTGTATCCCAAAGATTCTTGAAATAAAACTGTCCATAAAGATTCTTGAGCCGGAATTCCCATCCGATTTCCTTGTTTCTGTCTGAATCATAAGTTATGTCTGTAGTCAATTTCGTGCTAAACCAGGGGACCCATGTTTTACTAACATTAAGGTAAGCCCTTTTGATTGCAATTCCATTGACATTGTTTCCTGAGTCGGTATTTCTGTAGTAATATTCAAGAAAATAAGTCCCCCCGATCTTTACATCGTCAGTCAGGTTACTCTTTTTCTCACTTGCTGCAACAGTTGCAGTCTGTTGTTTCTGTTCATTTTTATTGTTGCTGGATTCCATATCTGCTTTTAATGCCTGGGCTTCAGTGTTTGTAATAATGCCTTTCTCAATGAGTTTATCCATGAGAATGTCTACCTTATCCTTGGCATGTGCCATATCGATGCCAGAGAATATGAATAATACCAAAAGAATCCGAATAACAGTCTTCATAACAAATCTCCTGCAACAGTGTCCCAAGGACTTTGACAATTTTGATCACTTGAGCTTCTGCACTGCTTTTTCATGAGCCAAACTTTTCAGGTATTCAACCCGTTCAATTTCCTGAGATGCCAGGTTAGTATCTGGATACGATTCTTCAACGTTCAGCATCATGACTTCAATACCCTGTTCTTCTATGGAGGCGATGATGGACATCGTATCCTGAAAATCCCTCCACAGATAAGTATCTAAGATTATCATAAGGGCATTTGGGAAATGAGCGCTGGCTTCTTCATACGAAGGAGCCGGTAGAATATGATCCGAACAAAGAATCTGATGGAAGTAGTCGACGCGGAATTCAGATGTGATCAGTAAAGCGGATGGATTCCTAAGAAATTCCATTTTATCTGACCAACTCCGTCCGCACAGCTGGATTGTCAAAGATTCCAGTGTAATGAGAATTTCCCTCTTCCGGTGAGTCATCCATTCTTTTTCCAGGAAGGAAAAATCGTCAATAATGGATGAAATCCCCCAGCTCTTCAATGCATCCTTGAAAGCCTTATTGTTGAGAGAACTCTCAGTAATGACCAAAGGCACATCGTATTCAAAGAACTTAATGTATGTGTCAGCCTGTTCAACAGTTTCAGCATACAAAAAATCAAAGGGAATCTTATAATCATCCAGTAGATTCCTGAAAGCATGACGCTTGCTGCTTGATAATATCACAATCGATCGGCCCATAATTGTTCCTCCTTGTATTTGCAAGAATCAGTTTATACCATCGACGTTAATATGGCCAATAGCCCAGTGCAAAAGGCCCAAAGGCAAAGAATGATGAATAGTCTCTTTCCATAATAGTCAATCAATTTCTGTTTTTCTGCTGTCGCTTGCTTTCGCATGAAAAACAGGACAGCATATGTTATGAAAAGAATCGAGAGCACGTATATGAATAAAGATAGCATGTACACCTCCTTTCATATGTAGATTTTCTCTAAGTATCTGGTTACTTCTTTAATAAATATTTGAGTTACTTCTTCAGTAAAACCAGGATCAGTATCCTGAATTTTAGGGTGAGAAACACACCTTCTCCCAAATACTAATGCCGGAAGGTCATCATTTTCTAACCTCTTCTGAAGAATCGCAAGAGCTTGTTGATTACAGCCTTCCATTACAACTCCAACTATACCCTTGAGACTTATTCCAAGATATGGCTTTTCTGTTTTCACAACATCCCAAATGGGATTCCGTAACAGGATCCTCATCTCAGAGAAGAAGGTTTCTGAACCAATAACAAGTATTCTCATATTATACTTCCTCCTTACAGTCCAGTACATAGGCGCACATCTCAGTGAAATCAATTGGTGTATAATGAATTGACTGTTCAGAATCTAAAAAGTCCAGGACGAACTTTGGCGGTTCATCTGAGACGAGGTACTTTTTGGATTCTCTGAAATCATCATCACCAGCTAACTGCCTCAGGCCCGGAGCATCAATAGGGGTGTCCTCCATTAAAAAGAGAATGGCATGTGGAATGCCCTCTTCAAGATCCTGGATATTCCTTTTGGCTATATCCCATGTGTAACCTCGATATGCACAGTCTATTTTTTCCATAATTGGAATACAATTCTCTAACTTGCCAACAATTAGTATAGCCATACAGTAATCCTCCTAAGTAGTGTTGAGATATTTAATTGATCACTATAAATAACACAAAAGGGTTAGAGATTATGTTAGAGATGTGCAGATGATAGATCGGCTAAGGATATCATTCAATGAATCCCAATTCAGAATCAACGAATTCTGACAAAAGATCCAATCCTTCCTCAACGACAAAATTTGATTCAATTCTCTTGAATTTCTTTGCACATTCTGGGCAATCCTTGATATGATCGAGAAGTCTGTTGTAAGAATTCTCATTGCCGAATATATCTTTCATAACAGCTATTGCTTGCTGGCAATCAATTTGCTCTGGAGATGTCATTTCTTTCCTCCTCCGGTAAATAGTTATGAAGTAGGATTAATGATTAAGTTACATTTTAAGGCTGAAAATTAAACTTTTGACAAGTTGATTTATTGAGTATGAGGTTGTGAGTTAAATATTTGACACTTAAAATGAGGTTATTCCACTAATTCCACAGTTTTTTGGGCTTGGTTAAGGTTTTTAGTCAATATTTAGTATAGCTTATGCTATGATAATAAGGTATATTCTGGGCCGAAAAGCCTATTTGGCCTTGTTTCTGGTGATTCCGGACCATTCCATTGATATTGATTTTGTATAAAAATCCAGACTTTCTCCGTATTAATATTCAAATTAATTCCAATGGAAAAAACCTATACTGTCAAGTTGATTCTTATGAATCAACATTGAAATAAGGTCCTGCTTTTACTTAAAGCAATTTTTGCTTATATGTAAAATCCCTAAAAGAGTTGAATGATTTGATGAATGTGAGTGATGGGAATGAATGCTGTTTTTATGTTGTAACTCTAACGTAACTAAAAATGGGGTTTTGTTAAGTATTATTATTTATATACTTTGTGATTGATGACAGTGTTTCCTTATGAGCAATAGAATTTTGGCTTTAGCCAAATTCTCGCTTTGCAAAAAGCGAGCAAAAGTTCTATCATACTTTTGAATCGATTCCTTTTCAGATTTAACTCAATCTTTGCTGCTTGAGCAGGAG
>JAIPIC010000006.1 GCA_021734865.1 Candidatus Woesearchaeota archaeon | reverse complement strand
AACAGCATGATCAAAAGAGGAATGGGTGAAACATTAAGGGGTTGTACCGTCTGGCAACAAGCCAGACATTTCTACGCAAAATGTTTTACACATAATATGCTAATGAGGTGTTCAAAGTGAAACTTGCAAACGAGCCCATCCATCAAAACCTTTATATACAAGATTATGTTTAAGTGAATGGTTGGAAAAGGACGGGGTTTCATGAAAATAAAAAACTTAACTTGGATATTGATAATAATTCTTTTAGCTAGTTTTACTTTGGCAGCCGATGATTTTGAAGTCAAATATCGTATGCTTAACGATAACATTGATGAGGGAGAGACTGCGCTTGCACAGCTGACTATTCTAAACTATCAAAATTATGCAGACGACTTCACTATCTCTTCACCTGATGTGGATACCTTAAAATGGGAGGTGGTTACAGACCCCCTTTCGGATTATATCCTGACAGTAAGAGCGCATGACACTAATGTCACTAAACTCAAATTGAAGCCTTTGGAACCTTTTGAATCAGCATTTAAGCTTGTTAGGGTCAGGATTCAGTCGCGCAATACAAAAACACTCACAGAGCTTGTAATCCCTGTAAAAAGGGCTGCACAAGACTCCCCAATTCTACAATATGTGCCTTCTGTTAAAGCATCTGCAGAAATGCCAGATGAGATTGACCCGAGAGATCAACTCCCTATTAAGGTTACAATTAGCAACAGAAACTGGAGAAATCTTTCTGGTCTTGTTCTACGGATGGAAGGTTCGCTTTTCGCTGAGGAGACAACCCTCGATCTTGGACCTATGGGAGAAGTAACAAAGGAATTTTTAGTCAATTTTGACCCTATGCAGGTTCCGATAAAAGATACTGTACATTTTTATGTGATGTTTGAAAAGGCCTACTTGACTGAAATACAAAAACCTATTAAGATTCTAAGCTACTCTGACTTGGACATTAAAAAAGAAGAGTCTTCAAAATTTCTGATTACAGAGAGAAAATATATTATAACAAATAGGGGCAATATTAATTCACTTGATCCTTATAAATACAAAGTTTCAAATGTTGAGAGTTGGTTTACTAAGACCAATCCTGCTTCTACGATCGTCACCGAAGACAATCAGAAATATGTTGTATTCAATCTTGATCTAGAACCAAATAAATCTACTGTTTTGGTTGTTACAACAAATTACACGCCATTGGTTATACTGGTACTTACAATACTTCTGTTGATAATATCATATTATATGCTCAGAAGCCCAATAACAGTGATGAAAGTGGCCAGTGAGATAATCAAGAAAGAGGGTGGCATATCCAAGATGAAACTGATGATCCATCTTAAAAATCGTTCTAGGAGAACAGTTAATAATCTTACTATCATTGAAAGAATACCTCATATAGCAAGCCTTATCAAAGAATCAATCATTGGTTCATTGCAGCCATATAAGATTGCTGAATTTGATAAACGCGGAACAATCATAAAGTGGAACCTCCCTAACCTTGAGCCTTACGAAGAACGGATTATTACATATAGGATAGCATCTCGGTTAACTATAATCGGTGGTATTAAGCTACCTGCAACAATCGTTAAATATAAGCAAGGTGAAAGGGAGAGGATAACTAACTCTAAGAAATTGAACATTCTTGCTTAAATGTTCTCGATTTATTGGTCTTGTGACACCTGTGTATTTCCATAACCTTTATAAACCCCTTGAGACTTCTTCGAAGCCACGACCCCCTATAGCTCAACTGGCTAGAGCGTTCGGCTGTAGATTCTGTTTGACAAGGCACGACTGCCATGGATGAAAAACAGACAGCTAACGGTCACCGAAAGGTTCCTGGTTCAAGTCCGGGTGGGGGGATCAAACCAGTGAAAACACATGAAAAACAGAAAGGTTTTTAAACAGAAACAAAACAACACGACTATGCCAAAAAATCCGTTCTTTTAACTAATAAACCCTTATTTAGGCTTATTTATGTTAATTGAGGAAAATTTGGTATTTTCACTGGAAATGCCCTGGTAGTGTAGTCTGGTATGACGTAAGACGGATCAATGGTCTTGTGTTACAGGAATATCATGAAGCCCTGTCGCGCTTTAAAAAATTAAGGCTAATTCGTGCCTTATATCGCAGAAAGGCTTCGACTCGGGTTCGAATGAATGGCAGCACGTGCTGTTTTCTCGGATGTCCCGGCCAGGGCGTTTAGGGGCCGGTAGCTCAGCCTGGTAGAGCACTCGACTTTTAAACGAAAACAAGGGTTAAACCTTTGATTTCGTGCAAGGCATCGAGTGGTCGCGAGTTCGAATCTCGTCCGGCCCATATTTGGTGAGGTGGGTTTATAATGGCCAAGAAAGAAGCACAGAATTACGCAAGAGATCATATACTAATTCCGACTCATTCTAAATTGACGGTTCAACAGAAGAAAGAGCTACTGGATGAGTACAATATTGATTTGACGAATATCCCAAAGATAAAGATATCTGATCCAGGTATTTTGCATCTGAATGTCAAAGAAGGGGATGTTATTAAGATTGAACGAAAAAGCCCGACTGTTGGTCAGGCAGTCTATTATAGGGGTGTAATCAATGATTGATTCAAGAACACTATTGAAAAAGTATTTTTCAGATAATTCATTAATTAGTTCAAATCTGCACTCATTTAATTCATTCATTGACAGAGACTTGCAGATTATTATTGATGAAAACAAAGAGATTGAGCCTACTATCATCCCACACAATATTGATGAGTTTAAGATTAGACTCGACAAAATATGGGTCACAAAACCAGAAATAATCGAGGCTGATGGATCAAAAAGGAATATATTTCCTGTTGAAGCAAGATTAAGAAAGATAACATATGCAGCACCAATATTCATGGAAGTATCTGCACACATTGATGGAGTCCAGAGAGAATCTTTCACGACACAGATAGGAAGTCTACCGATAATGCTTAAGTCAAAGTATTGCCATCTGAGTGGCAGTCCTCGTGAAGACCTTATTAAGCATGGAGAAGACCCAGATGATCCGGGTGGTTATTTTATAATAAATGGAACAGAAAGAGTCTTGATAAATATTGAAGATTTGGCAAGTAATTCATTTATTGTAGAGAAAGTAAAGATTGGAGTTAGTGAATTTGTCGGTAAATTCTTCTCAGAAAGAGGCTCATTCAAGATACCTCACCTTATAGAAAGGATGAAGGACGGTATATTCTATATGAGTTTTACAAGAGTTAAGAGAATTCCTGTTGTAATTATATTAAAAGCTCTTGGTGTCATTAAGGATGAGGATATAATGACAGCAATCTCTTCAGACAGGCAGTTTGATGAAGTCTACATCAACCTGTATGAGTTCATTGATATGAAAACACCTGAAGATGCAGCTGATTATATAGCAAAAAAAGTAGGTATCACACAAACCCGTGAGATCAGGATTGACAGGATATATGAATTGCTTGATAAATTCCTGCTTCCACACATAGGTATTGAAAAAGAGGACCGCAAAGCCAAAGCAAACAACATAGCAAAGATGATAAAAAAATACATCTTGGCTGCAAATGGTGAGATTGGTCTGGATGATAAAGATCATTACAAGAACAAGAGATTAAAGCTCGCAGGTGACCTATTGGCTGATTTGTTCAGAGTCAATCTTAAAGTTCTCATTGGAGATGTACTTTACAATTTTCAAAGGATAGTTAAAAGAGGCAAGTTCCCTTCTATTAAGGTAGTTATTAGGGATAAGCTTTTAACATCTAGAATATATAGTTCAATAGCGACCGGTAACTGGGTAGGTGGAAGAAAAGGGATAAGCCAGAGGATCCAGAGGATCAATTTCCTTGAGACACTCAGCCATTTGCAGAGGGTCGTAAGCCCATTATCTTCATCTCAGGAAAACTTTGAGGCTAGAAGCCTTCATCCAACACATATTGGACGGCTCTGCCCTATCGAAACACCTGAAGGAACAAATATCGGCCTGAGGAAGAACCTCTCGCTGATGGCCAGTATAACCCAGACACTGGATGATGATGAGACAATAAAGCACCTCAAAAATTTGGGGCTTAAACTGGCCAGGTGATTCAAATGTCAGAAGTAATGCTAAACGGAATTTTTGTCGGCTCAGTCGACAACGCTCAGGAGTTTGTTAACAAAGTAATTGAGAACAGGAGATCAGGTGCAATTCCTGATGTATTGAATATTCTCTATGCAGAAGACTCTGATGAAGTAATAATCAGCACTGTTAGAGGAAGAGTCAGAAGACCACTGATCGTCGTAAAAGATGGAGCTCCTTTACTGAACAATAATCATCTTAAACAGATTGAGAAAGGTGAGATGCAGTGGCATGATTTGATTTCGCAGGGTCTTATCGAATATCTCGATGCACTGGAAGAAGAAAGCACATACATTGCATTCACAGAGAAAGAATTAACCCCAGACCACACACATATGGAGATATCTCCAATGGTAATTGTGGGCTTGTGTACATCACTTGTGCCATTTGGGAACTTCAACCAATCGACAAGGCTTAATGCAGGTTCAAAGAACCAGAAACAAGCTATTGGCTTTTATGCAGCAAACTTTTCAGTCAGAATGGATATGGATGTAAATTTGATGCATACACCTCAGGTGCCGATTGTACAGTCAATGATGCATAATATTTCAGATTATGAAAAACACCCAGCAGGACAGAACCTAATTGTTGCGATAATGAGCTATAAGGGATATAATATGGAAGACGCAATCGTGTTCAACCAAAGTTCAATAGATCGTGGCCTTTCCAGATCCTCGTATTACAGACCACTCGTTGCAGAAGAACTGCGTTATGCAGGTGGACTAGTTGACGAAATTAGCATACCTGATAAGGATGTTAAGGGTTACAAAAGTGAAAAGGATTACAGATTTCTTGAAGAAGATGGCATCATCAGTGTCGGTGCTAGTGTTTCAGAAGAAGATGTTGTTATTGGAAAAACATCCCCTCCTAGATTTCTGTCAGGAATGGATGAGTACAATCTGACTAGCAATATTAGAAGAGAATCATCTGTAGCACTCTCGCATAGTGAGCAAGGAGTTATTGATTTTGTTGTTCTGACTGAGAACGAAGAAGGTAATAAACTTGTTCAGGTAAGACTAAGAGATCAAAGAGTCCCTGAAATAGGAGATAAATTCACATCCCGACACGGACAGAAAGGAGTCATTGGACTTATCCTTAAACAGACAGACATGCCGTTTAGTGCATCTGGAATCATACCAGACCTGATATTCTCACCGCACGGAATCCCTTCTAGGATGACAATGTCTCATCTTATTGAACTTGTAAGCGGAAAAACAGGAGCCCTTGCTGGAAGACATGTTGATGGAACTATCTTTGATTCAGAAAAAGAAGAAGATATTAGGAAAGAATTGCTCTCACTGGGCTTTAGGGAGAACGGTGCCGAGACCATGTATGATGGGATCTCAGGAAAACCGCTTCAAGCAAAGATTTACATTGGGAGCATGTACTATCTCAAGCTAAAACATATGGTCTCAAATAAGATGCACTCTCGTGCTCGCGGACCGATCCAGCTGCTCACAAGACAGCCAACAGAAGGACGTGCTAAAGAAGGGGGACTCAGGCTGGGAGAGATGGAGAAGGACACATTTGTAGCGCATGGAGCAAGCCTTCTTCTTAAAGAAAGGTTTGATTCAGACAGAACTGTTGTTCCTGTTTGCGAAGAATGCGGCATAATTGCAGTGCATGATGTATACAAGAACAGATCATACTGTCCTTTATGCGGAGACAATACAGTGATTTCATTTATTGAAGTGTCATATGCATTTAAACTGATGCTTGACGAGTTCAAATCACTGGGTATATACCCAAGACTGCATCTGGCAGTTAAGTATTAGGTGGCTAAAATGGAAGATAATGAACCAAGCGTATTCAAAAAGGTCGATAAGATCTCATTTGGTGTCTTTTCACCAAAAATGATTAAGAAGATGTCTGCAGCAAAGATAGTGACCCCTGAGCTTTACGATAAGGAAGGTTATCCTGTTGATGGAGGACTCATGGACACTAGGCTGGGAGTAATCGACCCAGGATTGAAATGCCGGACTTGTGGTTGTAAGCTAAAAGAGTGTTTTGGACACTTTGGATATATCGATCTTGCAAGGCCAGTTATCCATATAAAATATGTTACCTTAGTACTGAATATGCTAAAATGCACCTGCAGAGAATGTGGAAAAATACTCTATTCAGGTAGCAGAGTCAGAGATTTTATTGACAATATCAACAAAGCTGAGGAAGAGTCAGGTCATAGCAGCAAAAAAGCATCAGTAAAAAGTATGGTTACAAGTCTGAAGACTATCAATAAATGTCCTCATTGTAAGGCAAAACAACATAAGATAACTGTCGACAAGCCTTCAACATTTTATGAAAACGATAAAAGACTTACTCCAATTGAAATAAGGATTCGGTTAGAAAAAATCTCAGACGATGATTGTGAGATTCTTGGGTTGAATCCAAAAAGTGTCAGACCAGAATGGCTTATACTTACAATTTTGTCCATTCCTCCGGTCACTATGAGACCATCGATTACTTTGGAATCTGGTGAGAGGAGCGAAGACGATCTGACGCACAAGCTTGGAGATATAGTGAGAATCAACCAACGGTTATTTGAGAATATTAACGCAGGAGCACCTGAGATTATCATCGAGGATCTTTGGGATCTGCTGCAATATCACATTACCACATTCTTTGACAACAATATCGCTCAGCTTCCGCCCGCAAGGCATAGAAGTGGCCAGCCTCTTAAGACGATCACAGAGCGTATTAAAAGTAAAGAAGGACGGATCAGACACAATCTTGCTGGTAAAAGGACAAACTTCTCAGCAAGGACAGTTATCTCACCAGATCCATTGCTTGATCTGAATGAAGTGGGAGTTCCAAATGAGATTGCTCAAAAACTCACAGTTCCTGAACGTGTTACAGAATGGAACATGGAGTACCTCAAAGAATTTGTCGACCGAGGGCCAAAAAAGTATCCTGGAGCGAACTATATAATCAGGCCTGATGGCAAGAAGAAGAAGATAACAGACGATACAAAAGAAACATTCCTAGAAGAGATTGAACCAGGATATGTTATCGAAAGGCATCTGATGGATGGTGATATTGCTATATTCAATAGACAGCCATCACTGCACAGGATGTCAATGATGTGCCACAAAGTGAGAGTCCTGCCTTATAGAACATTCAGGCTTAATCCAGCTGTCTGCGCACCATATAACGCTGATTTTGACGGGGATGAGATGAATCTTCACATTCCTCAAACAGAAGAAGCCAGAGCTGAAGCTGAACTGCTTATCCAGGTTCAGACACAGTTGATTAGTCCCAGATATGGTCTTTCAATAATTGGATGCAACCAGGATGCAATTACTGGGAACTTCCTTTTGACAAGGGAGATGGATTCATTAACCTATAATGAAGCAGTTGATTTACTATCAGCAGTTGGAGAAGACTCGTTCTCTAAGCTGCCAAAGAAAGATATTGTTTCAGGAAAGGACGTTGTAAGCTGTATCCTGCCAAATGACTTTAACTTTGTTGGACACTCAAAATCATGTAGAAAATGCGTGGAGTGCGAACGTGAGAAGTGCCAGACAGATTCATACATCCTGATAAAAAGTGGTAATCTAAAAACAGGTGTCCTTGATAAATCCAATTTAGGAGAAGGTTCAGGCCTATTGCTTAGGGATCTGCATAAGAAATACGGTGCAGATATGACTGTATCCATAATCGGAAAACTGTTTAGGCTTGGAATAATGGTATTATTAAAAAGGGGATTCTCATGTCTGATATCTGATATGGATCTTCCAAGTGAAGGAGCAGAGAAGATACAAGGCATATTACAAGAAGCTGAGAAAAAGATCGAGGCTCTTATTAAAGTATTCCATGATGGAGAGATGGAAGCTCTTCCAGGAAGATCAATAGTAGAGACACTTGAACTTCGGATATTGGAACTGCTGAACAAAGCACGTAACGATACCGGTGAAGTTGTGCTTGAATACAGTGATATGAGTTCACCAACATCAATCATGGTCCACTCAGGTGCAAGGGGAAACATCATCAACTTGGCGCAGATGAGTGCAGTTGTTGGACAACAGGCACTGAGAGGAAAAAGGATTGATTTTGGATTTAAAGGAAGAACCCTTTCTTGCTTTAAGAAAGGTGACCTCAGGCCTTCAGCAAGAGGATTTATCTCCTCCAGCTTCAAGAGTGGACTCAAGCCTCACGAATTTTTCTTTGCAGCTATGACAGGAAGAGATTCACTGATGGATACCGCTCTTAGAACACCTAAGTCTGGTTATCTTTACAGAAGGCTTGCAAACGCGATGCAGGATGTCAAAGTAGAATACGATTATACTGTACGAGAAGCCAATACCAAAATTGTGCAGTTCAGCTATGGTGAAGATGGAATCGATGTGTCGAAAAGTGAAAATGGCTTCATTAACATCAAAAAAATTATTGAGGAAGTAACGGAGTCGTGATTACAATGACAGAATTAAACCTAAAAATCAAAAAAGAGCTTGAGAGGCTCATACCATCAAATTTCTCCAAAGCAAAGACAAAAGCGGTCTATGATCGTGTTGAAAAAGAGTTTGAAGAAATGAAGATAGAACCTGGTGAGTCTGTTGGTCTTGTCAGTGCAGAATCAATAGGTGAACCTGGTACACAGATGACCCTTAACACATTCCACTTTGCAGGAGTTGCAGAGATGAACGTTACTGTTGGTCTACCAAGAATAATTGAGATTCTTGATGCAAGAAAAGTCCCATCCACACCGATGATGGAGATATATCTGAAAAAACCTTATTCAGAAGGAAAAGACATCAAGAAGATAGCTATGCAGTTGAAAGAGACAAAGTTGGATGAGCTAATCGAAGAAATTATCATTAATATCATCGATTTATCAATTAATATAAGCTTTAATACTGAGAAGATGGAGCTTATCGGGATAACTCAAGCGAAGATGATAAAGATGCTCGAAAAAAGCTGTAAGACCGCATTTTCAATCGAGAAACGGGATGATGGTATCCTGATGAAATCCAAGAATAAAGATGAAAGTCTGAATATTCTTTATAAGACCAAAGAAAAGATTAAAGGGCTTGTGGTCTGTGGTGTTCCTGGTATTGAACAGGTGCTTCCTGTTAAGAGGAATGATGAGTTTGTAATAATGACTTCAGGTACGAACCTAAAAAAGGTTATGGACTTTGAATTTGTTGACAACACCCGAACCATCTCGAACGATATCCACGAAGTTCATGCTGTTCTTGGAACAGAAGCTGCCAGGCAGACGATCATCAATGAAGTCTTCAAGGTTATCGAAAACCAAGGACTTAATGTTGATATCCGTCATATTATGCTCGTTGCTGATCTTATGGTTATCTCTGGAGAGGTAAAAGGAGTCACAAGAAGCGGAGTCATAAGCAACAAGGCGTCTGTACTTGCAAGAGCATCTTTTGAGACCCCAATTAAGCATATCATCGATGCAGCACTTACCGGAGAAACAGACGTGTTGGCCAGTGTTGTTGAGAATGTCATGCTCAACCAGCCAGTTCCAGTAGGAACAGGTTTGCCAGGATTAGTGACAAAATTTAAATTTTAATGTTTTTAGATAAATGGTGTAAAAAATGGTAATCAAAAAAGAATCAAAGACAATTACTGAAATCAAAGAATTAATTAAGAGCAAGAAGTACATTATTGGCTATGAATCAGTTTCAAAAGCGCTTAAGAACAATCAATTAGTAAAGATTTATCTTGCATCCAATTGCAAAGAAGAATATGAGGACAAGATAAAATATTTGAGCGATTTTAACAAGATTGAACTACAGAAGATCAAGCTGACAAATACAGAATTAGGCAGAGTCTTCCAGAAGCCATTTGCGATTTCATTTGTCGGATCACTGAAATCTTAGAAATTTAGGTACAAATACCTTAATTTCATGATGTAGACAATCTTTAGGAGATGTTTTAAACATAATGACGAGAATCAAATATAATAATGATCTCATACATTACATGACCATCTTTGAGCATGTAACAAGAACAAAAGTAAAAGATGTGATCGTCGGTGAAAAGATATTGTACATTGTTTCACCTGGTCAAATATCCAAAGCGATTGGCAAGAAGGGCGCGAATGTTAAGCTTCTTGAACTAAAGCTTAAAAAAAAGGTGAAATTCGTTGAGTTCAACGAAGATGTGGCTCAATTTATCCAGAACCTCATTTATCCCAGCAATCCACACAAAATAACAGATAATGATGGTGAGATTGTTATAGAAGATTCGGATACCAAAACAAAAGCCTTATTAATAGGAAGAAACTCCAAAAACCTCGCCTTTTTAAATTCAACAGTCAAAAGGTATTTTGATATCAAGCAAATTAAGGTTATATGAATGGCAAAGAAATCAAAAGGAATTAACTCAGGATCGAAACTTATCCGTAGAAGAAGAAAGTCGTTGTGGCTAGACAAAAAATATGTCCGGAAGACACTTGACTTAAAGAGGAAATCTGATCCTCTTGTAGGCGCATCACAGGCTAAAGGCATTGTACTGGAAAAAATCCAGCTAGAAGCAAAACAGCCGAACTCAGCAATGAGGAAGTGCGTTAGAGTGCAACTAATTAAAAATGGTAAGCAGGTTACTGCTTTCATGCCTGGTGATGGAGCAACAAAGCTTATCGATGAGCACGACGAAGTGTTGATCGAGTGCATCGGCGGAAAAATGGGACGTGCAAAAGGAGATATCCCTGGTGTAAGGTGGAAAGTCCTGAAAGTAAATGATCAGTCACTTGGTGCTTTGCTCGGTGGAAGAATAGAGAAGGCTAGAAAATGATTAAAGCATTCAATATATGGGATATATCAGAAGTTAAGGTACAGGATCAGGGCCTTGTTAGGTACATAAATCTTGAACCAAAGATTGTGCCAAAGACCGGTGCTCGTTATGTTGGAAAAAAATTCCATAAGTCAAAAGTGTTCATTGTCGAAAGACTGATGAATAAGCTTATGGTTGCAGGTCACAAAGGTAAAAAGCACTATAAGAGCAGCGGAAACACCACAGGCAAAGGCACTACGGTTTATTCAATTGTTGAAGACACCCTTAAAAGGATAGAGACTACAACAAAACAGAACCCAATTCAAGTGCTTGTGACAGCGATTGAGAATGCTGCTCCAAGGGAAGAGATTATCTCCATTGAGTATGGCGGAGCCAGATATCCTAAAGCAGTTGAATGCGCTCCACAAAGAAGAGTGGATTTTGCACTGAGGCAGATGGCACAAGGCACTTCACACAAGAGCTTTAACTCTAAGAAAGATGCTGTAAGTTATCTCTCTGAAGAGATTATAAATGCTTACAACCTATCCCAGAAATCTGCTGCAATCGCAAAAAAACTTGAACTGGAAAGACAATCAGACTCTTCAAGGTAATGGTTCTTTTTTCTCTTTTTTTAAGTACCCAATTATTTAACATATTTATGAACTTCAAATTAAACCTGTGACTGGATACATTGTCATAATTCAGCTGATTATTGACTGGAAATTCTTGTAATGAAATCCATGAAAATCAATTGTAATACTATGCATTCATTTAGTTTCTTTCTATAATATTCAAGAAATATTGACCATCAGCATTATTCTGATTCTTGCGTTAATCAAACTCTTTAATTTGTTTATAATGGTGGTGATACGTTAGGTGTTTGAATATTAATGGAGAAATCAATGTTGTTAGGAAAGCCATTATAACGATCACATAATTCATCTCAACTGATATTAAATTAGCTTCCAGTGCTATCGTCGCAGCAATCAGTTCGACTGCACCTCGTGAATTCATGCCCCAGCCAATGATGAAACCCTCATTTAAAGAGCCTCCTGATAGATGATTACCTATTATTGAACCTAAAATTTTCCCAATAGTAGCTACCAAAGTTACTACCAAAGCCAGTAATATAAGACTTGGGTCTGTTAAAAAGCGTGTGATATCAACATTAATTCCGATCCAAATAAAAAATAATGGCTCTAAAAACCCGAATGTTACAGTCTCAACAAGATCAGCTACTTCCTTTTCTTCTCCTATCTTATGCTCTTTTATTAGGGTATGTTTAACAATAATACCTGCAATTACCGCACCCAGGACAACACCCATCTTGAGATAGTCACTGATTGCAGCCATTAAGAGTACAATTATGAACGAAGCGGTGAACAGATTTGCATGTGTTGGCCTCTTACCTAACAAATCTAATGTCATCGGAACGAAAAGATACCTGATTATAAGGATAATCAATACGAAAACAAATATCTCAACAATAAATCTGACAACTCCTCCAGCAACAGAATAAACAGATGTGTGGATCAGAGTACTTAAAATGGCAAGGATCATTATTTCAAAAATGTCATCCAATATCCCTGCTTCTATTATAATTTCACCTATCTTTGTGTTCATCAGTTTTAATTCTTCAAGAACAGCTCCCGATACTGCTTCTGCTGTTACAGATAGACACGCACCCACAATAACTGATTCAACAATAGATTTCCCAAAATAAAGGCATGTTAATAAACCAAGGGCAAAAGGGATTGTTGCGCTTAGAAGAGAAATATTAAGTGCTTTTCCAGAGAACCTGAAGAATGATTTTAGATTTATCTTTAAACCTATAAAATAGAGTAAAAATATAAGTCCAAGATTTGCCAATGAAGTGATTAGCATAAGTGACTCTTCATTGAAAATAAATTCTTTCAATACAGGAATTCCCAAAAGAAATCCCACTGAGATATGTCCGATTATCTTAGGGATACCTATCTTCCCAAATATAAAGGATCCAAGATAGGCAAACATCAAGCATACCAGCAAAGTTAACATTACTTCCATTTACATCACTGGGCTCATATGAAAGGCACCACATCCTCCGTATATTTTATTCCATATATGTAAACATAATTCCAAAATAAACCTTCCTTGCGGATTACTCGAATACTAAATCCAGATTCCATAAACAGGTCTTGAATGGTTTCATTCTTTTCCATCCATTCAATATTTGGAACAAATCTTAAGTAATCAGCGTATTCAACAATAATAATCTTTCCCTCATCAGGAAGAATATCATACATCTCACTAAGGACTTTCTTAATGTCCTGCACATATGATATTGTCCCAACACTGACAATAGCATCAACACTTTTAATATCTGGATGCACACGAGAAGTATGTTGATCATCATGCATTATGTGAACTCTTCCATGTATGGCTTCTTTGGCTTTCATAAGAGCACGCTCAATCCTTCTTTGAGTAATATGCAGCCCGATCTTTGATAAATCCGTTGCAATAACCTTGCCTTGAGTTCCTACCGCCTTGCTTAGATTGACCGTCAGAGTACCAACATTGCAGCCATATTCCAGAATGGTTTTTCCCTTGACTTCTCCAAGTAAGTATAATATCTCATCTACTACTTTCTTAGGTACGGAAACTTTTTCAAAAAGAAGCGCAAGATATGCAAGCCTATCATTGACTTTGACAATCATCTTTGGGTCAAAATAAAGCTCAATCAGGAAATAAACAGGTATACCAAGAAGAATGAATGAGACTCCCTGCATGAAGTGATCTAAAGCATTAGGTGTTTTAATCAACCATACACCAATCAAAGTTCCCAGAAACAAGATAGTCATTATTGGCCCATATTTTGGGAATGGAATCTTAAATGGTCTTTTTGCGTCAGGCATCGTCCTTCTAAGGAAAGGTACAGCTATCACAACCATTGCATATTGAAACAATACTAAAGGCACTAATATATTTAGAAGGAATTCAAATGCCGATTGGGACATCGACGCAAGATAAACAAGGATTGCTGTAATTATGCACTGAAACATGATTGCTTTATATGGTGATTTGTTCTTTGGATGCACAGCGGAAACCTGTGAGAACAGCAGCTTATCATTAGCCATGGCAAGCAGAAGTCTCGGAGAAGATGTAATCCAGCCTGCAACAGATCCAATTATTGAGACATAAACCAGAATTGTAAAAACACTCCAACCAGTGTCACCATATATGATACGGGCAATATCTGGGACTGGAGCTTTGGAAAGACCAAACTGGGACGAATGTATAACACCCAGACCGACAATTGCCAGAAGAAAAACAAAGATTGCAATAATTAAAGTACCGACTACCAAAGCTTTTGGGACAACAGTCTCACCGTTCTTAGTCTCCCCTGCAAGAAAAGTCGCTTGTTCCCAACCAAAAAAGGTTTCTGCGATAAAAAACAGTGCCAGGTATACAACGACGAAGTTCGATCCTTCGGGCAGTAATTGCGTAAAGTTTGATGGGTCAATATGAAAAAAACCAGGGATTATAACAGCTATCAATGTTCCTAAGGTTATGTAACCAAATACAATTAGCATTGTAGCTCCGAATTTTAGACCTCTGAATGCAGTATAATGAAATATCAATATGAAGATCATTGAGACTAGCATCTGGATGAGATTACTTGAAACCTTCATGCCCCATAGTGTCGTCACAAATGATACTGGCAGCAAAACCTGAACCGCACCAACAATTAGCATAGCTATAGTAATGAAACTGGCAACCATCGACGACCAGCCAACAATGAATGAGATAAATCTACCATATGCTTGCTTGCTGAATTCGTAGACACCTCCTTCTTTAGGAAACATTCCAGTTAGTTCTCCCATACATGCTGATATATAGACAGCAAAAATGGATAGAATAACCCATGATATTAAGGAAGCAACGCCTGAAACACGAGCACCAACGGCTGGTAGAAGGAAGATTCCAGTACCCATAATGGAATTGACTATAATTATCAGAAGAACAGGGTAACTGAGAGTCTTTTCGAGTCGTTCAGCCATTGAAACGTAAAGCCTTTTGGCTTATTTAAATAATCGTTACTATTGTTGTGTAGTTTAAATTGGTAGTGGCAGAATACAATTTGAATACATTAACAAAACAAATAAAAACCTTCCTCGATTAACATATTAGATGGAACTACTATTCCTTAACGCACAGACGAAACTTAGGGCACCACCAAAGATAGACACAAAATTGCTGCCAAAAAAGATAGCGTTAGTCGCAGCAATCCAATACATCCCTCTGCTTCAACAGGTTAGAAAGATTCTCGAAACAGAAGGTTTTGATATTGAAGTTCCAAAACTCAGTTCTGATACACCTGGACAGATACTTGGATGTGACAATTTGGTATCGGATCGCGCTGTTTTATGCATTGCAGATGGTAATTTTCATCCAACTGCAATCAGATCGGAAGCATATATAATGCATCCTGATGGTCGGATAGCACCTCTCGAACCAAAGACCAACAGGCAAAAAGCTGCATATGTGAAATTTCTCTCATCAGACAGGATAGGGGTGCTTATATCGACTAAACCAGGTCAAAATCACATTGAAGTGGCTGAAAATAAAATATTGGAGAGAAAATATCCTAACAAAAGATTCTATTATTTCATCTCAAACCAGATTGGAGATATGACTGACTTCAATTTTATCGATTGTTTTGTTAACACAGCCTGTCCAAGATTAGCTGATGACAAATTCCAAAAACCCATCCTGGACATAAGCTACCTGAGAAGTATGGAATAGGACGGTGTGTCATTAATTGGTCTTTATTTCACTAATGATTTGAGGAAATATTCAAAATCTTACTGATATGTTAGTATTCATCCACATAAAATGATCAATTTTTTAGCTTTTTACGTGAGCCATAATACAAAAGATATTTAAATAGAGTCCAATTCTCTGCAATGAACAATGGCAAAGAAACAAACATCAAAATCATCTGTCAAAAAGAAGAAATGGTATAAAATTGTAGCACCAAAAATCTTCAATGAGACAGTCCTGGGTGAAACCAGTGTCGTCACACCCGAAGAAGCATTCGGCAAACCGTTGAAATTAAGCCTTATGAACATTACTAATGATATGAAGAAACAAAACATCAACGTATCGTTCGTAATTGACACCTTGCAAGGAAGCAATCTAACAACACGGACTACAGGTTATGAGATGATTCCAGCAGCAATAAAAAGGCTTGTCAGAAGACGAAGAAACAGGCTGGATGAATCATTTATGTGTTATACACAGGATAAAATCCTTATCAGGATAAAACCATTCATGTTGACTAGATCCAAGACAATAGGTTCCAATGTGTACAATCTTAGGATGATGATGATTGAAAAGGTTGTATCCTATGTTGCAGGACAGACATTTGATAGACTCATTTCATTGATTGTCAGTCATAAACTCCAGAACGATATTAGACACGAGCTGAACAAAGCTTATCCTATGAAAAATTTTGAAATTAGAAAACTTATGTTGGTCAAACCTGAGTCTAAAGGTAGGATCGAGAAAGTATCTGATGAAAAAAAGTCATCAGCTAAGACTAAAAAAGCACAAACCAAAGCTGAAGATTCATCTGAAGCTGAAACCAAAGCTGAGAAATCATCTGAAGCTGAAATCACTGCTGAGGATTCATCCAAAGGTGAAACCAAAGCTGAGAAGTCATCTGAAGCTGAAACCAAAGAGACACCAACCGCTGATGCAAAAGCCAAAAAGGCTTAAATATAGCGGGGTAGGGCAGCCAGGAGTGCCCGTCGGGCTCATAAGGAAATTCTCCGTTGAAACCCGGAGGTCGATGGTTCAAATCCATCCCCCGCTACTTTTTTTTGGTATCTATTCAATATTTATTTATGTATTTGATGTTTTCTATTCTTTTATTAGGTTAGACATGACTAAGTCTCAGTCGTTTTGAGGTAAAGTCAACTTAAGTGGGTTAAATGGTTCTTCTTTGTAAAAAGCAAAATATATGTCCAAATTCATCGACGGAGAAACACAACGATGAATCCTTTTTGCAAAGAAGAATTTACTGTAAATAGAGTAATTTACAGTCCTAAAATCTGCTTTGCATATATTTGTTACCCAAACCCACGTTAGTTGACTTTACCGTTTTGATTAAATTTATATATAAGTTCTAATTACAATACTATTAATTATTCTGTATAAGTATTCTGAGTTGGTTATGAATGAATGAAGAGAATATCCTAAAAACGGGTACAACAACTGTTGGAATTGTGTGCAACGACGGCCTAGTATTGGCAGCTGATAAAAGAGCTACCGCAGGTCATATGATAGTTAATAAGAAAGCAGATAAACTACACAAGCTAAATGAAAATATAGCCGTGACAATCGCTGGATCTGTATCTGACGTTCAGGTACTATTAAAATACATAAAAGCAGAGATAAACCTCAAAAGATTCCGCACAAAAGCGGAAGTAACTGTCAAAGACGCAGCAAATTTGCTGTCAAATATGGTATATTCAAACATCAGAAAATATTCTATGATACCAGGAGTATCACACTTCATTATGGGGGGCAGGGACTCTGAATCATATTCGATGTATGACTTGTTTCCTGATGGGTCTCTTACTGAAGTTGATGATTACATATCATCTGGTTCAGGCAGTGTTTTTGCACTTGGACTGTTGGAAAATGCATACAAGCAAGGGTTATCTGTCGAGGAAGGCGTTGAATTAGCAAGAAAAGCAGTTAATGTTGCTTTGCAGCGAGATTCTGCATCCGGAAATGGTATTGATGTTATAACAATCACTAAGGATGGCGTAATTAAAATTTAATTTTTCTACAAAATGAGCAAGATTATAAAAGAGATATTTAAGCATATACCGGACTCTGAAGACCGGATAAGCGAAGCCCAGTTTGAAGGAGCTAATATAGTTCTCTATACAAAGGATGAAAAGTTCTTCAAAGACAATAATGGACTGATTAAGACCATTGTGCACGCTATCAAGAAAAGAGTGGAACTTCGTCCAGATCCATCCATGTGCATGGACATGGAAAAAGCTGAGAAATACATTCGTAAGGTAATACCGGAAGAATCAGGAATAGCAAGCATTAAATTTGACCCTCCACGGTCAATGGTGATTGTTGAGACCGAAAAACCAGGTCTTGCGATTGGAAAACAAGGTTCTATTCTACGAGATATTAAGTACAAAACATATTGGGTACCGACAATAAAACGAACACCTGCTATTAAATCAAATATTATTGATAATATTAGAAGCGTACTATTTGAACACAGTGATCACAGGAAGAAATTCCTAAACCAGACTGGACACAGAATCTATGATGGATGGATACGCGAAAAAAAGAATGAATGGGTAAGACTGACTTTTCTTGGAGGAGGAAGACAGGTAGGAAGAAGTTGCCTTTTCCTTCAGACACCAGAGTCCAGAATCCTGTTGGACTGTGGTGTTGATGTAACAAGTGATTCAGAAGCTTATCCTTTTTTGGAAGTTCCGGAATTTAATATTAATGAACTTGATGCTGTAATAATTTCACACAGCCATACAGACCATTGTGGTTTTCTTCCATATTTGTTTAAATTTGGATATAGGGGCCCGGTCTATTGCACTAAACCAACCCGTGACGTCATGAGCCTTTTGATGCTGGATTATGTTAAAATTATGAGATCAGAGGGTAAAGACCCGATATATACCAGTGATGAGATTAAAGAGATGGTAAAACATACTATCTGTCTTGATTATGAGGAGGTTACTGATGTTACACCAGATATTAGAGTTACACTCTATAATGCTGGGCATATACTAGGTTCTAGTCTTGTGCATATGCACATTGGTAATGGATTGCATAATCTCTTGTACACTGGAGATATGAAATACGGGAAGTCGATGCTATTGGATGCAGCCCATACAACATTCCCTAGACTTGAGACAATGATTGTAGAATCCACATATGGAGGTCGTGAAAATGTACTGCCTTCAAGAAAAGATACTGATGATTCTCTCGCAAATATAATTAAGGAGACAATCAAGCGGAAGGGAAAAATTCTTATGCCAACTCTTGGGTCTGGTCGGGCACAGGAAGTCATGATTCTTATTGAGCATATGGTCAGAACTGGGGAACTTAAAGATATGAATGTGTTCATCGATGGACTGGTTTGGGATATTACAGCTATCCATACTGCGTATCCTGAATTTCTTACTGGAACAGTCAGGAAACAGATTTTCCACAAGGATGCAAATCCTTTCTTATCACCAATCTTCAAGCGTGTAGGAAGCCCAAAAGAAAGAAAGCATGTAATCGAAGAAGCTGGACCATGCGTGATTGTTGCGACAAGTGGTATGCTTGTTGGGGGTCCTAGCGTAGAATATCTCCGGAGACTCGCAGAAGACAGAAGAAATGCACTTGTATTCAGCTGTTATCAGGGTGAAGGTTCACTGGGAAGAAGAATCCAAAGAGGCGAAAGGGAGATCATGTTTAAGAATGGGAATAAGCAGGAACTCTGTTTAATAAAAATGGAAGTTCATAGAATAGAGATTACAAATCATTCTGACAGAAAACAGCTGATGAATTATCTGTACAAAGTCAATCCTAAACCCAAAAAAGTCATCATTAATCACGGAGAGAACAGCCGATGTCTTGATCTGGCAAGCTCAATTCATAAATCTCTGAGAATTGAAACTGCAGCACCAAGAAATCTTGAGACACTTAGGATAAAGTAGTCTTTAATTTATTCTTTATTTTTGAAGCATAAGAATGGGCTTTATGCAACGGTAAAGGCATTTTATAATCTGTGAGCCATTCTTTAGTTATTTCGCATGCAGATTTCATAGACACTCGATGACCAGGCGAGATGTATATTGGTTTAGCATTCTTCTTTGATACAATACCTCTTCCAACACATGTTTTTTCAATGTAAATTGAGTTTTCGACTAAATTTCCGCACAATTGGTTCTTAGCAACACCTATAGTTGGCACATCAAGAAAAAGACCAACATGGCAAGCAATTCCAAACATCCTTGGATGCAGAATTCCATTGCCTCGAACAAAGAGAAGATCTGGCTTTTTTGTTAATTTACTGAATGTCTTGACAATTGAAGGTGCTTCTCTGTAAGAAAGAAATCCACCAACATATGGAAATGTCACCTTTTCACAAGTATGGACACGATCAATAATCTCTTTTGTTCGATTATCAAAGATTACTATTGTGTTTATGAGTTTATTACCAATATAGACAGTATCAGTTCCAGCTACAAGGTTTATCTTGTCAAACTGGTCACTCAGGATAAGCCTAGTGTGAAGTTTTTTCTGTTCCATCATCAGTTTCTTTAAATCGGGCATATTCAACTGAACATCAAGAAATAATATATAAAAAGTTTTTGTGATAGAGTTATTATGCGTTATTGAAGTAATTTATTTATTGCTCATTATCTCGATAACATCCCTGTGCTTTAAAATATGATCCCTACCAACACTCATCCTGGTCTTAACGTCAACAGCTCTAATGAAATTATCTCCAAAATCAGTATGTAACCTGTATGCAAAATCAAGAGCAGTTGAATTAGGGGGCATGAGGTAACAATCAGGGATGTAATTTCCATCCTTGTCCTGCAGCTTGCCTACACCTCCAGGGAAAATAGCGATGTATCTTAAGAGATCAAAAACTGCACAATTAAGGACAGTCTGCACTCCTGAAGATCCAAATTTAACGAGAACATTATCTCTAATAAATTCAAGTGCATTCTTCTGGTTATCATTTAATGTAGAGTTATCTGGAATCTTAAATGTATTATCTCCAGGAACATATTCGATTAATTCCTTTTTATTAGCTTCCTTTAATGCAAGCTCAGATTCAGCAGAGCATCCTACAATCATATGGTCAGGGAACTCTTTCTTGAGACGTGCTAGATTTTCCGCAGCACCAGCTACATCAATCTTATTGCATGCTATTACCATTGGTTTTGTCTTTTTTCTTAGGAATGATACAAATTGCTTCAACTGATCTTCAGTCCACTTAGATATGTCAGTATCGAGTCCAAGAGCGGAGAAACCTGCCTTAACAAGATCTTCGTCAACCATCAAGCCGGAAAACTGTTTTGCGATAGCTTTTACAGAATCGGCATGTTCCTGCCGCACGGTTCTGCTGAATCTGTCCCATACCTTTTTAAAAATACCTAAATACCACATGTCAAGTTCAGTCTCTAAAAATTTTATGTCCTCAGCAGGATCATAACTGCCCCTCTGCACAGATTCCCCTTTTTCATTAGTTGAGCCAGAACCATCAATAATATGGATCAAAACATCAGCCTGCCGTAGATCATCTAGGAACTGGTTGCCCATCCCCTTACCTTCGTAGGCGCCAGGTACAAGACCTGCAACATCAATGAGCTGCACAGGTACGAATCTTTTATGATTAACACAAAATCCTTCTCTGGGATTACACTGAACATTGAATTCAGTATCCACACAATCTATCTTGACATATCCAACACCAGAATTAGGTTTAATTGTCGCGAATGGATAGTTTGCAATTTCAACATCTGCAAGAGAAAGAGCCTTAAAAAAAGTCGATTTTCCGCAGTTTGGTTTACCAACAATACCTACTAACATTCTTTGTGGATATCCCAAACTGAATTAAATAGTTTTTGGAAGTTCATAGAGCAGATAATACATCAGTCATATCTTCGGCGTCCTTTGATCCAGATATTGCACGTCTGATTTCAGCACAATTCTCCATGGACCTGACCATATTCGTTGCAACATTCTTTGCTGTAGATAGTCTGAAACAATCAAAATCAAATGCATATTTGATATACTTCTGAAAGAAATGTCTTATATCGTCTCCAGAGATAGCTACAGTTTCATATGGATCTTTACATTTGATACCTTTATTTACTTGATGGAATATATTTGGGTTGTTTCTCGCAGCCCGTCCTATGAGTAGACCATCAACCCGTGATTTTATGTCGACGTTTAGACATTCACTTGCCTTTTTAGGTCCATTAATATCTCCATTTCCTATAACTGGTATAGAAAAAGCTTCCTTAAACCTTGAAATTGTTTCCCAGTCTGCAAAACCACTATAATCTTGTTTTTTAGTCCTTCCATGGATAAAAACGGCTTCAATACCCGTATTTTCTAATAATATTGCTGTTTCTCTAATATTATTAAAAACATAGTTTACACCAGTCCGCATCTTGACAGTGATTGGCAGATCGCACTTATTGACAAATTTAGAAAGAAGTCTGACGCTCTTATTAATATCAACAAGCAGTTCGCTACCTGCTCCAACCTTCATCACCTTTGAAGCAGGACATCCCATATTTATATTAATAAAATCATAATTATATGATATATCGGATGGATAGAAATCTTCCTCAAGTGTTCCAAACAGCTGCAGCCCAATCTTTCCTTTGTCATGCTGCGGGTCAATCATCTCCATCGTACGCTTGTTCTTACGCTTGATACCTGACACATTGGCCAAAGGAATCATGTTTATCTTTGACCCTCCATCATAACACAGCCTCCTAAAGGCAGCATCTCCAATGTCTGACATAGGGGAAAGTGACGCAATATTCCTGCTGTAAATCTTTTTCCAATCCATATTTGATAGCATGATTAAATATTATTTTAAATTATGCTACAAGAATCACTTGTGCAGGGGAAGAAAGATGAAATATACTAATTTAGGTCTACTGTAACTATTGTTACGTGATAACAAAACAAAACATTTATATAGTTTTTATCATATCAGTTGTTTAATAATAATCATCCTGGGGTGGGATCATAATGGCATATCAACCAATGGCAGATATAAAGCAGGCACCGATGCCAAATATGGCAGGTTCTGACATACAAAACTCTATTAATGTAGCATATCAGGCTGTAACTAATGAACTTAAAACAGCAGATAGAGCTAAAGGACTTCTTGACAACATAACGCAAAAAGCTTATGATAATCATATCGCACGAGCTACAGGCGTCGATGCAGCAGATTCAGGTGCTTTTGACAAATATAAATCACATTTGGAAAATGTCAGGTTTGCAGTAGATGTCGGTGCTCCTATATATAAAACAGAAAGATCAGCCATACATAAGGTCGCCCGAGGTGTCGGCAAATTTTTTACACCAGTCTTCTTTGCACATGAGTATGTTAATCCAAAATACCAAGCTCAGGAGATCGATAGAGTAGCAGCTACACTTGATAGTATATCAGAGAACAACGTTATCGAAGGAAGTGCAATGGCAAAACACCTTGAACAACATGGTGTTAACTCATATTTTGGAAAAAAAACAGCTGTTAAACTGGCAAATGAACTTGGATATTCAGTCGAAGGAGCAGTTAAGAATACAGATGACATCCTTTGGAATGCTGGACCTCTTAGAGTTTATAGGGGCTCTGGTGACAGTAAAGCCATGAAGTTTGCAACAGGACTTGCTAAAACCATGACTCCACAAACTGGTGAAGGCAAAGCAGCATACGCTGCTATCATTACAGGAGTGATGGCTACAGGAATCGGACATGCAACCTCCTGGTTATATGGAGCAAGCAATGCAGCTCAGGAATTTAGAGGACATGGCATAGGTACAGATAAGAGCATCGACACAGGAAGCGGATTTGTAACAGGAGCGCTTGGAACCTTGGGGGTCGGAGCAGCAATTGCAACTGGGGACCTTGCATCAGCAGCTGGATTATTTTCTCTGGGACGATCATCTACAGCAGTTGCTTATGGAGCAAACAAAATTGCGTCAGCTAACTCTGAATCTTATAGAAAATCAACATTTGGTACAATGACAGGTGCACTGAGTGGTGCAGCTCTTTCAGCTGGATTGCTCACAACAGCAGGATTTATGGGATATAATCTGATTAATCCTACTGAGGTCCATGCAGGAGAAGCTCCTTTGGCAAAAGTCGATCCATTGAGTTCATCTCCGGCTGGCAAGGTTGCTGATGGTGTAAGCGCAAATGCAGTACCTCCTAATTTTACATCAGCCAAAGCTGCTGATGGATTGGATGCATATGCAGTACCACCTAATTTTGCATCAGCCAAAGCCGCTGATGGGTTGGATGCTAAAGCTGTTCCGCCTGTTTTCAGAGAATCAGCTGGTACTGACTCACATGCACCAGGAAGTGATACACTACCACCTACTTATAAATCAATTTCACAAGTACAGGACAATTCCGGTTTCATAACACCGCTCCTTAAATTTCAGGGGCTTCAAGACAATGTTACAGCTACACCAAAATTATTTGAAAACGGATCAATCCACTTTGCATCTGGTGCTGAAATCACCGGTGAACATATTGCATATGATAATGGTATAGTCAATATTATCAAATCGCTTGAAAATCAAGGCTTTGAGCCGGATAAGGTTCTAAATCAAGGATTTCAAAATCCTATTACTTTAAACCTTATGGATAATGCTGGCAACAAAACTGAAGCTACAATCGGCAATTTCCTTTATGACAGCCAGGCCCCTTCATCACATGGAGTAAGTGTAGTAGGAATGACAAATCCTCTCCTAAAAATTGAAGGATTAAATGATAATACCACAAAGCAGGATTTCCTCTATAACCACAGCACAGTGCGTGTCGGTGAAATCCCGGTTCCAGGACAGCATGGTCAAGCTGTAAATGTAACATCCTCAGTATCTGCTGATAATCTAGTCAGAACTGGAGATTCAATTGACATAGTCAAATCTCTTGAAAAAGCAGGTTATGACCCAGACAGAGTTCTGAGAACTGGTCGTGTAAATGATATCTCATTGGATATAAAAGATCAGGCAGGAAATGGAACACTGATAGTACAGTATAATTTTGATTATGGTAAAATGGCTCCGCAGATTACTGGCATTAGCGCAACAGATGATCTAAAAATTGATTTCAAAGCATCAGATGCCACATCTAGGCAAGTCGTAATTGATAACGCCGAACCGACTGATGTATCTAATCAGAAAGCGCTTGTTAATGGTGGAACATACCTTGTAACAGCCAAAGCCACAGATTCCTCTGGAAATACAATATCATCTCCTCGCACAGTTGTACATGTTGGAGACGATAACCTATGGAATCAGTCTCATAACAGTTGGAAAAATATTGCCCCATACTCAGGGAAAGTTGATACAACAATTTTGGAACAATCTGAAGTTGCAAGATTAAATGGCCTTGAGTCAGCACTTAATTCACATGGCGGATCCACAAAAGCTTCACTTTCAATGAGCAATGATGGCACATATTTCATGAGGATAAATAATATCGCCAGAGAAATGGGTCAAACAATGCTTGATCCAAGTTCTAATCCTAAACAGGAAACACATCTGTGGGCAAGAATCTATGGAGACTTTGACGGGGACGGCAAAAGAGAAAATATGTATCATAAAATAACACCAACTGAATTAGAAAAAGGTGTTCTCGCTTGGAACGATGAAGCTGCCAAGGGCTTTGATTGGGCACACAGTAAATGGGGAGCAGGTTTTGCACTCGCAACCGACCATGATGGAGATGCAGCCACAGACCCAAAAATGCTCAAATGGATATCATCTGTCACGAACAAAACATATGATCCAAAGAATGTAATCTTCCCAGGCAGTGATGCAAAACCAGTACAAGCTGTTGTTCATACAGCACCGGTAGTAGAACCTGCACATACAGAAACGTCAACTGCACATACAGCAGTAATTGACCTGAAAAGTCGATATTCAATAGGCTCATCACCAGGATGGAATCCTGTAGATCATGTTAAAACAGATCTAATAATTTCAGACCATGATTATGCATCAAATGGAAAAGCTAATGAGGCAATCAAGGCAAACCTTTACAGTTATCCTGGTAAGATGGGAACAGTATCAGATCAGGACCGTATGGCTGTTATTATGACAGAAAGAGGGGACACAGGCAACTTTTACATCGGCCCTTCTGAAGCTCAAAGAATAGGATTCTCTTCAAATGTTGATGGAAATATCCGAGATTCGGTCTTAGGAATATCACCAAATGGACAGATGCTAGTCACATACCATGATCTAAACATTGATCCAAAGAATCTTCCCAATGGACTGATGGATGTAGTAAGTGATGTAGCTGGCAGACCAGGAAAAACAATCGGTCGACTTGTTGATACAAATATCTTTGGAACAGTCCCGACAGCTCACACTGCACAGGTTGGTATTACAAATGACCTTTTTAATAACCCAAGAAACATTGCAAATGCATTGAATGTTAATCCAGAATCAGTATCAAATTATCTTGACTGGACATCCAGAGGATTATCATCAATAGACTCAAATTATTTTGGGAATGTTAACGGAAATGAAGATAATCCACTGATGAATACAGGATCAGAATGGGCACCACAAATTAGCAGATGGGCAGGTAACCAAACACCTCAGATGCATGCTACAACAGACTATAATTCATTTGAAACTGCCATGTGGAGAGTTTTAGATGGCATGAGAATTACAGACAAAACAAATGTATTTGATAAATCACTCTTAGGAGATGGTAAAATCGATATCAATGGACACAAAGTGGACATATTGCCTGAAGTAGTAAAAGCTTCTGAAATGGAAGTGATGTCAGCATTGAACGGTTGGGATTCAAATGCATTGAGAAACAACCTTGCGTCAGTGATCCAGCATGGACAGACCGATATTGGTGCTTACAGGATGGAAGCAGCCCTTAATGCATTTAATAACGGAGCAATTGAACAACCTAGACAGACAGCACCAGAATCAAAGGATTGGACAACCGATAGATGGTATTCTGAAGAAAGATGAATAAAACTACAGCACTTGCAATTGGGGGAACTGGATTAGTTGGATTAGTTATCAGTGGATGTGCCACCGGACAACATGAAGTAAACATCCATAAATTTCCACTTGAACCATCTTATACTCAAGAACAAAAAGCTGATGAGGAATTTTTAAGTAGAATCAGACAGAGCAGAGAGGAAACCCTTGCTTCTATACAAAGAAATCTAAGACAGAGGAATAACCAAAATCCTCAAGCAGTACTTGAACAGACAACCCAGGCACATGCACAACAGTTGGAAAGTGTAATTCAATTTAATGATCAATATTTTCGCAAAAGCCTAATCCCAAATCAGGGTGAGGGTGCAGTCATAATGGGAAATGTCAATCTCTCAGCTGATGGAGGTATGACAAATGGAGATGCATACTGGATGAATCTTGGTAACCCACTTATGTCACAAAGAGTCAGCGATGCAAGCAGACTGGTGGATCGAATAGTTGACAATCCAACAAAAATGTCACACTATGATCTTAAACAGTTGAACCTTAATGTTCCTACAATACTAAATATCAAAGGAACACAGGAAACTGCAAACATGGATGTCGAGGTAACAGTAAAAAAATTCCCTAATGACACTCGAGTAATATATACAATTGACCCTAACGCAAAGACAGCACAATTTGATATTTCAACTGAGGATTATAAAGCAATGGTGGATATTGGTCTTAGAGCTCCTCTTATTGCCGGTGCAGCAGTAACAGGCTGGCACCTTGCAGCAGGAGCTGCTCTTGATGTTGCACTTGATGCAGCAGTCCCTGCTTTGGCCATAGGGGCAGGATTCCAACTATTAAGTTATATTGTTGATGCTGGTGTTAATCATGTTACTGATACAAGGCAAGTATACCACACACAAGATACAATGCCTCTATTGCTAAACCCACCAGAAGACAAAAAAGACAGCGCAGTATATGGTGCATTCAATACAACATGGAATCGTTTCATGGGTCCTGATACAAGAAATTTACTTGTAGTACAATATCAGGATGGAACAGATATAGGAAATGTTGTTGTTCAGTATAGGCCTGGTAATCTGAGTGGATTGTATCCACACTCTGTAACATCAGATGGTGGAAAGCTAAATGTTGTATTCTCAAACAAAGCACCAAGTAATTATTGGGCTGGAATGTTCATTGATACAGCGAAAGCAGGTGCATTTGGATATCTTTTGGGTTTAACTGATTATCCTAAAGTTGATGACGATAAGAAAGGTAAAAATAAACCTACTTCACCAGGAGGAGATCCACCTGGGGGAGGAGGAGGACCACCAAATTATCCACCTGAAGACCCACCTACAGGTTCACCAGGATCTGGAGGCGGTGGAGCTGGAGGCTATCCGCCTGAAACTGGATCATTGGATTACAATAGTATAAATCCAAATATCAAAAATCCATTCAGTCCAATATACAATTCAGAAGATCTTGGAATTAAACCACTGCAACCAGCTATGTTAGCTTCAGCAGAAGGGATCAATATTGCTCGACCCAGACTGGATACACGACTGAAGGAGAATATCCAATATAAAGACCCATCTCTCACCCGTGACATTGGCCCACAACAGGGGTTTTATCGTGGGAATATGAGGCAGAGGGGATAAAATGAAAGGAAAAGTATTCCGAGGAATTGCATGGGGTATGGGTGCTCTGGAGGCACTAGTATTTGGAAGTGGTTGTGCAACAGGCCATAGAACAGAACTTGTCATACGCGACGCTCAGAACCCGCCTGCAATAACTGAATCGCAGTCACGACAAATAATCGATGCAAGAAATCAGTTACTCCAAAGATTACAGTCTTATATTCCAGCACCAGGTACACTTGAACAGACAATCCAACAGGGAAAAAAGTCAGTTGCTAATATGGAAGCAATAAGTCAAAAGTGGATAGATTCAAATGTAATGCCTTATTCAGGTTTTACTGGCTATCTTGTACGTGGAGAAGCTAATCTAGCGCAGCCAGGACCTATAACTCCTTTCTCTTATGAACTTGATTTTAATAATCCATTATTATCTGTAAAAACAACGGGATTGAGCAGATTTGAAGATGGAATTGTCAATAAGCCTGTTGCTATGGAAAATTATAATCTTCGAGAGACAGGTCTAAATGTAACTGGCGCTCTCAATGCAAAAAACAAACAAACAGATCATAGGATGGGCATAACAATGGTTACCGACAGGAATCTCAATGAGACTCTTGTAACATATTTCTTTGATCCTATGTCAAAAACCCCATATTTTAAAGCATCTGGCACAGATCTTAGAGCAGTGGCTGACATTTCAGTTAAAGCACCAATGATGGCAGCAGCAGGCACAGGTGCATATGGGCTTGCTAGACACTGGAGCGGCTCAAAAACCCTTGATCTTATGACCCAAACAGCAATCATGGGTGGGGCATTTGCACTTCTTGATTATGGAATTGCTAAAATTGTTGATCACTTTCACACCACTACACTTGATTATCATCAGGATGCTATGCCAATACTGCTAAATCAAGCCGATGACATGAAACTTGCAGTTGGTGCTGGACTTAGAAACATATATTTCAATGACGAACCTAATTTCCTTCAATTGACATATCATACACCCGAATTTGACGGAACTCTTTTTGTCCCGTATGCTACACCATCAGATAGCAATCTTTATCCAAAATACATAGGAGTTACAGAAGATGGCAGGATTGAGGTGCAGTTTTCAAATAAAGCACCTAATTATGCAGCTGGATTAGCAATAGGAGTTGCAAAAGCAGCAGCTTTTGGCTATCTTGTGGGAGCAATAGAAGGCCCTGAAAAAGAGGAGAAAGTGGAAGAGGAGCAACCAGGGGGGGGAGGAGGAGAACCTGAACCTCCACCAGAAGAGCCTGAACCAGATCCACCACCACAACCAGAACCTGAACCAGGACCACAACCACCACCTGAACCAGGACCAACTCCTCCACCAGATCCTGACCCAACACCTCCACCAGAGCCTAGTCCTGATCCCACTCCAGATCCTACTCCAGAACCTGGACCTGATCCACCACCTGGAGGAGATCCCCCAGGAGGTGGAGGAGGAGCGCCGCAAAGTTACAATACAATACAACCAGTTGAATATAAACTGGCACAGGCATCACCAGCTCTATTAATGGGCCAAAAAACAGGGCCGTATCAGAAAGGAACTGATCTTTTGAGTATGGTATCGGGTAATAAATTGTCACGTGACCAATTGTTAGGTAACAAATTAAGTTATAACCCTAGGGAAGTATACCATCAAAAAGACAATAATCTTTCCAAGCTATTAGCATATAATAATATGGCTAAGCAAAAGTCCAAAAACTTGATGGGTTATGAGCGCGGCAAAATGCAGCACAGACGAGCTTAAATTAATCTCATTTGTTCTTCTTTTATTGTATTTAGAATTAATTTGGTATGTGTTCTTTCTACAAAATCATAGACTTGTATCTTCTTGATGAAATTATCCATCTTTCTTCGATTAGCAAAACGCGCGATAATGATTGCATCAGATTCTCCAGTTGTGTCGTATACAGCGTAAACACTTGGGTTTGATGCAATTTTTTTCTCAACCATGAATAATTTACCCTTCGATATCGTAATCTCTATAATTACTTCAATATCATATCCCAAATGTTCATAATCAACCAAAGTAGTGTATTTCTTGATAAGTTTTTCATCCTCAAGATGCTTAACGTGATGCATTATCGTAGCTACAGAAACCCCTGTCTGCTGAGCAATCTTGCGGTATGATAGCCTTGAGTCCTTAATCAGACAGTTGATTATTTTCTTATCAAGCAGATCGGTTTTCATGTTAAATGTTTGTTTAATAATTTCCTTCAAAAGTATAGTTGATTAAACATATATATAAATTTTATCATATTCTTTGCATATTTGTTCAATTTTTGTTCAAATAAATTTATATATGTATTTTGGACTACTTTTTACATAGTTTTTTTTGATGTGAGGTGAATAATAGTATGGATAAAAAGGTTGTAGCGATAGCTGTAATAGCGATTATTGGGATAGTGCCCATCGTATTTGCACAAGAAACAGCAAGCCCAGAGAGTAATGCAATAGCACTGGATACTGTATGGATGTTGCTGGCAGCATTTCTTGTATTCTTCATGCAGGCAGGATTTGCAATGGTTGAAGCTGGATTTACAAGAGCAAAAAGTGCAGGTAATATCATTATGAAGAATCTAGTTGATTTTAGTGTTGGAACACTAGCTTATTGGGCTATTGGGTTTGGAATAATGTTTGGCGCAGGGACTGCTTATTTTGGAGCAAGTGACTTTTTCCTGTCCGGAGCAGATCCCTGGCAATATGCATTCTGGATGTTTCAGGTAGTTTTTGCTGCCACTGCTGCCACAATAGTCAGCGGAGCAGTAGCCGAAAGAACAAAGTTCTCTGCATATATCGCATTCTCGTTCGTAATTACTGCCTTCATATATCCTGTTGTCGGTCACTGGATCTGGGGAGGAGGTTGGCTATCTAATATGGTTGATTTTGCCGGATCCACAGTTGTGCATTCAGTAGGAGGCTGGTCAGCACTTGCAGGAGCAATAATCGTCGGACCTCGTCTAGGCAAGTATCTCAAGGGCAAACCAAAAGCAATCAAAGGCCACAATCTTCCAATGGCAGCGCTTGGTGTATTCATATTATGGTTTGGATGGTTCGGATTTAATGCTGGATCAACCACATCTGGTACTGATCTAAGCATTGCTGTAATTGCAGTGACAACCAATCTGGCCGCAGCTGCTGGAGCCATGTCTGCGTTGTTTGTTTCATGGATAAAATACGGCAAATCAGACATAGGGATGAGTCTTAATGGCGCTCTGGCTGGTCTTGTAAGCATAACTGCAGGATGTGCATCTGTTAGTCCAGGTAGTGCAATTCTCGTAGGAGCAATAGGTGGAGCTATTGTCGTATTTTCTGTTGAGATGTTTGAAAAAGCCTTCAAGATAGACGATCCTGTCGGTGCAATTTCAGTCCATGGAGTTTGCGGTTCCTGGGGTACTCTTGCGGTTGGCCTGTTTGCAATAGATGGAGGCCTTTTTAATGGAAGTGGAATCGACCTCCTGATGACACAAGCATTAGGTGTAATATCAGTATTTGCATGGACATTCCTTGTATCTTTGATCCTTTTTAAGGCAATCGATATAGTAATCGGATTAAGAGTAAGCAAAGAAGAAGAGCTTAGAGGACTTGATATCTGTGAACATAGAGCAGAAGCTTACGCTGACTTTCCAATCAGCGCATCAAATAATTAGGTGATTACCAATGAAAATGATAATATCTATCATAAGACCTGAAAAGTTACCTGACGTCAAACAGACACTCTGGAAAAATGATGTCCATATGATGACAGTTATCGATGTAAATGGCTGTGGACAACAGAAAGGTTATATGAGTGGGTACAGAGGAGTTATTGAAGAAATAAAACTCCATCGAAAGGTCATGCTGCTGATAGCAGTAAACGAAAGCTTTGTTGAGAAAACCATCAAAGCAATAATGAGAGGTGCAAGAACAAAAAGAGGTAAAATTGGAGACGGCAAGATATTTGTACTGCCTTTAGATCAAATAGCAAGAATTAGAACAGGGGAGTTAGATGAAGCTGCGATTGGTGGCACATCTGAAGAGCTTAATACTATAAAAGAAATTCAACGGATGGAGGTCTGAGAATGAAAACAGAAGAGATACTTAAAAAAGCAAAAGATGACAACGTGAAATTTGTGCAGTTGCAGTTTACTGATTTACATGGAATGATCAAAGCTGTGACAATACCAGTAGAAAAATTAGAGGAAAGCCTTGAAAAAGGGACATGGTTTGATGGAAGTTCAATTGAAGGATTCACAAGAATATGTGAGAGTGATATGTATTTAAAACCAGATCCAAAAACCTATGCTATCCTTCCTTGGGAAAACTCAGGGAGAGCTACAGCAAGATTCATCTGTGATATCTATACACCAGATGGCGAACTCTTTGGAGGATCTCCCCGGACTATCCTTAGGAAAGCAATGCAGGAAGCAAAAGAACTTGGTTATACCTATTATGTTGGTCCAGAACTGGAATTCTTCCTTTTCAAATCTGATGGAAGCGGAGAAACAGAAAGCTTTAAGCCTGCAACACATGACTTTGCCGGATATTTTGACTATTCACCCAGAGACCTAGCCAATGACGTCCGAAAAGAGATCATTTATGTCTTGGAGTCAATGGGACTTGAAGTTGAGATGAGCCATCATGAAGTAGCACCAGGACAACATGAGATAGACTTTAAGTATGGAGATGCCTTAACACAGGCAGATAGATGTATTACGTTCAAACACGCAGTGAAATCCATCGCATACAAACATGGACTTCATGCAACATTCATGCCAAAACCAGTATATGGAGAAAATGGATCAGGTATGCATGTTCACCAAAGCCTGTTTAAAGAAGGAAAAAATGCATTCTTTGACCCAAGTGATGACTACAACTTCAGCAAGGTTGCAAAAAGCTTTGTAGCAGGTCAGATGGCACATGCAAAAGGATTCTGTGCAATCACAGCGCCGACCGTAAACAGCTATAAACGGCTTGTTCCAGGTTATGAAGCACCGGTCTATATCTGTTGGGCCAAAACAAACAGATCAGCTCTTATCAGGATACCTAGATATAGCCCTGGAAGAGAGAATTCAACACGTGCAGAGCTAAGATGCCCAGACCCGTCATGCAACCCCTACTTGGCATTTGCTGTAATGCTACAAGCCGGCTTGGAGGGCATAAAAAAAGGCATGGAGCCGCCAAAGCCTATTGAGGAGGATGTATATGAGTTTGACAAAGCCAAATTGTCTCTTAACAATATTGAGACGCTTCCAGGGTCACTTGGTGAAGCTATGGGTTATCTCAAGAAGGACGAAGTGATCAAAAGGGCACTTGGCAAACACACATTTGATATTTATGTCATGGCCAAACAGAAAGAATGGGACGAATACCGCACTCAGGTCACCAAATGGGAGTTGGATAAGTATTTCGGACGGACGTGAGTTTGTTTTTTCTTATTTTTTAATTATTATTCAATAATATTTACTACTTATCTGAGACTAATTACTTATAGATTTATAAGGTCAATACTTTTACACATTTATATGACAATACATTCAATAGTTAGTTTTTTTGAGAAAGATGATCGGGGTTATGTTTTAGCTACTGATAGTAGGGTTGGAGGAGAACAATCATTAGGATGGGCGGAAAAAGCCTTCTTTGGAAAAGACCATATCGGATTGGTTATGGGACAAATACAGTGTAATGGCAATGGTTCTGCTGCTCAGGAAGTAGAAAGATCAATTCGTTCATTAGATGATGTATTTAATAATTTACAAGTTGGAATGGAGTACAGAAATATACCAGTATTAAATAATTCTGAGTATTTTATCAATATTGCACAAAGAACAAAAGATAATATTAATTTGTTATGGTTGACCAATATTCCTGGAGCTAATATTTGGTCTGATACACCAATGAATACTGTTATGCAAAGAGGAAGTTCAATTCCAAAAGAAACACACATCGATGAATCCCTAAAGGGTACATCTATTTATACAGGGCATGATTATGCGCCTATTGTTGGGTTTTGTATGGAGGGTAATTTTTACAATTTTAATAAAGCGCGAGCAGAAGCAAAGAAAAATGTTTCTTATAACCCTCGGAAACCCGAAAGAGAAATGGGAAAACCACAGCTTTATGTTGTTTCCTTTGAAAAGGTTGAAAGGATTGAATAATCCTTTTTATGTATTAAAACCCATCATTCTAATCTGTACTTTATTTAATAAACCTAATTATTCTGGGTTTTGATATTATTTTACTTATCTACCTTCTGAAATCTATAAAAGTAAAACCCTGCAAGAATCCCACCGAAATGAGATTCTTGCCGGGAAAAAAGAGGTGATCATGAAGTGAGAGTGCATATGATATTGCATAATACTAACTTCTGATACTATCTGGTAGTGGGAATAGATATCCACATATATAAATATTTCGCTTTTTTTGCATCATTTAGTAGTAACAGGTAACTGTGACCTTATAATGATATCAATATTTGGGTGTTTAAAATAATAAACTCCTTCAAAACATTCCCAAAAAGAATGCTGTAATACCAGCTGCAATAGGTATGGATATATTATCCTCTAAGATATCAAAAGACTCAGCCAGCATACCAAAAAAAGCACATCCAACAGCCTGCATTGGCGTCAATATCAATAAACATGCCAACATAGACACGATAAAACCGGCAATAGAACCTTCAATGGTTTTTTGACTATAAGGATACCGGATTCTGCCAATCTTTAGGCCAACAATCGCACTAAAAGTGTCGCCTATCACAAGCACACAAATCGCAGCAAGAGCAATATCCTTAGGAAATATGAATAATGTTATTACAATACCTGCTACAAGAGCCACAGCACCCTTACCTGGCATTGTTATTAGGTCTTTTGGTCTTTCATAGTGTTGCAAGATTTTATGCAGTACAGGGATTCTATGGATGAACTGTGATAGCAGAACTCCTAAAAACAATAATATCAACAAGATATATCTGTCAATTAGTCCAAATATCAGCAATACGATTATAATAAGGCCAAAAATCAAGTGAAAAAGCTTCCTGCGAATATTAAGCTTCAACATATGCATTTTTAATAACTAAAACTATATAATTCTTTGTCATATAACATTGTATAAAATAACTCATTGATTATATGCTTGGCCAAATTTGGTTGTATATACAGCTATATTAATCAAAAATGATCGAAATCGACGGTTCAAATGGAGGGGGACAGATACTTCGTACAGCTTTATCTCTGTCAATGGTCAAGAATATACCCTTCCGTATGATAAATATACGATCCAAAAGGCCAAAACCTGGATTACGACCCCAGCACAAGTCGTGTATAGATATACTCCTCAATATTTCTAAGAGTAGAGCATTTGGCAATGAACTTGGCTCAACAGAACTTGAATTTATACCCGGATTGATTACTAAAAGAAATTTTGAATGGGATATAGGCACAGCAGGATCGATTCCACTATTATTGCAAAGCATTCTACCAGCTACAATAGCTTTAGGAAAGCAGTTTTCTTTAACTATCACAGGGGGGACAGATGTCAAATTTGCTCCTTGTATCGATTACTTGAAGAATGTGTTCATAAGAACATTGAATATCGACACAGATTTGAATGTGATAAGAAGAGGTTATTATCCAAAAGGGGATGGCCAGGTCAAATTGACAGTCCGGCCTAATGGACTGGCATTTAAGCCATTTGATCTTTCCATATTTGGAAAACTTGTATCTATACAGGGCATCTCACACAGTAGTCTCTCCCTGCAAACTGTCGCAGAACGCCAAAAAAGTATGGCTGAATTGCTATGTAGAGAGATCTGCCAATTTGTAAATATTAGCTGTCAAAGTTCAGAGACCAAGTCACCTGGAAGTGTGATATGTATTTGGGCATTATTGACACATGACGATGAGAATGTTTGGGCTCTTGGAGTTGATGAATTGGGTGAAAAGGGTGTCTCATCTGAGAGAGTGGCAGAGAAAGCATCTAATAGACTCAAAGAACTTATTAAATCGAAAGTACCGATTGATCCCCATCTTGCAGATATGCTTATCCCATACATGGCTCTTGCGCCTGGCAGTAAAATTAAGACTACAAATATGACCAAACACATTGAGACGAATATAGATACCTGCAAAAAGTTTATTGATATAGAATTCAATGTAAATGACAATATGATCTCAACGATTGAATCACTTCAATGATTTGATCTCCTCGTAAAGCCTTAACAGATCCATATGGATGTGCATTTTCTCTTTTTGAGGACCATCAGTCTTTGCATACTGATTTTTTAAAGATTTATATATTGAACCGGCTGTCTTGGCATCTTTCTTTTTTAGGGCTGCCTTTGCTTTTTTAATCTCTGTGTTGAAGAATTTTTTAACATTCGTAAAATTGTCAAGCTCTTTCTTTGCTCTTGCAATTTCGTCCTTATATCTCTGTGCAATCTGAAGGTTTTCATTACGCTTGATCTCAGCAATCTTAAGCTGGTTCATTACCACATCAAGCTTTTTTGAAGATCTTGCTTCATCTTGTTTTAACTGAGTTATAGTTTCCTTTAGTTTATTTACCGCATCATTATACTTATTTGTGTGCTCCCTTTGCTTGGCAGCATCTGATTCCAGATTACTTATAATTTTCTCAAGCTCAGCTTTTTTCCTATCAAAATCTTTCAATTCGCTATTCTTTGACTTGATATTATCCATAATCTTATCATAATCTGCTTTTAATCTCTCATACTCCTTCTGATATGATTCAGCTTGCTTTTTCATATGCAAAAGCTTTTGATCCATTATCTTAAGTTCATCCTCCTTCTCTCGATGTGCGAACATCTTTTTCTGAAGAATCTTAGATTCTGCTTTTATCTCATCTTCTATCTCAGTCAGGAAGGCCCGGTCTTTTTCAAGCTTTTCTTCGTTCTTAACCAAGTTTGCTTCTTTCTTGTCAAGTTCATTAGTTCTTGCTTGGAGTTCTTTCTCAAGAGACTTGATTTGTTCTTCTCTCTCAATTAGATTTTTTTCTGTTTCATTTATGTCTTTAAGCTTTGACTGGACAAGTATTCCATCCGATGTCACTTTTTCCTCACGTTTAGAAAGCTCATTTTTCTCTTTCTGCAGATCCTTTAATTCGGCATCAACCTTCTTTTCGTGGTCGGATATGGCTTTTTCAGTTTTCTTAAGATCAATAAGACGCTTCCTATTTTCTTCTTCTAAAGTTTTCTTATCGTTCTTGAGCTGCTTTAGGTCAGCATCGGCTTTCTTTTTGGTCTCTGTCCAAATATCGATATTATTCTGAAGCTGGGCAACATCCTTATCATGGTTTGATTTCATCTCAGCTAAGTTAGTCTGCTGCTTTTTCAGATCGTTCTCAAGTTCTAATAATTTATTTTCCTTCTCGTTAACTTTTCTAGTTTGTGTTTCACACTTCTCAGAATCCTTAATTAATTTAGCAGATTTCTTAAGAAGATCTGTTTCTTTCTTGGATAAAATATTTTCTTTATCTCTAAGAGCATGTGCCTTTATCTCAAGCATTTCCAGCTTGGGCTCAACCTTTGATTTCTCAAATTCAATCCTTTTTTCCTCTTCCTTGAGCTGCTCTTTCTTATTTTGATATAATTTTTTGGATTTATCGGCGTGCTCCTGATGCTCCTTATACTTTGCAATTTCCATTTGCAATTCTGCTTTAAGATTGTCAAGATCACTATTTTTCTTTTCTAATACACGTTCTTGCTTGGCTATCTCATTTGCCTTCTTAATTATCTGGGATTTTCTTTCCTCAAGAATTTCATTCTTCTTTAATATAACCTTAGCCTTGTCCAATAGCTTTTTTTCCTCTTCTTCAAAAATCTTCTCGCGTTTTCTTATCTCCGCAAGCTCTTTTTCATATTTCTTCACTGTATTGTCAAGCATCTTTTCCTTTTCCAATACAACTGCCAGTTCAGAATCTACCTTCTTCCTATGTTTTTCAACTGCTGCTTCCTTTTCGGTCAGAGTTTTTTCATGGTCTATCACAGCCCGTTTCTGCTCTTCAAGAGTTTTCTGTTCTTTTTTGAGTTCTTTTTCTCTTGAAATGACATCTCCTAACTTGTTATGATATTCATCTATCTCTCTTCCGAGCTTTTGCTTCTGCTCTTTGAGTTCATTCTCTTTTTCTTTTAGATTTGATAACTCAAGAAGTCGTGCTTTATCCTTAGAAGCAAGGGATTTTTCATATAAAGCAATCTTTTTATCTCTTCTTTCTGTTAATTCATGTAAAGAATCGGTTTTTTCTTTCAATTGAAAGATGGAGTTCTTCTTTTTTTCAAGTTTTTTCTCTTCAGATAGTAACATTCTTTCTTTTGAGTGCACATCTTTCTCCCTTTTTCTTAGATTATCTTCATAATCCTTAATTTTTTCATAATAAAGAAACGTATGAGTCTCAGAATTCTTAGGTGGTCTAGGGACAGACCTGCTTTTAGATTTTTTCTTTACCATTAAACCCCCAATGAGAAACATAAGGTCTTGATTTTAAAAAGATTTATTAGAACTCCACAATAGTGACATATTTGTCTGCCAGAGGTGGACACAATGGCAATATTTAAAAGGCAAGACTAATTCTCAGCAATATAAATTGAAATGTGATGGATTATGAATTGTATATCATGTAAAAAAAGCGTGGAAAACGAACAAGGAGTAACCAAGTTCGATTGTCCTAATTGTGGTAAGTCTGAAATAGTCAGGTGTAAATCCTGTAAAAAGATCGCAGCACTGTACAAATGTCCAGAATGCGGTTTTGAAGGTCCAAATTGAGGTGGAATTGATGGCTGATGTATATTTGACACTTAAAGTAATGCCGACATCTCCTGATGTTGATCTGAAGGAAGTTGAAGGAAAAATTGGAATTCTGGTCGAGAATTTTGGCGGGAAAGTCCAAAAGATAGAATTACAGGAAATAGCTTTCGGCCTTAAAGCAATGATGCTAACCCTCATTATGGATGAAGAAATCGGTTCAACTGATGATCTGGAAGCTGAAATCGCAGAGATAAGCGTTGTTAATTCAGTTGATGTAGTTGATGTGCGACGAGCTTTGGGTTAATTTTTAATTCTCTAATTATTATCTGTTTTTGTTAGAAATATGATAAGCTAAAAATATAAATCAGATAGCAGAGCAAAAATCGATAGTGGTACCTTGTTTACGGCTTGTATGCAGTTGTTTATCTTTTGCGCATTAAGAGAAAAAGATTATCTTTATTCTTCAACTTTTTTAGTTCGGGCTGTATCTTTTTCTGAAGTTATTTCTTCAGTAGGACTGCTTTTTGTATCTTCGTTGTCCTTTTCTTTATCTTCTTTATCAGGCTTCTTTGGAACTGTCTTTTTAGCTTCTTTTTTAACTTTCTTCTTATCTTCTTTATCAAATTTCTCGTCTGTACTATCTTTTTTCTTTTTTTCTGAAGCTTCTGCTTTATCTTTCATGTTTTTAGCGTCGTTTTCCATATTTGTTCTCTGATAAACCAAGAGATCCTCTGTTGTCAAGACTTTGCCTTTCTTGATCTTATCGTCGACTTCTTCCTTAAGTTGGTTTATGGTCTTTCGCTCAGTTTCCTGTTTCTCAGCAATATGTTCTTTTTTATCTTCCTTCATAATCTGGCTCAGTTCATTCATGCTCGGAAGCCTTGACTTGAGTTCTTCATTCTTCTCAACAAACTGCTTCTTGAACTCGAAAAACTGTTTATAAGCCTCTTCTTCCTTCTCACGAAGTTCGTCTACTTTTTTTAGACGGGAAATGATGTCCTCATGAATTACTTGAGATTCACCAGCAGTCTGCTTGATGCTTTTATGAATTAGCTCAGCTTTCTTACGAAGATCCCTGATATCCTTACTTAATTCTCGAATATCCTTTACAATGTCAATGATATCCTTAGATTGATCAAGCTGTTTTTTCTTTTCCTTAATGACTTTCATCAGTTTCTTTTCTTGCTCAAAAGAAATCACTTCTGTTTCGATCTTAAGTTCCAGAGCTTCAACCTCTTTTATAATCTTATCAGGATTACCTTTGATATTGAGTTTTGTAGAAGTGGTGCTCTTTTTATTTTTGAGTTCATTTAATTTCTTGACTTTTTCAGAAATTTGAGAATTTAGTGTGGTACGTTCATTCTTAAGTTCTTTAACCTTTTTGGTCAGAGAATCTCTTTCTTTCTTTTTTTCTCGAACGCCAGACAGGATGGTAGAAATCTCATTATGAGCCTTTTCCTTTTTCTCGTACCAGGACTCCTTCTCAGTATTGATATCATTGAGAATCTTACGGATGTCAGATATCTCTTTCCTTGCATTACTAAGTTTATCCTGAACGTCTTTTTTTTCCTGTTTGCTGAGCAAATACCACACCTAAAAAATATAAATCAGGCTATTGCCTGATCATCCAAACAAAGCTCCGAGTCCAGCCGCAGCTGATTCTTCATTTTTTTCTTCTTCTTCTTCTTCCTTCTTTTCTTCTTCTGCTGCGGGTGCGCTTCCTTCTGCTACAGGCGCTGCTGCTGCAGGTGCTGCTGTTACAGGAGCTGCTTTTTCCACTGCTTCATCAATATTGACTCCATCCAGTGCTGCGATTAGAGCTTTAACTTTAGCATCATCAACTTCGACTCCAGCTGCTTCCATGACTTTTTTTACAGAAGCTTCATCTACTGTCTTTCCAGCTTTATGCAATAACATTGCTGCGTAAACATATTCCATTTTCTAAAACCTCCTAAACATTAACTGTTGACTTCAAACCCATAGCTTGGCACTGCGCCATGCTTAAAATCCTTTCTACCGAATCCTGGTTGTAAATACCGGCTTCGACTGCAAGATTCATGCTCTCGTTTGCTGCCTTGACAATCTTTAGTTCGACTACTTCCCTTACAGGGAAATCTGTTTCGAATGCAAGATTGAAAGCATACTTATGAGCAAGTGAGATTTGATCGAAATATTCTTTTTCATCGATTGCAAGAACGTTCTTGTCAAAAATCGATCCGTCTTCATAGACTGCTGTAAGGTCCAGCCCGATTTCCATCGGTTCTACACCTAATTTTCCAAGGACTTCAGCCACTTTTGCAGATATTTCATTGCCCTCTTTGACAACAACTGCATCTGCTTTGATAGCTACCTTTCCATTTTCAATACCTGTTTTTAAACCAATTGATCCAAATTCACTGATGACAGGTCCTGGAGCGAATGATGTTGCACCTGCCTTGACTTTTATATCACTTGGTGCAATCTGACCAGCTTTTGCTCTGGCTGTCGATTTATTTTTTTGGATAGTCTTGAACAATATGAACGGATTGTCCTTTGTGAATATCATTGCTGGCATACCTTGAAGATAATCTTTTAGCTTGGAAATCCCTTTTTTATCCTTTTCCATACCTTCCAGTGCAATATTCAGAAGCCTTCTTTTGGTCATTTTTATGACAACAGTATCTCTAAGTTTTGCTCTCATCCTCTGAACCTGAGGAGTAGCAAGACCCTGCATATTTACTGCTCCAATGATTGGATAATTTTTAATTAGGTCCTGAAATTCCTTAATGATTTTCTTTTTCTGCTCGTTAACATGTGCCATCGAATACACCTATTCCAGTTTAACAGTCTTACTCATTGTTAATTTGAGAAGTACTGATTTGAGATTGTTCTTCTCCAGAGGGAGATGATGAACAATTGTATTATAAGCATGCATAATATTTTGTGTGATTGATTTATCATCCAAATCTTCCTTTCCTACACCAATCTTAATGATAGCTTCTTTTTTTGTACTAACATGTACCATCTTGCCAAGTTTTTCTTGCAAAATATTAAGATTAGTTTTTGGAGGAACAACACATCCTGCTTTTGGGTTTGGCATTTTTCCCTTTGGTCCGAGTACCCTACCAAAAGCTCCTGCGACCTTACCCATTATATTAGCTTGAGCCACAAAATAATCACATTCCTCTGCGATTTTCTTCATTTCTTTTTTATTCTTTGCTAGATTGGCAAAATCATCCTGAACAATTGCACTATGGAATGTTGCTTTGGCATCGTCAATCATCTCTGGTCCTACGAGACCACAAACTTTGATCACTTTGCCTGTTGGATGAGGAAGATTAACATAAATATCTATCTGGCCATCCTGTTTCTTGATATCAATATCCTTAAGATTTAGAATTAAGTCGTATGACTGAGTAAAATTTCTTTTCTTGCTATCTGATTTAATTTTTGCTATAGCTTCTTTTATTGTTTGGTCATCCATTTTAACCTCCACCCTACTAAGCAATGATGCACGATTACTCGTGTCAAAACGTAGTTTACGGGAATACTAAGCCCGTGGAGGTGTGATTCATTTATAAAGGTTTTGTATTTTGCCAATAATCTGGATTTATTCGATATGACAGCAAATAATATCGGAATCGCTGTTATGTGTTTTTTCTGCAAGAGAAAATCGTGGAGGGAAACGGAGCGACAGTATGACGCAGGAGTCAGCCGTTACCTTTTACATAGAGCAAGACCATATGTATCCCTAGAATCAGAATATATTTTCACGCTAGAAAAGAACTTCTCAAGTATTTTCTTAAACTCGGGTTTGGTGTATTTATATGATATTGCTGTAATTATAACATCTCCTTTTTTGAAATTTAATGTTCTTCCGAGGTGTTTAATAGTTTTGTCATTATTCAAAATATATAACTCTTCAATTCTTGAATTGACAAAACGAACATCATAAGCAATGTCCTTTTTTGTTAAACCCAATTGTTGTGGTATTTGAACAAGCCAATTATTAATTATGGTGTCTTTGTATTTTTCTGTCCAATTTGCATTTCCATTTGTTAAACCATTACCAATCAGAAGGATATCATCTTTGTTCATGCTTGTTCTTATTCCATGCAATATATCTTCTCTGTCAAAATTTCCTAAGGTATTGCCTAAGAGCATCATGAAATGAGTTTCAAAGCCGGTTTCTCTAAAAAGAGGAGTAATATTATTTAGATTCTCAAAGTAGGAAATATTCCAACGAAATTCCAAAACTTCTCCGACTTTCATTTTACGAATAGTTTTAGCGGCTTTTGAAACCATGTAAGAACTAATATCAATAGGGCAATATCGAATTTTCATGTGCTTTGCTAATTCATGAATAAACAGAGAGGCTTTTTGTCCATCGCCACAACCTAAATCAATTATATTGCATGAAGTTTTTGGTAAAGCGTGAACAAAATCTTTCATGTTTTGTTTTATCAAAGACACCTCTTTATCAATAATGGTTTTCTTGTATCCTTCAGTTTTGCTTAAATCAAGAAAACCTTGTGCTTGTTTCGGAATAAGATACCACAACTTAGAATCAGCAACATCCCAAACCCGAGTTTTTCCCTCAAGTTTATATCCTCTTTTGAGAAGTTCTTTGAAAATTAAATCATTGATTTCCATATAAGTAAAAATATATTCTTTATAATATAAATCTTGCGTAAATAAATTATTGAGGCTGGCTCCGAGTTAATTGTCGTATAACCATCGGGATCCTTATTATGCTCTTAGACCCTACGTAGTGGGGTCTGATTTCGGCAGAAAAGTTTTTTTTTGGGCGTTCTATCTAGCGAACACAGTGAGCAATCAAGAACAAGAATTAAGGGCTCATTTCCTTAAAGAACGTTTACACATTTCTTGAGTTAAATTTACTCCTAATATATATCTTCCATCTTGGAGATATGGTTCGATAGAATATGAATCTGATTCTGTATGGATTATCAAATCCATTGATGGATCATAACCACCCATATATTCTTTTAATTTATTCAAAGAATCGACTTCAAAATCATTTATTTTAACAACTATTTCATCAACTTGCATTCCAGAATCTTTAGCAGGAGAGGGTTCATTAAATGCGACAATTTTTACACCACAGGGTTCATTCATTATTCTTTGTCTATAGACAGCACCCATTGCTCCGCCAAATACAATGAATATTGGATTTAGAAGAATCAATAATATAATTACTATTGCTTTTGATTTTTTGAATAATTTATCTTTTTTATATTGATAAATGAAATTGCACAATGCACTAAATGGATAAAAAAAAATGAAATATGAAATAATTGATAATGGAATTCCAATAATCAGAGACATTGGTCTAAAAGTATAAACATTCACAAAAGATTTACCGCCAGAAAATACAAGAGATAAAATTACAAGAATTATAGATAAAACCAAACTTATAAGTGCTTTATTTTTTGATGGTTTAAAAATTGTATACCAAATGCTTTTGGTTTTATAGATTTTTAATCCGAAATATATCCCAGCTATAATGTTAAATAAACCAACAAATGAATATAATATCCAAAGCCAGTCGCTTATTGATTCTGGTTTATCTATAACAAAGAAAATTGTAAAAATTATGACAAGGAGTAAATTTACTGATGAACCAACTACGATAATTCCTAATATTGAAGCACATATTTTTGAAAGAATGTTCTTAGCGTCCATATTTTATTCATAAGTGTTCTACTATATAAATATCGCTTTATAAAAGAAATGAGCCCTATAAACTATTAGCCCCCGATAAAATTGAGCATAACATACGACGAAAGACCAAATTAAAAACCTGCCCTATTTTATAATTCTTCAAAATTGAAAATTTTGACTATATTTTAGTTCGCCCGCTTATTGAAACTAACACCTATTATCTGATATTATATGTTGACTTATATACTCACCAGAGGGACACTCATAATCTTAGTGGGCTGTTCGGCTATTGAAAGAACGAAAGTCATTGATATGATAACATCCGATTGTATCGGACATTAAAAAAGTATATATATCATTATAATATAATATTAATACAAAGTAATATTTAGTATGAGGATGTCATATAATAAATTTGCATTTTATGCAGGTAATTATGAATTCCCCTGAAATTTCAAGATTACAAGAGGTGAAACAAAATTAAGTATATCTATGCGTTCAATGAAGGCAGTAAAGATATGGCTGGACTTTTGGGTGGAAAAGGAGCAAATCTTGCAGAAATGGCTTCAATCGATCTTAACATCCCTCAAGGATTTACGATCACAACTGAGACGTGCCGTATATATAATACAACTATGCGCCTGCCTGATGGGCTATTTGAAGAACTCAGGACACATCTTGATATTCTTGAGACAAAAACTGGCAAGACTTTCGGAGACGATGAAAATCCTTTGCTTGTCTCAGTTCGTTCTGGTGCAAAGGTATCAATGCCTGGGATGATGGATACAATTCTGAATATTGGATTGAATTCAAAAACTGTTGAAGTCCTTGCAAAAATCGACGAAAGATTTGCATGGGATTCATTCAGACGATTTATACAGATGTTTGGGGATGTAGTTCTTGGAATTAAGATGGAGCTATTCGAGAACGAACTATCAAAAATAAAAAAAACTGCGGGTGTATCATCTGATCAGGAACTCTCTGCTTTTCATCTTAAACACCTCGTTACCGAATACCTTAAAATAGTATATTCTTCATATGGGGAGTTCCCTTCAGACCCGCATACTCAGTTAATCATGGCTGTTGAAGCTGTGTTTAAGTCATGGGATAATGACCGTGCTAAAACATACCGTAGGATTAACAATATTCCTCATGATATCTGCACTGCCGCAACTGTTCAATCTATGGTATTTGGAAACATGGACACCAATTCAGGAACAGGGGTTTGTTTTACAAGAAATCCATCTGGTGGAACTAATCAACTAACAGGAGAATATCTTATAAATGCACAAGGAGAAGATGTTGTCGCTGGAATCAGGACACCACAACCAATAAGTGAACTCCAGACTAGGATGCCGCACGTATTCAAAGAACTCAAGGAAGTATGCGAAAAACTTGAGAACCACTATAAAGACATGCAAGATATTGAATTTACAGTTGAGAAAGGAAAACTTTATCTCTTACAGACAAGAACAGGCAAAAGGACAGCTCAGGCTGCTATCAAAATAGCTACAGACCTTGTCCAACAAGGGATCATAAACAAGAAAACTGCTGTAATGAGGATAAGTCCTGTCCATATTAATCAGATTCTCCACAAACAGATTGATCCATGTTCTAAAAATAAAGAAAATCTATTTACCAAAGCATTACCTGCTTCCCCAGGTGCAGCTGTTGGTAGAATTGCACTTGATTCAGATACAGTCATAAAAATGGCAGATAGACATGAAGATGCTGTTTTGGTAAGAAAAGAGACATCGCCTGATGATATTGAAGGAATGCATTTAGCACAGGGTATACTCACAGCAAGAGGAGGGATAACTTCCCACGCTGCAGTCGTGGCCAGGGGGATGGGAAAATGTTGCATCACAGGAGCCAGTGATATTATAATTGACTATGAAGCGCGCACAGTCAAAACAAATGGTAAAATTTTGAAGGAAGGAGATATGTTGACTCTTGACGGAACTACTGGGGAGGCATACTTTGGAAAATTAGATGTAACTGAACCGGCATTTTCAAAAGATCTGCAGCTCCTATTATCATGGGCTGATGGATTTAAGAGTCTGTTTGTGAGAACAAATGCCGATACCCCCGAAGATGCAAAAAAAGCAAGAGAATTTGGCGCGCAGGGCATAGGACTCTGCAGGACTGAACATATGTTCTTTAAGGAAGATCGTATAAATGCTATGAGGGAAATGATACTCGCATATGACGAAGAAGGTCGAAAAAAGGCCTTGCTCAAGCTTCTGCCTTACCAAAAGAAGGATTTTTTAGGGATATTCGAGTCAATGGAGGGACTCCCAGTAACAATTCGCTTGCTAGACCCTCCATTGCACGAATTCCTCCCAACTGATCATAAAGACCTTGAAATAATCGCAAACAGGATGGGAGTATCCAAAGAAGATCTCCAGAATAAAATCAACAGTCTAAGGGAATTTAATCCCATGCTTGGTCACAGAGGATGTCGTCTTGCAATAACATATCCTGAGATTGCAGAGATGCAGGTGCATGCAATAATTTCTGCAGCATCCGAGCTTCAAAAACAAGGTAAGGAGATAATACCTGAGATTGAGGTTCCGCTAATAGGGTCAAAACAGGAATTAGAATTTGTATCAGAGATCATCAACAGAACCGCAAATCGCATCATGAAAAGACATAACACTAATATTAAATACAAAATAGGGACAATGATCGAAGTTCCTCGTGCAGCCTTAACAGCAGGAAGCATAGCAGAATCTGCCGATTTTTTCTCCTTTGGAACAAATGATCTTACACAGATGGGTTTTGGATTTTCTAGAGATGACTCAGATAAATTCATCAGCCAATACATGAAAAAAGGCATATTTATTTACGACCCATTCCAGCAGCTTGATCAGGAGGGAATAGGAGAATTAGTCAAGATCACCGTAGAGAAAGGCAGGCAAACAAAGCCTAGTCTTGAAATCGGGATCTGTGGAGAGCATGGAGGAGAGCCAGAATCAATAAAATTTTTCCATAAGGCCGGATTGGATTATGTCAGCTGTTCACCATATAGGGTGCCTGCAGCAAGACTCGTAGCAGCACAGGCATCAATCGTTGACGATAAAGCAAAAACAGATATATGACCAACTTGAACTGGACATTAAGTTGTTAAAAGACCGAACAGTAAGTTTTGAATCAGTGAAAGATGCTGGTCAGAAATATGACATATCCAGTCCGACATATATTAACCTGCATAAAGATGAACAGATCAATAAAATAAGGCTTATTGCAAATGAAATCAGACCAAAACCCAACGAAAAATTGCTGAATATCGGTTGCGGGCCTTTTTTTTCTGATAAATTCTTTGATTGTCAAAAATATGGGATAGATCCATCGAAGGAATTATTAAATCTAGCCAAACGGAATCATGTCAATGCAGAACTGACTCTAGGACGAGCAGAAGAATTGCCTTATGAAGATAACTTCTTTGATTACATCGTTTCAGTCAGTGCATTGCATCACGTTGAAGATATTGAGCTGGCGATGGATGAGATTAAGCGAGTACTGAGTGAGAAAAAACACAAAAAAAACTTTTGCATTGCACTATCAATTCTCACAGAATCGTCGAGATTTAAGATTATTGAAAAGTCAATTAGTTATCATTTCACAGTTCAGAAGATAATCCTAGAAGGAAGAGACACAATATTCTTCATTTGATCTATTTAAATTTCCTGACCCTATCAACGAACAACTCAATTATCTGGTCAATCGGACCAGTATTGTCAATTCTCTCGACAATCTTACCTTTCTCAAATATTAAAATCCTGTCCTTACCAGCTGCAAGACCTATATCAGCATGCGCAGCCTCTCCAGGACCATTGACCTCGCAACCCATCACAGCGATCGAGATTCTTCGATTAAAATCTATCAGAGATTCCTTTGTCTTCTTGCAGACAGAAATAACATCAATATTTGAGCGAGCGCATGTCGGACATGATATATATTCAGGTCCAAATTGCCTTAAACCAACAGCCTGGACAATCTTTTGAGCTACCTCAATCTCTCTCACAGGATCGTCCGAAAGTGAAACTCTGATAGTATCTCCAATACCATCAACAAGCAGAGCTCCTATCCCAGCAGCTGATTTGATAATCCCTTCTTCACCGCTGCCTGATTCTGTTATACCAACATGAAGAGGATAACCCGACTTTTCTCTAAAAAGGCGATATGCTTTAACAGAAGTCTGGACATCAGACGATTTCAATGACACAACAATGTTCTCAAAATTAATCTCTTCAAATACTCTAATATAATCCATAGCTGAATGAACCAACGCTTCATGGATAGGGATTTTGTTAAAGCGCTTCTCCAAAGACCCAGCATTCACACCAATCCTGATACAGGTATTATGTTTCTTTGCGGCTTCGATAACGGTTTTCAGACGATCTGTGCCGCCAAGATTGCCAGGATTGACCCTAATTTTGTCTGCAACCACACAGCTTGCGATTGCCAGTTTATAATCAAAATGAATATCAGCCACAACAGGAATATTCAGATGCTTCCTAATCTCCGACAATGCTTTAATGCTTTCCTGGTCAGGGATTCCAAAACGCAGAATCTCACAGCCTGCCTTTTCAAGTGATTTAGCTTGCGCAAGCGTTGATTTAATATCAGTCGTTACAGTATTACACATTGACTGAATTCTGACCGGATGGCCCTCTCCGAGAATAATCTCTCCTATTTTTGCATTTTTCTTGGTTGCTTTCATGCTTAATTTGTCGTATTTGATTCTTATATATAAATTGTTATAAATAGTATAGGTCAAGAACAGAATTCATACTTGTCCTGATAATTTTAGATTTATCCTAACACTATATGATATTGAAAATATAAATGAATAATATAAACAATATCGAAAATAATATCGAAAATAGTATCAAAAAGAATTTAATACTCTTTACATATCCCCATTCCTAATGAGAAAAAAAACAGTATTGGGTGTGACATTGTCCAAGATCATATCTTTGGTAATGTTTTTATTAGTTCTCTGGGCACTGAACACAGTAAATCTTGAAAATTCAACAGCGGTACAGGTCATAGAATTTCTTAATATTAACTTAAGCATTATTATTATTATGTCCTTTATATTTTATCTTGCAGAATTGTTTTATGTATTTAACTTTCCATTAAATATTCCAGGACCGATATTCAATGGAATTGGAGCAGTGATTCTGGTTGAATTCATTTTTCAGATATTCAGAACTATGGGTCAGGTGACAAAGCAATATGCCATTTTTGGCCTGAAATCAGTATCTGTATTAGTATTTATACTAGTATTTCTGATTGTAGTCATATTAGGTTATGTAAACATATTCTTACGTCTTCACCCAGAAGAATCAGAAACCATCGATTCAAAGAAAAAACCAAAACACAAAGACTCAACAAATAGGAAGAAACATGAAGACCTCGAATGGGAGGATGTTGGAAATGAGCTTAAATTAGCAGCTTATTATCTGGCGAAATCAATAAAAGAATACTTTCAGGTCAACAAAAAGTAATATCAGATATTACTAATTCTTATGTTCATTCAAAATATGCCCTGATTTGACTCATTATACAATTATTATCGAGACCAACATAACATACTCTCATTTCTGAAAGCCAGTACGGACTAATCACATATAATTGGTGTACTTTTTGTAGTGAGGCTGTCCGATAATTCGATGATTTTTTATATTTTAACACCTCTAAAATTAATATAATTCTTCAATGAGGTGTTCAAATGGCGTATATTAAATCACATAGAAATCAAAACTACTTATTTCCACCAAATCTTAAAGAT